>CAYOBW010000207.1:0-12528 GCA_964402115.1 uncultured Victivallales bacterium
CGGGGGAGAAGCCCGTATGCTCCATGTCCAGTGCCTGGTCGCCGGGAAAGCGGCTGGCGCCGCAGGCGGGGCAGACGAACAGGCTGCGGTGGTAGTTGACCGGCCCCAGCGCGGTCACGACCTCCTTGTCCCGCAACCCGACGCTTCCCATCGTCGCACCGCACGCACACCGCACGGGGCCGCTCCGTCGTCCGGATCCGACGCCGGAGAGGACGGCCTCCAAGGCCTTGGCACCGGCACCAAGGGCCGTCACGAGCACGGCTTGCTCCCAAGCCTCCATGTCGGGAGCCTTCTCGGCGGCCAGGCGTTCGACGATCCGGCTGGCCTCGAGTTCCCGTTCGATCAGGCATTCGGCGTTTTTTTTACCGTGTCGGCCCGCAGGTCCTGCTCGCAGAGGGCCTCGCCCAGTTCCATCAGTTCGTGCGCGAGTTCTTGGAAACGGCGTCCCGCGGCGATCTGTTCGCGATAGACGGCGGCCTGTTCGGCCCGGATGCGCCGGGACACGGTCCTGCCCCTCGTCTTGAACGAGTACAGCGGATAGGGCCCGCGCCGGAGCGCCCGCCCCCTCCGCCCAGCCGCCTCGACATATTGCTCCGTCACGCTGCCCCGCCGTATCCGAGCCAACCCCGCCAACTCCGCCAGAATGTCCCGCCGCCGTTGCTCGATGCCGAGTGTTACGTTCATGGGTGCCTCCTGTTATGTAGTATGCACTACTACAGCTTTGGCGCAAATTCAACCTCAATATGCCGCACCCCTACTTCTGTTTCGTGCACCCACGTGGAGTTGCTCCCTTGCCTTAATCCAAGCCGACATCATAGAGTGCGAGACCGACAAGGCAAGCGGCCTTCTTCTCTGGGACCGAAACCGTATTGTCCCCCTGACCTGCCAGCTACAGTCTGGACGTCCGCATGTATCCTGTGGATACTCGTGGAGAGCCCCATCAGTGGCCACAACGAGTTGTGCGATGAATGCGATACAGGTCGTGCATCAGCCGAAGCGGGAAGATCTGGACAAGCTGGGCGTGTTCAAGTGGCCGATCTGGACGAAGGAAGCATCCGAGTTCCCGTGGGCCTACGACGAGCCGGAGACCTGCTACTTCCTCGCAGGCGAGCTGACCGTCACACCGGACGGCGGCCAGCCCGTAGCGATGGGTAAGGGCGATCTCGTCACGTTCCCGCAAGGCCTGTCCTGCACCTGGAAGATCAGCAAGGACGTCCGGAAGCACTACAGGTTCGGGTGAGCGGCATCAACATGCCCTACATGCCACCGGTCTTCGATATCTACAGCAAGCACGCCGACCTGCTCACCGAGAACGTGGTGATCCGCCTGCATGGCCCGGACCGGGGAGGCATGGAGGAGCGCACGGGCAAGGATTGGAGCAAGATCGTCGAGCCCCGCGATGCCGACCTGGATGGCGTGGCGGGCATGCTGAAGGACGCGGCTGTACGACGCCTTACAGCCGCCGTATACCCGCTAACGCGAGGGGATGGCGATAACGGCGGGGACCGCCGTCTCCACGCCTCGTCGCCTGCCCACGCGATGGAGACGGCCGTCCCGGCCGTTAGGTGCCATGTAAGCCCCCTCCTGTCACTGATGCGTTACGCGCAACGCCTGCCGGGATGGTCTCTAGCATCGCACCTAACCGAACGCCGACAAGGGCTGACTGCGGTTCTCGGTTGATCGTTCCGCCGAAGAGGCCCCGCCCGCGCGGGTGACAAGGATCGGCTGTATACTCTGGCAGCACCCCCAGAAGGTCACAACACAAGCAAGGTCGCGTGACGAGGGCGGAGCGTGCGGTACGGTCTGGACGCATCCGCCCCTGGTGTGGATACTCGTGCCATGGTCCATCAAGACACGATTCACCTGCAGACGATAGGAGGCTTTGCCATGATCCGATACGCAGTCGCAGTCTGTGTTGGCGCCGTTGTAGGCGGCACGATTGGCTACCTGGGAAAACGCGCTGGCGGCACCTGACCGCTGACATCCAGTCCCCTGGTAGGGGCTATCATAGGCGCGTTGGTCGGGACGATGATCGCCGCGGGTTCTGCTTCGTAGACCGGGATATCAAACGGGTGGCGCGGGGAGCGTGGCGGTTCCAGACCGGGCAACGGGGGGGATGGAGGGGGATCCGCCTCCTTACGTCGGCGGCTTGGGCGGGAACAAGGAGAGAGGGGTCTCCTGGCTGATCAAGGCGACGGCTTTGGTGAACTGGCCCTCGTCATCGCGCGTGAGGAAGCGAACGACGACGTTGGTGTCCACGCCCTTCACGCACACTGCTCCCGGGCACCCCGCTCAATCGCCTGCTCCATATCGGCGAGCGACTTGGTCGGACCGCTGAAGCGCAAGCAGCCGACCACATCCTCGATCCGCGTGGGCTTGAGGGCCGGAGTGGGCGCATCGAGAGACGTGACGAGGACCCGAACGTTCGCGGGCATGTGGATCGGTTCGATCGTCTCCGCGGCGTGGGACTCGTTCCGGAACTCTGACGATAGCGGTGTTTTTTGGTTTCAAGGTGGTCGGGGCGAAGGGATTTGAACCCTTGACCTATTGGTCCCGAACCAATCGCGCTACCAGTCTGCGCTACGCCCCGGTCAATGGATAAGCGCGCGCACTATAGCGTACTCGCGAGCGGGTTCAAAGGGATTCTTTCAAGAAAGTTCAAACGCGAACGCGCTGGCTCGCGCTTGATTCGTCGCTGCGTTCGGCCTATCTTCCCTGCAAGCCATTCGTTCAACGCCAAGGGAGGAGACCAGCATGAGTGTGAAGCGTGTTTTCGCGATTGACCTGGGTGCTTCGGGCGGCAAGTGCTTCGCAGGGACGTTTGCCGACGGGCGGTTCACGCTGGAGGAGATTCACCGCTTCGCCCACGGCGGGTCGAGCCTCTTCGTTGCCGACCAGGCTGGCCAGGAGACCGAACGCAGCTATTGGGACGACCTCCTCATCTACCAGAACATCGTAACCGGTCTGCAGGCCTACCGGCGCAACGTATCCGACACGCTGGACGCGATCGGCGTCGACACCTGGGGCGCCGACGGGCAGTTCATCAGCCCGGACGGCGACATGCTCGGCAAGATGTACTGCTACCGCGATCACCGGCTCGACAACATGATCGCCGAAGTGCAGAAACGCATCCCCGCGCGCCGCATCTACGGCATCACCGGCATTCATTTCCAGCCCTTCAACGTCAGCAACCAACTCCTCTGGTTCATGCAGAACCGGCGCTATCTCCTCCGCCCCGGCTGCTGCTACCTGCCCGTCCCCTCCCTCTTCAATTACTACCTGGGCGGGGTCAAGGTCGTGGATTCGTCCTGGGCGAGCGTCACCCAGTGCATGGACGCCAAGACTCGGGAGTGGAGCCCCGCCATGCTCAAGGCGCTGAAGGTGCCCGCGGAGATGCTGCCGCCCATCGTGGCGCCCGGCACGGTCATCGGCAGGCTGCTCAAGCCCCTGGCGAAGAGCGTCGGCCTTAACCAGGCCAAGCTCATTGCCGTCGGCTCCCACGATACCGCGTCGGCCTTCGCCGCCGCCCCGGTGAGCGATCCCGCCGAGGCGCTGATCATCAGCTCCGGCACCTGGTCGCTGGTCGGAAAGCTCATTCCGGAGCCCATCACGAGCGATGACGCGATGGCTGCCAATATCAGCAACGAGGGCGGTATCGGCAACATCCGGTTCCTGAAGAACTGCATGGGCACCTGGCTGGTCCAGGAGCTGCGGCGTATGTGGACGGTCACCGACGGCCGGGAGCCCTCCTGGGACGATCTCAACCTCGCCACGGCCGCGGCGCAGTCCTTCACCGCGTTCATCGACCCGGACGACAAGAGCTTCTACAACCCGGCGAACATGGAGGCGGCCATCGTGGCCTTCTGCAAGCGCACGAAACAGCCCGTCCCGCAGGAGCGCGGCGCCTTCCTGCGCATGGTCTACGAAAGCCTCGCGCTCAAGTACCGCTACGTGAACGGCCAGCTCTGCGGCGTCTGCGGCGGCGCCACGAAGGTGGTCAACATCGTCGGCGGCGGCGCGCGCAATGTCCTGCTCAATCAGTTCACGGCCGACGCTCTGGGCGTGCCCGTCCTCGCCGGCCCCGAGGAGGGCACGGCGGTCGGCAACGCGATGGTTCAGGCGCTGGGGCTCAAGCTGATCCGGTCACTGCAGGCCGCGATGCCCCTGATCCAGGCCGCTTTTGCGGTCAAGACATACCTTCCGCAGAACACAGCGGCATGGGACGAGGCCTATGCCCGCTTCCGCCGCGTGTGCGGGCTCTGAGCGGTCAGTTCTGGTAGTAGACGCGCGTGTTGGACGGAATACGGCCTTCGTGGATCTCGTTCCCAGGCGTGATGTCGCCATTGGGAAACCGGTAGTAGGTGGACGGGAACTTCCAGCGCTCACCGCAGATCTCGAAGGCCTGCCGGCTTGCCGTGATCCAGCCGCCGAAGGAGTATCCGACGAGCACCTTGGTCTTGGACGGCAGCGTCTTCAGCGCCGCGTCGGTCAGTTCGCTGCCCAGTTTGACCGTTCCATCGGGCAGAAAATAGACCGTGGAACGGCTCTTGTACTCGTCGCCGGCCACCTCCCAGGCGGTGGCGCCATCCACGCCGATCGTCTTAACCTCGTCCGGTTCGTTCTCGCGGAGCCGTCCAGGCGTCAGCACGACGCGCGTGCCGGACAACATCTGCCGCCAATCGGTGATATCGCACCCCCGCAACCGGCGCTGATCCGGAAAGATGTACGTCACGTCGGCGCTGCGGTACTTGTCGCCGGCGATGTCCCAGGCCGACCGACCGGGTCCGATCACGTTCGCGTCCACTGCGTTGTACCTTGTGGCAGCGGTCTCCTGTTCCTTCGCACTGCCGTAGAGCACCTGCGCGAGATAGGGATCGGCATTGATCAACCGCCCCGCCTTCACGTCGGGGTCATACGTCGGCTGCGACGTAAGCCCCAGTTTCAGGCGCAGGGAACTCTTCGCCAGGCACATGCCGCAACGCTTGCGACCGCGGTGGGCGCGCTTGAACCATTGGTTCGGCGCGCCGTACGCCACCATGGAATGGGTCAGGACTTTCTCGTCAGGCACCTTGTAGATCCGCTGGATCTCGGCGATCAACTCGCGCACGGCCACGATCTGGGCGGCCGTGATGCTCCGGTTGTGATAGCCCACGATCTCAATGCCCATGGCGTAGTCGTCCAACCCCGTCAGCCCGTTCCACATGCTCCGCCCCGTGTGCAGCGCCACGCGCTTGTGGTCGATGATGCGGTAAACCTTGCCGCTCTCCTCGACCATGTAGTGGCACTCGCCGTTCGCGTAGAGCGAGTTCAGCGAGTTGCGCGCCGGCGCCTCGGTGGTATGCAGGATGATGAAGTCGGTACGCTTGCGCCGCGGTCGCTCGCGGTTGTGCGGGCTGTAGTAGTTAACCATGGTCAACGCATCGGCCGCCTGCACGGCCGCCAGCAGCATGCCCGCGACCACGCCAAGCGCGGCCCTCCGCAGCCGGGACTGCCCCGCCCTACCGCGCCGCCGTTTCGCGTTTACGTCCATCTTGATGAGACTACCCGATGAGCAGGCTCTGCGCCGTCATCTCCGCGGGACAAGGCAATCCCAGGAGTTGCAGCACGGTGGGCGCGATATCCGCCAGCTTCCCGCGCGTCGCCAGCTTCCGCCCGGCGGCGTCGCGCGCCACATAGATGCACTCCACCGGGTTCAGCGTGTGGCTGGTCTTGACCATCCCGGTAACCACGTCAAGCATCTCCTCCGCATTGCCATGGTCCGCCGTGATGAGGATGTGCGCGTCCAGCTCCAGGCACCGCGCCACGACATGGCCGACGCACTCGTCCACGACCTCGATCGCGCGCCGCGCGGCGTCGAAATCGCCGGTGTGACCGACCATGTCGCCGTTCGCGAAGTTCACCGCGACGAACGCGTACGGGTTGTCAGCCAGCCGCTTGAGCAGCTCCGCCGTCACGTTGTACGCCTCCATCTCCGGGTGGCTCGCGAACGTCGCCGGATCGAAGCGGCTGGGCACTTCCACCTGGTCCTCCAGCGCGTACGGCGTGGTGGATTTCCCGTTGAAGAAGCTCGTCACATGGCGGAACTTCTGGGTCTCCGCAATCCGCAGCTGGCGCAGCCCGGCGCCGGCGATCACCTCGCCCAGGAGGTTGTTCATGCCGCCGCCAACGTTCATCGGACCGAGCATGTACTCGGTGAACTCGTCGTAGTACCGCGTGAGCCCCAGGTAGACGATCCTCGGCCGCGCCCGGCGCCGCCCCTTGTAGCCGTCCTCGACAAAGGCCTGCGTGAGCTGGATCGCCCGGTCCTGGCGGTAGTTCGTATGCACGACGCAATCGCCGTCGCGCATCCCGTCGTATGCGCCCACCACGTACGGGAGAATGTACTCGTCCACCATTTCCACGCCGTCCGGCGTCCTGTCCTGCGCGTACGACTCGCGCACGGCGGCTTCGGCATCGGTCGCGCGCCGGCCCACCGCACTCACGAGGCACTCGTACGCCTGGTCGGTCAACGACCACTTCTGCGAGCGGTCCATCGCGTAGTAGCGCCCCATGACCGTGCCGATGCGGCAGCCGCCGACCTCCTTCATCACCAGCGCCAGCTTCGCCAGGTACTCCAGCGTGCTGCGCGGCGGCGTATCGCGACCGTCCAGGAAGGGGTGCACGACAATCTCACCCTCCGGGAACTCCGCGCGCGCGCGCCGCATGATCTTGAAGAGATGCTCCTGGTGGGCGTGCACGCCCTCGTCCTGCAGCAAGCCCAGCAGGTGCAGGCGGCTGCGATTCGTCCGCCAGGCCGCAACCAGGTTTCGCCACTTCGGCACGTCGAAGAACGTACCCATGCGCAGCCCATCGTCGATGCGCTTCAACTCCTGGATCACGATCCGGCCCGCGCCCATGTTCAGGTGCCCCACCTCGCTCGAACCCTGGTAGCCGTCAGGGAGCCCCACCGGCTCGCCCGAGCAATCGAGCAGGGTCCACGGGAAGCGCTGCTTGTAGCCGGACACGTTCGGCGTCGCCGCCGCGGCCACCGCATTGCCCTCGACACGCTCGGATACGCCCCAACCGTCACGGATAATCAACACGACAGGTCGCATGTGCTTGTTCCCTTTCTTAAACCGACGGCACGCCACCGGCAGCAGCGTCGCTTGTGAAGCGGGCATTGAAACCCATCCCCCCGGCGAAGGGCAAGCGTTTTTGGTGCATGCGTTTTTTTGGTGCATGGGGTTCCACCGGGGTGTGCGTCAGGAAAGTGACACGACTTCCGGGATAGCTCCCGAAACCCCTTGCATGACGGCTTTTGTCCCACCAGCCGTGTATATGGAGTCTTTACAACCACAGACCGGGTCGCGAGGACGCTTGCCCGCCATCTCGGTGCCTTGATCGTCCCTGGAGGCTGCCATCTGGAGGGCGAACGGCCTCGTGAGCCGTGTGCGCTGCGGGTGCGCAGGCAGCGCGGGGAACACCGGCGACAGCGCAGGTGCAGATTGGGGTCGTGGCTTCTGTCTTGCATGCCAGGCCCCACCCTGCTAAACGATAGCCGCCCTAGGGGGCAGAGCGGCGGCGGGACGCAGACGGCAGCCCACGCCGGCCGGGATCCAGCAGTTTCTCCAGATGTCCGACACAGCAACCAACGCAGTGCAGGGTGGCGACACGCATACCGGGGGCAGCCCCCAGGGGGGTCGCGCCCTGCTGATCGCCGCACTGGGTGTCGTGTTCGGCGATATCGGCACCAGCCCCTTGTATGCCTTCCGCGAGTGCTTTGCCGCGGGCCGCGGGCTGCCGGTGACCGAGGCCAACATCCTGGGCATCCTCTCGCTGATCTTCTGGTCGCTGGCGCTGGTGATCTCCGTCAAGTACCTGGTCTTCCTGCTGCAAGCCGACAACCGGGGCGAAGGCGGCATCCTGGCGCTCTCTGCCCTGCTCGGGCGGCACCTGGAGGACCGCTCGCGCGGTTGGGCCCTGCTGCTGGGCACAGGGCTCTTCGGCGCCGCCCTGCTCTACGGCGACGGCATCATCACGCCGGCCATCTCCGTGCTCAGCGCGGTCGAGGGGCTGAACGTCGCCACCACGGCGTTCGAACCCTACGTGCAGGCCATCTCCATCACCGTGCTGGCGGCCCTGTTCCTCGTGCAGCGCAGCGGCACGGCGCGCATCGGCGCGGTGTTCGGCCCCGTGCTGCTGGCCTGGTTCGCCACGCTCGCCGTCCTGGGCGCCTGCTCGGTGGCGCAGACGCCGCGCGTGTTGCTCGCCGTGAATCCGCTCCACGCCATCAATGTCTTCGTGCAGACGCCCTGGCTCGGATTCGTGATCCTGGGTACCGTCTTTCTGGCCGTGACGGGCGGCGAAGTCATGTATGCGGACATGGGGCACTTCGGCAAGCGGGTCATCCGCCAGGCGTGGTTCTACATCGTCATGCCCGCCGTGTTGCTGAGCTACTTCGGGCAGGCCGCCTTCCTGCTGCGCGAGCCGACCCTGACCGAGAACCTGTTCTACCGCCTCGCCCCCGCATGGATGCTTTACCCGCTGGTCGCGCTGGCCACGGCCGCCACGGTCATCGCCTCGCAGTCGGTCATTTCCGGCGCCTTTTCCCTGACCCGGCAGGCCATCCAGCTGGGCGACTGGCCCCGCATGCGCATCCTGCACACCTCCACCCAGGCCATCGGGCAAATCTACGTGCCGGGCGTGAACTGGGCGCTCTGTGCCGGCACGATCGCCCTGGTGCTCTCCTTCCGCACGTCCGGAAGACTGGCCGGCGCATACGGCATAGCCGTGGCCGCCACGATGCTGATCACCACCCTGCTGGCCGTGGCGGCGGCGCCCAAGATCTGGCGCGCACGCCTGCCCGTTCTCGTACCCATGGCCACCCTCTTCATCGCCATCAACCTGGCCTTCCTCGGTTCCTGTATGCTCAAGATCCAGACCGGCGGCTGGGTCCCCTTGCTGCTTGGCGCGCTGATGTACGTGGCCATGACCATCTGGCGGCAGGGGCGGCGCCTGCTCTCGGCGCGCATCGAAAGCGAACTGCTCTCCGAAGCACTGTTCCTCGAAGACGTAGCTGCGCACCCGCCGCTCCGCGTGCCGGGGGTGGCGGTCTTCCTGACCGGCAACGAGACCGGCATTCCGCGCACCCTCCTGCACAACTACAAGCACAACAAGGTCATCCACACGCAGACGGTGCTGGTCACGGTGCGCACGGAGGAGGTGCCGTTCGTGGCGGAGGCCGAGCGCGTGACGCTGCGCGTGCTCGGGCAGGGCTTCTACCGGGTCCTGCTACGGTACGGCTTCACCGAAGTGCCGCGCGTACCCAAGGCCCTCGGGAAGATTGAAGCCGAGGGGCTGGCGTTCTCGTACTACAACACGACGTACTTCCTGGGCGGTGAAACGCTGCTCGCCGGCAAGGGGCGCTCGCTATCGCCGTGGCGCGCCACGCTCTACGCCTTCATGGCGCGCAACGCGTTCGACGCGACACACTTCTACCACATTCCGCCCAACCGCGTGGTGGTGCTCGGCGGCCAGATCGAGCTGTAGCGACGCGCCGGTTCAGTCGGGGAAGCCGGACGCGGCGTGACGCCTGATGCGAACCAGCGCGCCCAGCATGCGCAGCGCATCGCGGACCGGCTGAACCTTCGACCCCTTGATGGCCTGCCAGACCACCGGCGTTTCGGAGATGCGCAAGTGCATCAGGCCGGCCAGGTAGAGCAGCTCGACGTCGAACGCCCAGCCGTTCTCGCGCAGGTGCGGCAGGAGGCGCCGGACGCACGCGCGGGTCAGCAGTTTGAAGCCGCACTGCGTATCGGAGACGGCAGGGATGCCGATCAGGCGCGTGACCCGCCAGAAGATGCCGCCCAGCAGGCTCCGCCACCACGTGCGGTGCGCGGCCTGCCCCGGACCGCGGCGGGTGCCAATCGCCAGGTCTGCCCCTGCCGCAGCCAGGGCCAGCAGCTTCGGCGCTTCCGCGATGGGCGTCGAACCGTCGGCATCCGTGAAGAGCATCAGCTCGCCCCGCGCCGCGGCCAGGCCGTGCCGCACAGCCCCGCCCTTGCCCGTATTGGACGCGAGCTGCAGCAGGCGCACGCCGGGATTCGCCTCGGCGACCGCACGCACGTAAGCGACGGTATCGTCCTGGCTGCCGTCGTCCACCACAAGCACCTCGCCCCCCCCCTCCACCGTGGCGGCAAAAGCCGCGACCGCGGGCAGGTAGGCAGGCAGGCGCCGGGCCTCGTTGAAGGCCGGGATGACGATGCTGAGGCGGCAGACAGAAGCTGCCGCCGGTCTCTCGTTGTTCGTCTCAGGCCCCATTTCTGTCCTGCCTCAAGCCCGCCTTCGGCCGCGGCTGCCCGTGCGCCGCCCTAGCCCTGCCGGCCTTCGACCGCGGACAGCACCACGGCGGCGGCCAGGCCGAGACGGCGGTCGAGGCGTCCGTCGCGGTCCTTGCTGAAGTCCAGCGTGAGTTTCAGGACGAACGGGTTGAAGTTCTGCTTGAAGGTGCAGACCTCCTGTCCACCCAGCGTGCCGCTGTAGGACTGCGGAATCAGGTTCGTGAGAAAGCGACGCATCAGCGCGAGGATGATGTGGTCCTCCTTGATCAGGCCGACCTCGCGGTCCGCCGTGTCGAGCAGGATCCACTCGTCCGAGATGATGGACTTGAGGCCCTTGCGGCGGAGGGCCCCCACCTTCTCGCCCGTCACCGCATCCGTGACGTCGTAGGTGGCCGCAAAATCGATGACCTGCCGGGCCTGGATCCGCAGCACTTCCGTCTGCATGTCCTCGCCGGTGAAAAGGCGGATGTCCTCCTTGAGTTTGAACGCCTTCTGCTTGGAATAGAAGACGACGTTACCCGCGGGATCGTAGATATGGAAAGCCGCGCCGAAGAGCTTGAAGATCTTCCGGCGCACCAGATACGTCGTGTGTTTATACCGGCTATCCGTGGCGCCGGTCGCTGCGTTCGCTCCGTTGGTCATGCTTCCCCTCCTGTCGCTGTGATGGACGATGACCCAGGCCCTCCTGGCCCGGCACGTGTGTAACCCGCGTCCCACTATGTCACACGGCCGCGACCGGTGCAAGCGCGGGCGCCGGGCCGACAGCAGTTCTCAGTATGGCCACCGGCAGGTGTCTGAGACCGGCTTGTCTGAGACTTCAGTGACGGACCGGCATCGCGCAGTGACGGCGCGGGAGCGCCGTCCAACGTAGAAGGACGGTCCTCCCGGGCCGTCCCGGCAAGCGCGAAGAGGACGAGTACGATTCGGAACCGCACCGCGGTAGAATGGATCAACGGGCCCTTCAGGCGTGCCTTCGTCCATCATGCCAACTGTCGCCGGGCTTGGGCCCGCGCCCCGTCACGGCAGGCGCGACGGCAGGTTGAGACAGTCGATCGTCCACTGGAGGGTCTCGAAGTTCGCGACAGGGGCCACCACGGCAGCGGCGTAGGGGCGGGCGACTTCAGGGGCGAACAGCCACCACGGTGCGGGGGGGACGTGATCCGCGGCGGCGGGCCGACGGACGCGCAGGCGGAGGGGCGTTTCGGTCTGCGCGGGGATGCTGAAGGCGGAGGGGGCAGCGCCCTGGAGCGGTGTAGCCGCCCGGCTGTACGCCGTTTTGCGCACGCAGAGCGCATGCAGCAGGGCGGGACGATAAGTCGCGGCGGCCGCCTCGACCAGGCGCCGTTCGCGACGGGAGAGCAGTTGCAGGACAGACGCATCATCGGCCTGCAGTCCATCACGGATGCGCATGAGGTGCACACCGAGGGCTGGTGTCGGAGCGATGACGACGAGCGTCCAGTCCTCAGCCGTCGCGACATCGAACGTGACCGGCAAACGGGCGCCGGCGGCGTCCGCGACCCGCAACTTGCCGTGGGCTGCCGGCACAAAGCGGAGCAGGTGCGCCGGGAAGCCTGTGTACAGCGCCAGGATGCTGCGCAGCGCGTAACGGGCAAACAGAAGCACATCCTGGTCCCGCTGACGGGGCTTGCCGGCTGCCTGCCCCCGCTCCTCCGGCGACAGCACTGCCCAAATCCGCTCGCGGTGAGCCGCCAGGCTGGGCATGAATACCCGCCAGACATCCGCCTGTTCCGGCCCTCCAACGGGTACGCTGTCCGGCACTTTCCACAAAGTCTTCACAACCACACAACCTCTCGTCCAGACCGGGACCGGCACACAAAGGGCAACGACTATAGCAGAAACCCGCGCCGGGGAGAATAGGGTCATCGCACAAAAAGTGGGGACGACCGACGACCGACGACCGGCCATCGACCGACGACCGGCCATGGCATTATCCTAGCTGCTAGAAACGGGAGTCGCCCTCCACTTTCTCTCTGCACATTCACATCACCGTACCGGTGGGGACGCGGGCCTTTCGCCAGTCTCCCTCTCCCCGGCGGGGAGAGGGCCGGGGTGAGGGGCAGCAGGCCCATGCCGCATGGGACCTGTCCGGCGGGAGCACGCAGGCACGGCCGCGGATTCCAAGCCAGACCTTTGCGAGAGCCGCGGCAACGCCTTGCCGGGGCGTGACATCCGTGGGTCAACCCGTGAG
>CAYOBW010000208.1:0-12373 GCA_964402115.1 uncultured Victivallales bacterium
AGCCGGTCTCTGACGCCTTTGGGTGGCCATACTGCGAACTGCCGAGCGAAACGGGTCGCGCATTGACATCGCCCGGTCCGCGGGCCAGTATCGGGCCATGACAGCTCCTCTGAAAACTCTGGCCGTTCCCCTCTGCGGCGCGCTCCTGGCGCTGCTGACCGGGTGCGGGGGTGTCTTCCTGCGCGAACCTTTTCCGGCCGCGCGTCCGCCCGTGGACAAGGAGCGCCTGGAGGGCAACTGGCAGCTGGACGACGGGTTCCTGGCGGTGGCGTTCGACGAAAAGGGGGTCGGTCACGCGGCCACCCTGGAGTGGAAGGACGACCGCTTCGCGCAGGACGAGTACACGTTCGTCACCGTCGCCGGCCCGCAGCGGCGCTACCTGTGCGCGGCGGCTGTCACGAACGGGGTTGCGGACGCCAGCCACTATCTCGTCGCGCGGTACGAGTTCGTCGGCAGCAATGCCCTGAAGCTCTTCTGGGCGCAGCCGGAGGCTTTCGCGGCCGCCGTATCGAACCGCGTGCTGGCGGGCACGGTGGACCGCGGCTCGCCCGAGAAACGCACCGGGCTTTCGGTCCTGCTCACCGATCCGCCCGAGCGGCTGCTGAAGGTGTTCGACGCGCCCACGTCCACCAACCTGTTTGCCGATCCGGACGCGAAGGTGCTGCGGAAAGCCGTGAAGCAACCCGGTCCGTGACGGCCGAACCGCCGCCTGCCGAACCCGTATCACCATGAGGAGAGACGCCATGCACAATAACGCTCGCCGACGACTGGTTGGACTACTGGCCTTGTCACTGGCGCTGCCCCTCGGGGCGGCTGAGCTGCAGGTCGTGAACCTGCAGTGCGAGTACCAGGCGAATCCGCTGGGCATTGACGCGCCGCAGCCGCGCCTGGGCTGGCAGCTCGCCAGCGACGCCCGCGGGGTGCGGCAGGCCGCCTACCGCGTCGTGGTGTCATCCGCTCCCGAGCGCGAGGGCGACCTGTGGGACAGCGGCAAGGTGGCCGGCGACCAGTCGGTGCACGTGCGGTATGCCGGACGCCCGTTGCGGTCGTTTCAGCCCTGCTTCTGGAAAGTCCAGGTCTGGACGGCCGATGCCTCGGCCTGGAGCGCGCCGGCGACCTGGACCATGGGCATCCTGCCGCCGGATGCCTGGCCGGCCGGCTGGATCGCCGCCGGGACGCCGAACAGCGCCACGCTGGAGGGGGTCGACTGGATCTGGACGCCGGAGCTGTCCAGCGGGCTCATGCATCCTCCCGGCGTCCGCTACTTCCGCTGGAAGGTGACGCTGCCCGCCGGCGCACGGGTGGGGCAGGGCACGGTCGTCATGACGGCCGACAACGGTTTCGTACTGTATGTCAACGGCCGGCAGGCCGGCGCGGGCGACAACTGGGCGGCGCTGGAGCAGTTCGACGTCACGCCGCTGCTCCAGCCCGGCGACAACGTGCTGGCTGTCGCCGTGACCAACGGCGGCTCCGCGCCCAACGAGGCGGGCGTCGTGGGGCGTCTGGTGGTGACGCTGGCCGACGGGCAGGGGCTCGCGTTCGCGCTGGGCGCGACCACGCTGACGGCGGTCGCGAAGCAGGACGGCTGGGAGCAGGCCGGATTCGACGACGCGGCCTGGAAGCCCGCCCGGGTGCTGGGCAAGTTCGGCATGCAGCCCTGGGGCAAGCCCGCCGCGCCGCGCCGGGGCCTGCCGCTGTTGCGCCGCGACTTCAAGGTCGCCAAGCCCGTCCGCCGCGCCACCGCCCTCGTTTGCGGGCTGGGCTTCCACGAGCTGCGGGTCAATGGCGCGAAGGTTGGCGACGACGAGCTCGAGCCCGGCTGGACGAACTACCGCAAGACCTGTCTTTACTCCGCCTACGATGTCACCGCGCTGATCCGGGAAGGCGACAACGCCGTCGGCGTCATGCTGGGCAACGGCATGTACAACGTCACCGGCGGCCGCTACACGAAGTTCCTCGGCTCGTTCGGCGAGCCCAAGCTCACGCTCGTCCTGCGCCTCGAGTACGCCGACGGCACGGCCGCTGCCGTGCTCAGCGACGGGGCGTGGAAGTGCGCCACGGGGCCGGTTGTCTTCTCGTGCATCTTCGGCGGCGAGGACTACGACGCGCGCAAGGAGTTCGAGGGGTGGGACCGGGCCGGTTTCGCCGACGGTGAGTGGGCGGCGGCGCGCGCCGTGGACGGTCCCGGCGGGCGGCTCGCGGCGCGGCTCATGCAGCCCATCCGCGTCATGGAGTCGTTCACCCCCGCCAAAATCACGCAGCCGCGCCCCGGCGTCTTCGTCTACGATCTCGGGCAGAACTTCTCGGGCTGGCCGCGGCTGCGCGTCAGCGGCCCCGCCGGCGCCACCGTGAAACTCGTGCCCGGCGAGCTGCTCGACGGCGGCGGGCTGGTTTCCCAGGGCAGTTCCGGCGGCCCGATGTGGTTCTCCTACACGCTCAAGGGCAAGGGCGTCGAGGTCTGGCGGCCGCGCTTCTCCTACTACGGCTTCCGCTACGTGCAGGTCGAGGGCGCCGTCCCCGAGAGCGAGGCGGCCGCGACACCCCCGCTGCCGCGCGTGCTCGCGCTGGAGGGCCAGTTCCTCCACCCGGCCGCCGCGACGGTCGGTCGGTTCGCCTGCGCGAACGCGGACGTCAACCGCGTCCACGCGCTGATCCTGGCCGCGATCAAGAGCAACTTCAAGAGCGTGCTGACCGACTGCCCCCACCGCGAGAAGCTCGGCTGGCTCGAGTGCTCGCACCTGCTCGCCGGCTGCTTCATGTACAACTTCGACTGCGCGCGCTTCTATCACAAGATCGCCGGCGACATGCGCGAAGCCCAGCTCGACAACGGCATGGTGCCCGACATCGCGCCCGAGTACACCGTGTTCGGCGGCGGCTTCCGCGACTCCCCGGAGTGGGGCAGCGCCATGGTCATCGCGCCCTGGCGCGCCTACCGGATGTATGGCGACAGCGACATCCTGCGCGACAACTACGCGCACATGCAGCGCTACGTCGCCTACCTCGGCAGCAAATCCGCCGGGCAGATCGTCGCCCACGGCCTCGGCGACTGGTACGACATCGGCCCCGGGGGCCCCGGCGCCTCGAAGCTCACCTCGATGGGCCTGACCTCCACCGGCGTCTACTACCAGGACATCGAGATCCTCCGGCAGACGGCCGGACTCCTGGGCCGGGACGAGGATGTCCGGACGTACACGAAGCTGGCCGACGACGTGAAGGCCGCGTTCAACGCGAAGTTCTTCCACGCCGACAAGCCGTGCTACGACCGCGACAGCCAGACCGGCAACGCCATGCCGCTGTTCCTGAACGTGGTTGACCCGGACCGCCGGGCCGCCGTGCTGGACAACGTCGTGAACAGTATCCGCGGCAGCGGCAACCGCGTCACCGCCGGCGATGTGGGCTTCTACTACGTGGTGCAGGCGCTGCTGGACGGCGGCCGCAGCGACGTGCTCTACGACATGCTCTGCCAGGCCGATGGCCCCGGCTACATGTTCCAACTGCGCAAGGGCGCCACGAGCCTCACCGAGGCGTGGGACACCAATCCGGGCTCCTCGCAGAACCACTGCATGCTCGGCCACATCGAGGAGTGGTTCTACAGCGGGCTGCTCGGGATCCGCCCGGCCGCGCCCGGCTTCGCGCAGATTCTCGTCAAGCCCGAAATGCCCGGCGACCTGGCGTGGGCCGCGGGGCATTACGACTCCGTCCGCGGCCGCATCGCCAGCAGCTGGAAGCGCGAGGGTGACGCGCTGAGCCTGGACGTGGAGATCCCCGCCAACACGACCGCCACCGTCTGCGTGCCGGCCGCCGATGCCGCGGCCGTGACGGAGTCGGGCCAGCCGGCGCGGGCCGCGCCCGGCGTGACGTTCCTGCGCGCGGAGAACGGCGCGGCCGTGTTTGCGGTCGGCTCCGGCCACTACAGCTTCCGCTCAACCCGGCCCGCGAGGTAAGCCATGCGTTTCGCGCTATGGCCGCAAGCCCTCCTGCTGGCCGGCCTGCTGGCCGTGCGCGCTGCGCCGGCGGACGACCTGGACCGGGCTTTCCAGTCCCCGCCGGACGCGGCGAAGCCCTCGTGCTTCTGGTGGTGGTTCAACAGCCTGGTGGACGAGGCGGGCATCACCCGCGACCTGGAGGCGTTCAAGGCCAAGGGCATGGGCGGCGTCACCCTGGTCTGCACGGGCAACGACTACGGCGCCGGTCCCATGCCGCGCGGGCCGGTCTTCCTGTCGCCCGAGTGGCGGGCGCTCTACCGGCATGCGCTGCGGGAAGCCGACCGGCTGGGGCTGGAGGTGGGCGTCAACTTCTGCGGCGGCGGCTGGTGCATGGGCGGGGCGTGGATCGAGCCCGAGCACAGCGCGCGCTGGTACGTGCAGTCGCAGGTGAGCGTCACGGGGCCGCGCAAGCTGACGGAGCCGCTGCCGGCGCCCGGCTATCGCGACGGCTACGAACCGCCGCATCACGGGAACGTGTCGCACTACATGACCTGGCCGCGGGAGAAGGCCGACTACCGCGACAGCGCCGTGGTCGCCTTCCGCGAGCCGGCAGGCGGCGGCGCCGACCTCGGACCGGCGCGCCGCGCCCACCTGGCCGCCAAGAGCAACCGGAAGGACGGCGACTGTTTCCTTTCCGCGCGCACGGCCATGGACCAGACCCGGGTGCCGTGGGCCGACCTGCCTGGCGACCAGCCGATTCCCCCAGGCGAGGTCATGGACCTGACCAGCCGGCTCAAGCCCGATGGCGTGCTGGACTGGGACGTGCCGGAGGGGCGCTGGACGATCCTGCGCACGGGGCATGTGCTCATCGGCTGCGACGTGCGCTGCGTGCTGCCCGAGGTCGGCTACGTGCTGGAGGTGGACTGGCTCAACCCGGATGCGGTCGACGAGATGTTTGCGCACCTCGGCCAGGTGCTGCTGGAAGACGCCGGGCCGCTGGCCGGCAAGACCCTCAAGTTCCTGCACACCGACAGCTTCGAGGATGGTTTCCCCAACTGGACCGGACGGCTGCTGGAGCGGTTCAAGACCTACCGGGGCTACGACCCCGCGCCCTACCTGCCCGTGCTGGCGGGCAAGCTGGTCGGCAGCGCCACGGTCTCCGACCGCTTCCTGCACGACTACCGCAAGACCGTGGCCGACTGCATGGCCGACGGGAGCTACGGGCGCTTTGCGGAGCGGGCGCACGCGTACGGGCTGGAGATCCAGAGCGAGGCGGCCGGACCGGGTTGGTCCGGGACCATGTGCATGGACGGCCTGAAGAACCTGGGCCGTTGCGACCGGCCGATGGGCGAGTTCTGGAACGGCGCGCTGAGCGTGGCGAAACAGACGGCCACGGCGGCGCACATCTACGGGCGCCGGACGGCCTCCGCCGAGGCCTTCACCGGCGGCGGGCACTGGCAGCAGACGCCGGGGAACCTCAAGCCGACCGCCGACCGCGCGTTCTGCGAGGGCGTCAACCGGTTCGTCTTCCACACCATGACCTGCACGCGGCCGCAGGACGGGCAGCCCGGTTACGAGTACGGCGCGGGCACCCACTTCAACCCGAATGTGACGTGGTGGGAGCAGGCGGCCGGGCCGTGGCTCGCCTACGTGAACCGTTGCCAGGCGCTGCTGCAGGCGGGTCTGTTCGTGGCCGACGTGCTGTACTACAACGGAGACGGCGCGCCCAACCGCGTGGACCCGGTTCACGACCCCTCGCTGGGGACGGGCTACGACTACGACGTCTGCAACGCCGAGGTCCTGCTTGCGAGCGTCGCGGTGCGGGACGGGCGGATCGTCCTGCCGGACGGCATGCGCTATCGGCTGCTGGCGCTGCCGGACTCCCGGACCATGCCGGTCGAGGTGGCGCGGAAGCTGAGCGCGCTCGTGAAGGCCGGCGCGACGGTCGTGGGCCCGCGGCCGGCGACCGATCCGGGCCTCAGGGACTATCCCCGGTGCGATGAGGAGGTTCGGAAGGTTGCCGCGGAACTGTGGGGCGCCGACGGCGGTGCGCAGCGCGGGCAGCACGCCTGCGGCAAAGGGCGCGTGATCTGGGGCCTGACGCCGCGCGAGGTGCTGCAGGCCGACGGCGTGCGGCCGGATTTCGAGACCGCAGCCGCGGACGCGGCGCCCTCCCTGGCCGGCGCTGTGTGGATCTGGAACGCGGAGGACGGCGCGAACGCGCCGGTCGGCACCCGCTTCTTCAAGACCGATCTGGAAATCCCCGCCGGAAGCGAGATCGCCTCCGCCAGGGCTTGGATCACCGCCGACAACGGCTTCGAATTGAAGGTCAATGGCGAGACGGTTTGCCGCGGCGACGACTGGCAGACCGTGTACGAGGCCGAGCTCGCGGGGCGGCTGCACGGGGGCTCCAACCAGCTGCGACTCTCCGTGACCAACGAGCAGCCCGGCGGCGCCGGCTTGATCGCGCGGCTGACGGTGCGGCTGGGCGGGGGCCGGACAATCGATCGGAGCACCGGCGGTCGGGAGTGGCTCTCCAGCCGCGACGGTGTGGTGTGGCTGCCGGCTCTCGAAATCGGCGCCTACGGCTGCAGCCCGTGGGGCATTCACGGCGGCGCCGCGGCAGCGCCGTCCATCGGTTTCATTCACCGGGCGACGGCCGCTGCCGACGTCTACTTCCTGGCCAATCGCAACAACAGGCCGGAAGGGGTGGCCTGCACCTTCCGCATCGACGGGCGGCAGCCGGAGCTGTGGGATCCGGTGACGGGCGCGCAGCGCGACCTGCCGGCGTTCACGCAGCAGGACGGCCGCACCACGGTGCCGCTGCAGTTCGCGCCGCACGGCTCGATGTTCGTCGTCTTCCGCAAACCGGCGGGTGCGCCGGCGGCGGCCGCGGTCGGGAAGCGCCCGTCCGCTGCACTCGTGCAGGAGTTGACCGGGCCGTGGACGGTGCAGTTCGATCCGCAGTGGTTCTATCCGACGAACGGCCTCGCGGGCGATGCGGCCGGGGGGGCAGTGGTGTTCGATGAACTCGCTGACTGGGCCCGGCGGCCGGAGCCGGCGATCAGGTACTTCAGCGGCACCGCCGTGTACCGGAAGGTGTTCACGCTGCCCGCACCTCGCGAACCGACCCCGCTCTTCCTCGAGCTCGGCACGGTGAAAGAGACCGCGCGCGTCCGGCTCAACGGACGGGACCTCGGCGTAGTCTGGTGTCACCCGTGGCGGGTTGAGCTCACGGGTGCGCTCAAGGCTGGCGACAACGCATTGGAGGTCGAGGTGGTCAACCTCTGGCCGAACCGGTTGCTGGGCGACGCGAACCTGCCCGACGCGCAGCGCCGGACGCGGACGAATATCCCGGTGAATGCCAACGACAAGCCCCAATCCTCCGGCCTGCTGGGGCCGGTGCGGATCATGGCCGGGGAGTGAGGCCTGAACCCCTGCCTACTACTACCCCTTCAGCTCGAACCACTTGAGCGCAATCCCTCGCTTGTGTTCAGTGGTCGGCGTCTGAACCCGTAGTGTTTGACTGCCCTTTTCCAGTTTCAGCTCCACGGGCTCGGTCACCTGCCACAAGCCGTAAGTCAGCGGGATCTGGACCCTGGCGAGCACGTTGGCGCCGGAACACACTTCCAGGACTTGATCCTCGTTGATGCACGCGGCTTGCATGGTGATCCGATAGCTCCCCGCTGTCGGCACGTCGATGGCATAGTCGGCCCATTGCTCCTGCATCTGCTGCTGGAAGTAGACCTGCTTGCCGCCGGTGAAGGAGTCATGCACCAGGACGTTGGGAATCTGACCGCCCCACGAAATCTTGCCGCCGGTTCTCGCGAAGGATGCGGCCTCGATATGCAGGACGCCGGCGGTCGTCTTGACGGGCGCCGTTGCGGGCTGGGCTGGCGCCGCTCCCGCCGCAGTGCCTCCAGCCGGGCCTGCCTTTGCCGCGGCTTTGACGCCCGGATCGGCTTCCGCCTCATCCGGCTTGAGTGACGCCGTCAGATCGGTTTTCGCGGACGTGATGGAATCGTCGATCGTGCGGGCGACGGCCATGACCGCGGCAGCCTTGTCGGCCGCGGTCAGCGCGCCGGCCAGCCAGCGCAGGTGCTCCACTTGCGAGAACTTCGCGGCGTCCGACCGCTTCTCGATGCCCGCCAGGAAGTCAGGCCCTTTCAGCGTCTCGCCCTTCGAGGCATCCAGGGTCGACACCTGCCAGCCGGCGCCGTAGCCCACCTTCCAGGCGCTGCCGGGCTGCGGCTGCGTCAGCGGATTGGCCGCTTTGTAGGCCACGCAGGCATGCGCGGGCTGTCCCACGCCGATCGCCGGGATGCCGAACGCGTGGCACACCATCACCGACCACGACGAGCGGGGGCCGCATTTGCCCCCGCCGGCCAGCACGTTCCTGAAGTTCTGGTAGCCTCCGTTCGGATAGAAGACCGCCGGCGCCGCTCGGCGCCAAACCAGGCTGGTGGAGTTGACCACCTGTTCATCGGCCCGCAAGTCCGGGCGGAAGGTGTTGACCATTTCCCTCGCCCAGGTCAGGTCGGCATCGGAGGCGCCCGAGCAGAGGATCTTGCTGTACTCCCAGACCGTCAGATGATCGAAGCTGGGAAACAGCTCCCCCTTCTTGTGGGCCGTCTTGTAATACGTGTAGCGTGTCACCGGGTCCGCGGGCGTCTCCGCACGACCGGCCCCGATGTTGACGGAGCCGGGAGGCCGCAGCGCCAAGGCAATGGCCAGCTTCAGGCAGAGGCCACCTTTGGCGTCGGGATCGGCCTGGAGAATCTTCTTCCAGATCTCGAGCGCCGCCGCATCCAGGGTGTACTTGTCCGCCTGCCGGGCCGCGAGTCCGAGCGGAACGGCGCCTTCCAGGTACAGGTCCATGGCCGGCGTGTTCTTCAGCAGCCAGGTCAGGAACGCCTGGTTGGCCGGGTCCGCCCTGGCAAAAGCGCCCAGCGCGTCCGCGCCGGTTTTGGCGATGAGCTGCCTCTGGTCGAGTGCGTTCAGAAAAGCAGGGTCTTTGAGCAGCGCTCGCAGGGTGGTTTCGTCAAGCGTGGCCGGCGCCTTCCGATTCAGCCAGTCCGAGAGGCTGGTGAGATAGCCGCCGAATGCACCCGAACGGATTGCCGCATCCAGCTCCGTTGCGTCGGGCTGTTCGGCGGAAACGCGGGCCTGGTCCGGCGCCGCCACGCCAGTCACCAGGGACACCGGGGCGCATATGAACGTGACCACACAGCAGACGAAGAACAGTGAATGCATAACGGAGGCTCTTGCGCCCCCACCCGCGAAGTTGCGCGTGGCGGCTTGGTTTGTGCATGGCGT
Source organism: uncultured Victivallales bacterium (assembly GCA_964402115.1). Lineage (GTDB taxonomy): Bacteria > Verrucomicrobiota > Kiritimatiellia > UBA8416 > CAYOBW01 > CAYOBW01. Next base: position 9,243 of record CAYOBW010000208.1, read on the forward strand.
GTTGCAGATTGAGGCGCAACCGCGCCTGACGCAGGCGCGCGTGACCTTCCCGTCCGGTCCCTCCATCTTCTGCGCGGCCCCCTGCCGCATCCATCTCGGATACCGTCAGAATCGCACACTTCCCGGCGCTTGTCGACTCCCCCCCTGTGACAAGCTAGCATATCATGATTGGCCGTACCTGAGCATTGTGTTAACGTGATGCAGATGAAGCCAAGAGTCTATATCGAGACGACCGTAGTCAGCTACTTGACGGCATGGCCCAGTCGAGACGTGGTCACTGCCGGACATCAGCAGGTCACAAGGGATTGGTGGCTGCACCGGCTTCCACAGTTTGATGGGACCATATCGGAACTGGTTCTGGAGGAGGCGGGGAGAGGCGATCCGCAAGCGTCAAAAGCACGACTTGAGGCCCTCGCCGGCTTCCCCATCCTGACGCCTGGAAGGGACGCGGACGTGATCGCCGATGCAATGGCCGACATGGGCCTGGTCCCACGCGAGTTCATCAACGACGCGATTCATATCGCGATTGCGGCGACCAACGGTATCGACTACTTGGCAACATGGAACTGCAAACATCTCGCGAACGCGCTTACCCGTTCTCGAATGGCGGGTTTGATTGAGACCTTCGGCTGCGAGTGCCCCGTTATCTGCACACCCGAGGAACTGATGGAGGACGTGTCATGATGGACGACCCCATTGTCGAGGAAATCCGTCGGTATCGACAGGAGTACGCGCGCGGGTTTGGCTATGACGCGAAGGCGATCCTCGCGGACCTGACGCGTCGAGGAGACCAGCACAAAGAACGGCTGGTTTCGTATCCGCCACGATTGGCCCGAAAGCGCCAACCGGCATAGCGAAGGGCGAACCATCGGCTGGGGAGCCGGCTCTAAGTCCGCCCTCGTCACCCAGCCCCCCGGAGCGGCTTGCTTTGGTAAGCCGGCAGGCGGGTTGAGGGACAGAATCAAGAAGCCGGAACGCCAAAGCGTTCCGCTCCGGGGGGTGACGGATCGCACGGGCGACCGCAGGCTTGGATGTCAACGCTCAACGCGCCATGCTCAAGTGGGGGAGATGCGACCGCTGATGCACGCTCATGGACGCTGATCTCGCGAATATCCAATGTCCAAGAGACAAGACCCGGGATTGAACCAGTCACGATGCACGGAGAAGACGGGAAGATGAGGCTCGAGTACGGCGACCGGGCCGGCAAAGCCCGGCCCGTTCGCCGTTCTCTCGCGGTTCCCGGTTGGAGGATGAGGAGCGAGTCTCCGCGTGCTTACACCTCCGTGCCTCGTGTCCGTGGTGAATCCCCATGACTGCGAGCGATGCCCACGGGCTGGCGCCCGCGGCTACGGGCTAACTGGTCCGGCCGACGTCCCTCGTAGCCGCGCCCGCCAGGGCGTGGTCTTCGCTTTCGAGCGGCTTTGGCGGCGGATGGCGCGGGAGAATCCTGGACACGCAAGTTGCACACACCACGAAGAGCACGAAGGACACGAAGAGGATATAATTCTGGGGTTTCGCGCGGCAACTCGCGTCCCTTGCAGCTCTTGCTTCGTGTCCTTCGTGCTCTTCGTGGTGCGACTCCCTGTTCCAGAATGCTGGCGCTGGCGCCGTCCCCAGCCAGCATCGGCAAGCCGCTTTCTGCTCGTTTGAGACTGGCATCACGTGCCGGAAGGCGTACACTCGGCGGCAACGAGAGGAGGTCTTCGCGGAGCTTATCGTCTGGGCCAAGGTGGCCCTGACGGAACCGGACGGCAAGAAACCCCTGTCGCCAGCGGCGCGATGGCGTTTCGCCGTCCATGAGTGGTTACAGTTCCATGGCCTGATCACCCTCGCCACGGAACGCAGAGTGTTTCCCATTTTCCCATGAGTTGCGGTCACATAGACAGAGTTGCACCACAGTGGCGGACCGCTGTGGGCTATGGCGTCGTGCGTGGGTGGGTGCTGGTCAGCGTTGGTGCTCATGAACTGATCGTCTCGTGCGCAAGGCATGTTTGTCTGTGCGGCACGGATCTAGGCTCGGCGTTGTCGTGGCGCGACTGGCAATTCGACCTGACATGGTTCATCACAGTTGCAGTTGGGATCGTAATCAACTGTCTCTTCGGTTGGCGGATGCGTCAGGGTGCCGTTGAGGGCTTTCGTGACAGGAAACTTGCGGCACTCAGTTTCTTGAGCATGGCAGCGGGGCATGCGGTGGCATGTGTTGTTGAGTGCCTGTTGGCTGTTCTGTTTGTCGCGTCACTGCATGGCACTGATGAATCGCTGGGCGTCAACTGCGCGCTGAAATGCAGAGTAGCGGTCTGCGGTTTGTGGCTTGGTCTACTGGTCGCCGGAATGCCGAAGTGGCACAGGTCTGTGACGGCGTTGCGCCTTCAACGAAGCCTGCACCGGCCAGCGTGCAGGGTCAGACCCAGATCGCGCCAAGCGAAGCCCATGAGAGAAGGATTCTATCGGTAACGAGGGATGAATCTGATCGGCAGGAACCCATTCCGCGAAAGCGCGACAGGTGAAGGCTATCCACCAGCCGGAAGCGAGCGTTGCGTCGTCGTCGGTGACGCTGGCACGAAGCGTACACATCGAGCACCGAGCCGTGCGATGGAGCCCCGAAATGGACGCATTGCCGGAGTCCTTGACGTTCTAGGATGCTCGGTGCCAGGCAAAGTGCGTCCTGCCTTCCGTCCGGCAGCATGGCGTTGGCAAGAGAGACAAGACCCGGGATGGAACCACGGAGCGGATGCACGGAGAAGACAGGAAGACGAGGCTCGAGAATGGCGGTTCCCAGTTGGAGAAAGAGGAGAGAGTCGAGGCAGATCATGGTGGAGGTCTTTGCAGACAGGGTGGTGGTGTCAAGCCCCGGCCTGCCGCCGCCGCCTCTCTCGCTGGCCAAACTGCGCAAGGGGAAGTACAGGCCCTGCTCGCGGAACGCCGTCCTGGCCCAGTCGCTTGCCGTACTCGATCTCATGGAGCAGCGCGGAAGCGGTCTGGCTCGGATGAAGGCGGCCATGCTGGATCACGGCCTCGAAGCGCCGCGATTTGATTTCCAGGACGGCTACTTCCAGGTGGTCCTGCCGGGGCCGGGTAAGGACCTTCGTCGGCTGCGGTCCCCCAGAGAGGCGGTTGGGCAGTTTGTGACT
>CAYOBW010000209.1:0-12351 GCA_964402115.1 uncultured Victivallales bacterium
TGGTGTTTTGCGCGCCCCCCGCCGTGCCGCCCTCAACAAACCAAAATCACACCCCCCTCAAAAGCGCCTTGCGCCTCCGGCGCTGTGCGGCGAAACTACCCCATGCACCAAGGAGGCGCAAGGTGATGCACAATGTGGGATGTTGGATCCTGGCCGGGTTCGTGCTGGCAGTGGCGGGGTGGGGACGGGCAGAGGACGAACCGTGGGTGTTTGCTGTGGCCGGCGATTCACGCAGCGATGTGCCGTCCCTTCCGGTCAATACGAACATACTCGGTGAAATCGCCCGGGCGCTGGCGGCCGAGGCGCCCGAGCTCGTGCTGTTCTCGGGCGACCTCGTCTACGGCCCGCCGGCTACGGAAGCGGCCCTCCGGCTCTGGAAGTCCACGATGGCCCCGGTTTACGACGCCGGCATCCGGGTTTACCCGATTCGCGGCAATCACGATATTGGCAGCGGCTGGACCAACGTTTTTGCCGAACTGCCGACCAACGGTCCCGCCAACGCCCTGCGCTACACGTACGCCGTGACCAATCGCAATGCCCTGTTCCTGGCCCTCGATGTGTACGGGACGGTGTACAACAAGGTGGATCAGAACTGGGTCGACAGCCAGCTCGCCTCGAACCGCCTGCCGCACGTCTTCGTCACGGCGCACTCGCCCGCGTTCAAGCTGCAGCACACGGACTGCCTGGGCGCCTATCCCGCGGACCGGGACAGGTTCTGGCTTTCCCTGACGCGGGCCGGGGCCCGGGTCTACTTCTGCGGCCACGACCATTTCTACGATCACGCCAGGATCGACGACCGCGATGGCAACCCGGTCAACGATCTGCGCCAGTTCATCGTGGGCACCGCGGGAGCCCCCTTGAGGGATTACGCGGGCGGCTACGACGGCAACAACGGCTCGTGGACGCCGGTGCGCCTGCTGCACGAGACGCAGTTCGGCTACCAGGTGGTGCGGGTGGATGGCCCGCGCGTGACCGTGACCTGGAAGCGGCGGGTGGCGGCGAACCTCTTCGTGGCGGCGGAAACCTACCGCTACAACGCGGCGCGCAGCGTGGCGCTGACCCGGTACGTGGCTCCGGCCGGCGCCCACCGCGCGCCCTACACGAACTGGGTGGCTGCCGCCACGAACCTCCAGGCGGCGGTGGATGCGGCTGACGACGGCGACACGGTCCTCGTGACCAACGGGACCTACGCGACCGGCCCGGTCACGCTGCAGGCGGGCGTGCCCTGCCGCCTGGCCCTGTCCGGGGCCGTCACCGTGCGCAGCGTCAACGGCGCCGCCGCGACGCGGATCGTGGGTGGCGGGCAGGCGGGCGCAAACGCCGTGCGCTGCGCCTACGTGGGGCAGGGGGGGCGGCTGATCGGCTTCATGTTGACCAACGGGTGTACGCGCGCCGACGGCGACGAGCTTACGGCCCAGAGCGGCGGCGGGGTGTGGTGTGCCGCCGGCGGCGTCGTGTCGAACTGCGTGATCGCCGGCAACGCCGCGGGCTCCACCGGCGGCGGCGCGACGCTTGCCCCGCTCGCCGTGCTGGCGGACAGCGAAGTGACCGGCAACACGGCCCAGCACGGTGGCGGCGTCTTCTGCGCGGCGGGCGGCCTCGTGCGCCACTGCACGATCGCGGGCAACGCGGCCTCCGGCACGCTCTTCGGTGGCGGCGGCGGTGTGTTCTGCTACAAGGGCGGCACGGTCGTGAACAGCATCCTCTACCACAACAGCGCCGCGAACGGCACCAACTGGTTCTTCTCCACCTCCGGCGCGATCCAGTACAGCTGCACGACCCCCCTGCCGGAAGCCACGTGCCTGACGGCGGACCCGCGCTTTGTCGACGTCCGCGGGCGTGATTTCCGCCTGGCGGCCCAATCGCCCTGCATCGACCGGGCCGCCGCGGCGTGGGCCACCGGGCGCGACCTCGACGGCCTGCCGCGGCCGCTGGACGGCGACGCCAACGGCAGCGTGGCGGCGGACCTGGGGGCGCACGAATGCCTGAACCCCGTGTCCGATTCGGATGCGGATGGCTTGCTCGACGCGGCGGAGCTGAACGTGTGGGGCACGGACCCTCGGCGCGGCGACAGCGACGGCGACAGCGCCCCGGATGGTAACGAGGTCGGGGCGGGCACGGATCCGCTGAATGCGCAGGACTGGTTCCGCATCCTGGCCGTCGGCGTCGAGACGAACGCGACGGGAGTGGTGGTTGACTGGAGTGCGGTGCCGGGGCGTTTCTACCGCGTGTTCGGGACGACGAACCTGGTTTCCGGCGCGTGGAGCAACCTGTACGAAACGACGGCGACCGGCGCGCGGCTGCGCTACACGAATGACGCCGCGTCCCCCGCGCGCGCTTTTCGCGTGCGGGTGTGGCCGGCCCTGCCGTGAGGCCGCCGCCAGCTCTCGACACCGCAGGCTGAACACGTCATGCCGACAATTTGCCCTTGACCCGGCGGCGGGTGACGCACGATGGTACGCGGATGAAAACACTCGTGTTGCTGATTGGGCTGGCGGCGGCAAGCGCCGCGGGGGCGGAGGAGTACACGCTGCACACGTTCCGGAAGGCGCAGCTGACGCCGGAGTTCTGGAGCGAAGGGTGCGCGTTCGGCGATTTCAACCATGACGGGCACGCGGACGTCACCGCCGGTCCTTTCTGGTGGGAAGGGCCGGCTTTCACGCAGCGGCACACGTTCCGGCCGGCCGACAAGACCTCCACCGTCAAGCGTCCCGACGGCTCGACGTTCACGATCAACGGCTACCGCGGCACGCTGGGCAACGACAACGACTACTCGGACAACTTCTACACCTTCGCGCGCGATCTCAACGGGGACGGGTGGGATGACATCCTGGTCGTGGGGCTGCCGAGCACGCAGCTGCGCGTCTATCTCAACCCGCGCGGCGTGGCGGCGGACGGCGGCCCGGGCCATTGGCCGGTCAGCGAGGTGTTCGGCCCCGTGGACAACGAGTCGCCCGGCTATGCGGACCTGACCGGCGACGGCGTGCCCGAGCTCGTGTGCAACTCCGACGGCTTCTTCGGGTACGCGCAGATGGGCACCAATGCCACCCAGCGCTGGACCTTTCACCCCATCACGCCGAAGGGCAAGTGGCACAAGTACTCGCACGGCCTCGGCTGCGGCGACCTCAACGGCGACGGGCGCGCCGACCTGGTGGAGCAGGACGGCTGGTGGGAGCAGCCCGCCGCCCTGGCGGGCGATCCTGTCTGGACCTTCCACGGTGTGCCGTTTGCGCCGACGACGGGCGCCGCGCAGATGCTTGTTTACGACGTGAATGGGGACGGGCTGAACGACGTCATCACCTGCCTCCAGCCCCACGGCTACGGACTGGCCTGGTACGAGCAGTATCGCGAGGGCGACGAGCGCCTGTTCCGCCCGCACCGCTTCGTTGGCAAGGCGCCGGCCGAAAGCCCGTACGGCGTGTGCTTCTCGCAACCGCACGCGCTGGCGCTGGCCGACGTGGACGGCGACGGCGTGAAGGATCTCCTTGTCGGTAAGCGCTTCTGGGCGCATGGCCCGACGGGCGACGTGGATACGAACGGGCCGGCCGTGCTCTACGGGTTCCGGATCATGCGCGGACCGGGCGGGAGCGTGGATTTCGTGCCGTACCTGATCGACGATGCATCCGGCGTCGGGATGGACATCGCGGTGGGGGACGTGGACGGCGACCGGCGGCCCGATCTCTGCGTGGCCAACAAGCGCGGCGTGTTCGTCTTCCGGCACGAGGTGCGCACCGTTTCCCGCGCCGAGTGGGAGCAGGCGCAGCCCAAGCGCCTGGCGGCGGCGCCGTAGGTCGGACGGCGGAAACGACTGGCGGTTCGCATTATGGCCACCGGCAGGTGCCTGGGCCGCTTGTCTGAGACTTCAGTCACAAGCTACGGTCAGCGTGACGTGGGACGCGGGCAAGGCCCTGTTCGGTGAAATCAGGGGCGAAGCCACCTACTTGGTCAAGTGCGCATGAGAAGCCTTTGTCGTGCCCGCGCACCGGTTCGCATCCAGACTCGGATTGCCTCCAATCGTGGGTATGGCACAGTGCTTGCTTATACGACACGCAGCGGCCGCGATTCCCTTGGTCGGATGCCCGGCAGGGGTTGGACCGGGGGCAATCGGTGAAAAAGGATGTGTAACTTGCGATTAGGCGGGTTGGGGTTCACGATGTTTACGAAACGCGTGCATAACGACTTCTCGTTCTTGCGAAAAACGGTGGTCTGGCTGCCCTCTTTCGCGGTCTGCCTGCAGGCCCTGGCCTATCTGCCTGAGACGACGCGTTACGAGAATTTCGATGCCAGTCGCCAAACCGAGTTCCTGCGAGTTGGCCAGCGGGATATCGCTCTTCAGGTCGTCAATATCAAGATGCCTCTGGCGGTTGGCCAGCGGTTCGATCTCTTCCAGCAGAGTCGCACGCATTATGTTGTTGTGATGCCCGCGCCCTCCGGTCTGCATCACTTGGCGGCGATCCCGGTAAAGGACGCTGGCGGGAACGACACGGCCTGGGTCACGAACGAGAAGCGGGTCATTCTGGGCAGGGCGACGGAGACTTGCGAGGGCGTCTTCTTCCTCTGGCGGAACGAGTTGCTGCCGTTCTTGGACGACGCGCCCGGCGCCGTGCGCGTGGTGGTGGAGCGTTACGGACGGCAGGTGGTGCTCGATCTTCCCAAGCCGCTGGATGGCTTGACCCGGGAGGTGCGCCCGCCCCGCAAGCCGCCGGCCACGGTAGCCACCCGATCGCCGACCGTCGCTGCGACCCCGCCACCGACGCAGAAACAGCCCGTGGCGCCGCCTGTCATCGTGCGGAAGCCTGTCGTTCGTGTTCCGCCTGCGGTTGCCGCGCCGGCGCCTGCCGCCCCTGCGCCTGCCGCCCCTGCGCCCCTGCCCACCAACGCGACCGTGGCCCGGTCGACCGCGCCAACCCCCGCTCCTCTCTCGCCGCCTGTACGAGAACCTGTTCCTGCACAGCCGGTTACGGCTCCCGTCGCCACGGCCGGTGTCACAAGCGCGGTGCCGGCCGCCATGGTTGGGCGCGCCCCCGAACCTGTACCCGTACCGCATCTCGCTGTTGATCCGGCCGCTGCGCTGACCGGCGGCCTCGCCATCGTGCGCGCGGCGCCCGAGGGCGTGCCGGCCCGGGTGCTGCCGCACGTGGGTCCGCTGGTGGCAGCCGTCGTGTCGAACGAGGCGGGTCTGGCGGGAGCTGTGAATCCAACGGTCGTGAAAGTGGGGCGGCCTGACACCCCTGCGCGGACCGGGCCGCTGACGCATTTCTTCACGCGCAACGCCCTCCTATTTGAATTCCTTCTCATGGTGTGTGCTGTTGAGGGGGCGCTCCTGGTCCGTCTGCGTCGGCAGCAGGCCCTGACACGCGAAGTGGCGGGCGGCGTGCTCTCCGTCGAAACCCTCGGCGAATCGCAGGTGCTGAGCGGCATGGATGATCAACTGGCAAAAGGACACGAACTGGCGGGATCCCTTTCCCAGTTCTCGATCATGCAGATCCTGCAGTTGCTGTACGCCGCCGAGGAGAGCGGCGTGTTGTGGGTTTCGTTCGCGGACGGCTCGCGGTTGCACAAGTTGCTGTTCGACAAGGGACAGCTCATCGACGCCGAGTTCGGCGACATGCGCGGCATGGCGGTGCTGAAGCGCGTCATGAGTAACACCAAAGGTTCGTTCACCTTCAAACGCGAGACCATGGACGGACATGCCCGCATCTTCAAACAGGATACGATGTCGTTGATCCTCGGCGCAGCGCAGATGATTGACGAAGGGCACGCGACCGTGAAAGCCTGACAGGACACGACGGTTCATGGCCGAAGCCTCCATCCAGACGCGCATCGCCGAGCTGCAGCGCGATCTCTCCGTCCGCTTCCGCCTGGCCGCCCGCACTGTGCAGGCGGGCGCACGCACATGGACCGTGTACCTGGCGGCGGACATGGACGAATTGCTGGACGCCCTCATCGCCAAGGGCACGGACCATCCCGACGTGCGCGACGAGCGGCTGCCGTACTGGGCCGATATCTGGCCTTCCGCCCTCGCCCTTGCCGCCCGCGTCGCCCGCGAGGGGTGGATCAGGCCCGACCAGTGCGTGCTGGAACTGGGCTGCGGTCCGGGGGTGGCGGGGCTGTGCGCGGCGGAGGCGGCGCGCGTGGTCGTGTCGGACCTGCAGCCCGACGCCCTCCAATTGGCCACGCTGAACTGGCTGGTCAACGTGGGGCGGGCGCCGGAGACGTTGTTGCTGGATTGGCGCGATCCGCAGCCAGCCTGGGCCGCGGACGTGCTGCTGGCTTCGGATGTCGCTTACGAAGCCCGTTTCTTCATGCCGCTGATCCGCACCTTTCAAACCATGCTGCGGCCCGGCGGTTACGCCATTCTGGGTGAGCCGGGGCGCCCCGTGGCGCGCCCGTTCTTCGAGCAGCTGGCGGCGGCGGGATTCGCCGTGACCGGTTACCCGGAGCCGGCGGGACCGACCGGTGGCGTGACCGTCTACCGCATCGAGCGGGGCGCATGAACGCGCTATTGGCGCTCGCTTCGTACCATGTGATTTTGGCATGCTTTCGTACGGCTGGTCAGAGGGAGGTTGGTGCAACATGAGTTTGCTATCGGCGTTGCTAAGGAAGGTCAAGGCGTTCGAACAGTGTAACGGGGGGCGGCAGGATTGGTGTTTGAAACTCCGCCAGATGCAGTTGTTCCGCGACATGGATGACGCCCACTTCAGCGAATTGTGCGCCCGCATGGAGGCGCTGCCGTGCGGGGCGGGCGAGGTCATCATTCGCGAAGGGGAGGAGGGCGACTTCTACTACGTGATCGTCAGCGGCGCGGCCCGTGTGACCCGCAAGGCGCCCGGGGCCGCCGCGTCGCCGGTCCCCGACGCGCTGGAGTGGTCGTCCCCGCACCATTCCACGGCCGCTGCCGCGGCGCCGGACGCGTCCGCCGCCGTGACGTTGGCCGACCTCGATGCCGGCTGTGGATTCGGCGAGGAGGCCCTGATTTCGAATGCCAAGCGCAACGCCACGGTGACGATGACCGCCGAGGGCACGCTGATGCGCCTCGCCAAGCACGATTTCGACGAACTGCTGAAGGAGCGGCGCCTGCGCTGGCTCACGCTATCGGAGGCGCTGACCGCCGTTTCGGGCGGGGCCCGCTGGCTGGACGTGAGGCCCCAGGGCGACCGGCGCGCGACCGGCACGCTCTCCAACTCCCTGCTCCTGCCCGTCCAGGATGTGCGTAAACGGGCGGGCAAACTGCTCGACGCCAGCACGCTCTACATCTGCTATTGCGACTACGGGCGCATCAGCGCTGTCGCCGCTTTCCTGCTGCGCCAGGCGGGCTTCAACGTGGCCGTCCTGCTGGGCGGAATCAGCCGGATGCCGTGAGGGCCGGCGGGGGCGGTTGGGGAGTCCTCACGTGATCGGACCCGGCCGGGCCGGAGCGGAGCGGCTCCCGGGCTGCCGCTGAAAGGGTTGGGATATGTTCGTTCAGAAGGTACGGCGGAAGGCGAGCTTCCGGCTGTGCGCCCGGCTGGCGGCCGGTGTGCTGGTCGCGTTTGCGAGTGCGGGGGTGGGCGGGGCGGCGGCCGCGGCGTGGGAACTGGCTGGCGGCGCGGATGCGGTGTGCCCCATCGTGGTCGCGGCGGACGCGACGCCGGCCGAGCGCTATGCGGCCGCGGAACTGGCCACCCACCTCCATGAGCTGTGCGGGGCGGCTTTCCCTGTCACCAACGCGGTCCCGGCGGGTCCGGCCATTGTGCTCGCGCACGATCCCGACTGCGGCGCGGAGGGCTACCGGCTGCGGGTGGACGCGGCCGCCGGCCGCCTGACGATCGGCGGCGGCCGCCCGCGCGGCGTACTCTACGGGGCCTACGCCCTGCTCGACGAGGATCTCGGCTGCCGGTGGTTCACGCCCGCGGTCACGTTTGTACCCCGGCGCGACCGGCTGACGCTGCCGGCGGACCTGGATCGCCGCGGTCAGCCGCGCCTGGAGTACCGTGAGGTGTACTGGACCGAAGCCCTCGGCGGCGACTGGGCCGCGCGCAACCGGCTCAACGCCTCGCACGCCAGCCTCGCCGAGCGCCACGGGGGCAAGGTGACGTACGGCCCGTTCGTCCACACGTTCAACCGCATCCTGGACCCGGACGACCATTTCGCCGCCCACCCCGAGTACTTCTCGATGGTCAAGGGCAAGCGGTTGAAGACGCAGACGCAGCTCTGCCTGACGAACCCCGAGGTGCTCGACCACGCCATCCGCGCCGTGCGCCGCTGGATCGCCGCCAACCCCGCGGCGACGATCTTCTCCGTTTCGCAGAACGACTGGCGCAACCCCTGCGACTGCCCGGCCTGCCACGCGCTGGACGAGGCGGAAGGCAGCCACGCAGGCACGTTGCTGACCTTCGTGAACAGCATCGCCGACGCGATCGCGACGAACCACCCGGGCGTGGCCATCGACACGCTGGCCTACCAGTACACGCGCAAGCCGCCGCGGACCGTCCGGCCGCGGCCGAACGTAATCGTGCGCCTCTGCAGCATCGAGTGCTGTTTCGCGCACCCGCTGGACGGCTGCCCGGAGGCGACGAACCAGTCGTTCATGGAGGACCTGCGCGGCTGGCACGGTTTGTCCTCCCGGCTCTACGTCTGGGACTACACCACCGACTTCGCCCACTACCTGCTGCCGTTCCCCAATCTCGGCGTGCTGGGCGCGAACGTGCGCACCTTCGCGGAAAACGGCGTCGCGGGCCTCTTCGAGCAGGGCAACTACTCGCCCGGCGGCGGGGGGGAGCTCGCCGAGCTGCGGGCCTGGGTGCTGGCGCGGTTGCTGTGGGAGCCGACCCGCGCCGCCGACGCGCTTATTCGCGAGTTCGTGGTCGGCGTCTACGGTCCCGCGGCGCCGCACGTGCAGCGCTACCTCGAACTCCGCGGGGCGACAGCCCGCGCGGCCGGTAACCACGTCCGCATCTTCGACGGTACCAACCGGCCCGACCTGCCGGTCGCCGCGGTGGCCGAGTGGGACGAGGCCCTCGCGGCAGCGGAGCAGGCGGCGGCGGGCGACGCGGCCCTGGCGGCGCGGATCGAGCGGCTGCGGCTGCCCGTGTGGTACACGCAGGCCTGGCAGGCCCGGGCGCCGGCGCCCGTCGTGCGGACGGCCGCGGCGCGGCTGGCTGCCGGCGTGCGGGCGCAGCAGCTGACCCACCTGCGCGAGTTCGGCAAACTCGACCGCGACCTGGCGCGGCTGGCGCTGGCCGAAGCGCGGCGGCCGTACGCGGCGCCGGAGGATGTGCGGATTGGCGAAGATGACCGGTTCAGCCTCCACCGCGAGGGCGAGCTCGTGACGCTTGTCGCGGACCCCGCGGCGGAGGATGGCGTGGCCGCGCGCATGGTCGGCCGCTCCCTGGAGTGGGCCGTGCAGTGGCGGCTGCCCGCCGATGTGCCGCCGGGGCGGTACCGCCTGGGCGCCCGCATCCGCGTCGAGAAAGAGGGTACGAATGGCGTGGCGTTTCACGGTGGCGCCTACGATTCCGGGGCGCACCGGGGGCTGGGCGAGAAACGGGTCAGCGTGGCCGACGCCGCTGCCGGCTACCGGCTGTACGACCTGGTCGAGTTCGATGCCGGTACGCCGATCCGTGCCTATGTCGCCCCCAACGACAACGCCGCCGCCGTGAAGGCGATCTACGTGGACCGGTTCGAACTGGCGCCCATTGCAGCGGGGGCGGACTAGCCGCCAGCGTGACGCTGCAGCGACGTGGAGTGACCCAAGGGGGCTTAACGGCCGGGGACGGCCGTCTCCGTGCGGTACCCTTCCCGGAGCGGCTTGCTTTGGCAAGCCGGGGAGAAGAATGGGGCCAGCCTTGTGGAAGCCGGAACGTCAAAGCGTTCCGCTCCGGGATCGGCGTCATGCATGCTGCGCTCGGAATGACAAGCGCTTGCACGTTGTGTCATCATCCTGTAAAGAGCAGTTGCAACCATGCAGAGCACGAAGTGAGATCGTGAACAGGAGACGGATCGCCCTTGCGTACGGTCTGGCACATGCTGACTTCGTGCTCTCGTGGTGAATCCACTGCTGCTTGCATGTTCTTTGCGTTGAAAGGATAGCGGTACATGCGTTTTCGTTTCCTCTCACTGATCCTGTTGGGCGTGCTCGTGTTGGGCTCTGCCACGGCGGCGACGCTGACGTTGCAGCAGGGCTCGTCTGGCTTCAGCGGGTGTGACGACACGTTCATTGGCACGGGCGGCTACAACGACGACGGGGTTTCCAACTTCGGCGAGTGCGATACGCTGATGGTACACGCCGAACACTACAACCCTGGCTGACCCAGCTGCTGGAGGACCACGCGGAGCGTGGTTCGCTTCGACCTCTCGGCTCTGCCAACCAGCGCCACGATCACCGGCGCCCAGCTGCAGCTGTACGTGTTGAATGTGCAGCGTGCCTCCCTCACGGCGAGCGTCAATGTTCACGCGCTGACCGCGGTTTTCACGGAGAGCGCTGTGACCTGGGCCAAGCGGACGGCGGCGGCGAACTGGACCACGGCGGGAGGCGATATCAACGGCACGGTCTCGGCCAGCGTGGCGTACTCCACCCTGGCTGCTGGCTCATGGGTGACGTTCACCATCCCCGCTGCCGTTGCGCAGGGCTGGGTGACGACCCCCGCGAGCAACTACGGCTTCATGGTCAAGCCCAGCGTGAACGGCGATCCGGGGACAGGCACGATCTACAACATGGCTTGGTTTGCCGCCTCGGAGCATGCGACGGTTTCCCTGCGGCCGAAGCTGGTGCTGACCTACACGGCGCTGGACAATGTGAAGCCTCTGGTGGTGCTCAAGGGGCCCGCGGACGGTGGCACGATCATGCCCGGCACCAACGTCATCGTGCGTGCGGAGGCTTCCGACCCGGATGGCACCGTGACGGGGGTGACGTTCACCGTGGACGGCGTCCTGCTGCGGCAGGTGGCGACCGCGCCCTTCACCGCCACATGGCCCAATGTCACGGTCGGCACGCACACCCTGACCGCGACGGCCTGGGACAACACGGGCGCCTCCGCCGTGTCGGCGCCGATCACCGTCCAGGGCGCCTGGCGCATCTACGGCGCGGAGATGGGGACGAACCCGGGCTGGGCGCTGGGCAGCGGGTGGGGGTTCGGCAAACCGACCGGCGCAGACGGCAGCTACGGTTATCCGGATCCGGCCGCTGGTATTGGCGGCCAGAACGTGGTCGGCTACAATCTGAGCGGCCCCTACGGCGCTATCGCGACCCCCACGTCTGCCACGACCCCCGCCTTCAACTGCGCCAACTTCCGCAACACGGTTCTCTCTTTCTGGTATTGGCTGGGCGTCGAGGGCAGCGGCTATGACCACGCCGCCGTGGCGGTGTCGAGCGATGGCTTGACCTGGCAGACCGTCTGGTCCAATCCGGCTGAAGTGCTGGCCGGCGGTGTCTGGCGGCAGCTGCGGCTCAACATCGGCGCATACGCCGACGGCAAACCGACAGTCTCTGTGCGTTGGCAGATGGGGACCACGGACAGCGCCTACCACTTCGGCGGCTGGAATGTGGATGAGGTGCTGGTCGCGGGCGAGAGCACGAACACGGCGGCTGACGGCGACGGAGACGGGGTCTCCGACTTCTGGGAGCAGCTCAACTTCGGCAGCACCGGGTCACCTGAGGGTGGGGTGGGGCTGGATGCCGATGGCGACGGTGACTCCAACCTCGACGAGTTCGTGGCGGGCACCGATCCGCTGGGCAGCAACGACACGCTGGCGGTGGCGATCGACGACTTGCCTGGCAAGGTGCGGGTGAGTTTCACGGGGCGCGTGGCGAATACGAACACCTGCGGCGCGCTGAAGCGGCACTACGCGCTGGAAACCCGTCCGCGACTGGACATCGGCACATGGACTGGTTTGCGGGGCTATACGGACCTGCCGGCGGCGGACCGGGTCTTCGCCGTGACGAATGCGGTTGGCACGGGGCGGGCATACTATCGCGTGAAGGCCTGGCTGAAGTAGAGCACCGCCAAGCGCCCCGTCCCCCGTCGTAGCCCCGGCCTCTCCGAGGCCGGGGGCCGGATGGGTGTTCGACCCCATCGCGTGGGCAGGCGACGAGGCGTGGAGACGGCGGTCCCCGCCGTTATAGCCCCCCCCGACGTCACTTACGCATCACACCAAATGCGAAACTGGGTGGCTGACTGACTCAAGCGCACCGCTGTGTGTGGTCTGACGAGAACGCACCACGGAGTCACGGAAACACGGAGCGGCGAAACGATGCCAGGAGGTTCGCGCAAAGCCGAGACTGGCGACCCGCACAGTTCATCCTAGAAACGGAAGCAGCCCGCTTCCATTTCTCCCATGTCATTCGCCATAATATACTTATGGTGCGATGCA
>CAYOBW010000210.1:0-12326 GCA_964402115.1 uncultured Victivallales bacterium
ACAAACGTCTGTTTGCCTGGTCCATAACCGCGGCGCTGGCCGGGTTCCTTTTTGGCTTCGACACGATCGTGATCTCCGGCGCCGAGCAGAAGATCCAGTCCCTCTGGAGCCTCGACAGCGTCATGCACGGCTTGTGCATGAGCGCGGCGCTGTGGGGCACGGTGCTGGGCGCCCTGCTGGGCGGCTGGCCGACCGAGCGGCACGGACGCCGGAAGACGCTGCTCTGGATCGGGGTTCTCTACTTCGTTTCGGCGGTCTGGTCGGGCCTGGCCGTGGGGAAATTCACCTTCATGCTCGCCCGCTTCATCGGCGGCCTGGGCGTGGGCGCCGCCACGGTCGCTTCGCCGCTGTACATCTCCGAAATCTCGCCGGCGCGGATGCGCGGACGCCTGGCCGGCATGTTCCAGTTCAACATCGTGTTCGGCATCCTGGTCGCCTTCGTGTCCAACTACTTCATCGGCAAATACATGAATGAGGCTGTCGCGTGGCGTTGGATGCTGGGCGTCGAGGCTTTCCCCGCCCTGGTCTACACGCTCCTGTGCTTCACCCTGCCCGAAAGCCCGCGCTGGCTGATCGTCCACGGCGGACAGCGTGCGGCCGGCATGGAGACCTTCCGCCGCATCAACCCGGATTTCACGGAGGCCGAGATCGTCAGCCTGGCGGACTCCGTCGAAGCCAGCGTGGGCGACCGGAAAACGGCGGCGAAGTTTTTCACGTCGCGCCTGCGCATTCCGATCATGCTGGCTTTTCTCGTGGCGTTCTTCAACCAGCTCTCCGGCATCAATGCGATCCTGTACTTTGCGCCTCGCATTTTCGAATGGACGGGGCTCGCCAAGAACGCCGCTTTGCTGCAGTCCGTCGGCATCGGCGTCACAAACCTGGTCTTTACGTACGTCGGGCTCTGGCTGATCGACAAGCTGGGCCGGCGCACGCTGCTCGTCATCGGGTCGTTCGGCTACATTGCCTCGCTCGGACTCTGTGCGTGGGCGTTCCACATCGAGAGCTTCAAGATCGTGCCGATCTGCATTTTCGCCTTCATCGCGGCGCACGCGGTGGGGCAGGGCGCGGTGATCTGGGTGCTCATCAGCGAGATCTTCCCGAACCGCAACCGCGCCGCCGGCCAGACGCTGGGCAGTTTCACCCACTGGTTCTTCGCGGCAGCGCTGACGCTCGTCTTCCCGAAGATGGCCGAGGCGTTTCCGCCGGCCGTCATCTTCGGCTTCTTCTGCTTCATGATGTGCCTGCAGCTCGTGTGGGTGAAGTTCATGGTCCCCGAAACGAAGAACGTCCCGCTCGAGGAGATGCAGAAGAAGCTGGGCGTCGCAGCGTAACGGCCATGCGCTTGCTCCCGACAGGTTGGCTTGTCCCGTTGCTGTGCGCCGCCGCGCTGGCGGCGCAGGGCGCGCCGCGGGCTTATCACGTGGATGACGCGCGCGGCGACGATGCGCGTGACGGCGCGACGCCGGCCACGGCCTGGCGGACGCTGGAGCGGGTGAATGCCGCCGACCTTCAGCCCGGCGACCGCGTCCTCTTCCGGCGCGGCGGCACGTGGCGCGGCCAGCTGCGCCCCCGCAGCGGCGCCGCCGGCGCTCCCGTCACCTATGCGGCGGCGGAGGGTGCCGGCCCGAAGCCGCTGCTGCTCGGCTCCGTGCCCATGAACCGCCCGACGGACTGGGAGGCCGCGGGACCGGGGCTCTGGCGCACCACCCCCATCCGCTACACGCCCGTGGGCAGCGCCTTGAACCTGTCCCCTGCGCGCTGGAGCCTCCACACGGAGGGCGGCGCGCGGGTGACGCAAACGCCCGACGCGCTGACCCTGGTGTGTGCCGCCCCGGGCGCGGCGCCGAACCACGTACAGTTCTTCGCGGGCGGTCTGGCCGTCCAGGCTGGCCGCTGCTACCGGCTGGTCTTCCGCGTGCGCGCCACCGGGGTGGTGCAGCCGTTCCGTGTCGCGCTGATGCAGCAGGTCGCGCCATGGACCGCCCGCGCCGCTGCCGGCACGGTGGCGGTCGGCGGGGGCACGAACGAGCTCGAGGCCTCGGTCGTGTTCCGCGTGGGGGAGTCCGACGACGCGGCGCGCGTCACGCTCTTCCTGGGCGGCGCGCTCGCCCCCGGTGGCGGCCTGGCGTTGCGCGACTGCGTCTTCGGCGAAGTACGTTCCGACCGCGACGGGGTCCTGTCCTTCGATGTCGGCAACCTTATCTTCGACGGCGGTGCGGCTACGGGCGTCAAGAAGTGGTCCGCCGACGCGCTGGCCGCCGAGCGCGACTACTGCTACGAGGCCGCCACGCAGTCCGTGCTCCTGCGCGGCGCGCGGCATCCGGCCGGGCGCTGGCGCAGCGTCGAGCTGGCGCTTTGCCGGCACATCGTCGACCAGGGCGGCCGGTCGTACGTCACCTACGAGGATCTCGCGCTGGCCAACGGCGCCGCGCACGGCATCGGCGGCGGCTCGACGCGCGGGATCACCGTGCGGCGGTGCGACCTTGCATTCATCGGCGGCGGCCACCAACTCACCCGGCCCGACGGCCAACCCGTGCGCTACGGCAACGGCATCGAGTTCTGGTCGGACGCGCGCGACTGCCTGGTGGAGGGCTGCCGGATCGGCGAGATCTACGACGCGGCGCTGACGAACCAGGGCAGCGGCAGCAACACGCAGGAGAACATCACGTACCGGCGCAACGTCATCTGGAACGCCGAATACTCTTTCGAGTACTGGAATCGCGACGCGGCCAGCCGCACGCGGAACATCGTGTTCGAGCACAACACCTGCGTGGCCGCCGGCGCCGGGTGGGGCCATGGCCAGCGGCCCGACCCCAACGGGCGGCACCTGATGTTCTACGACAACACGGCGCGGACGGCCGACGTGAGCGTGCGCGGGAACATCTTCGCGGAATCGGTGGACAGCCTGCTGCGGTTGCACGGGCGGGATTGGACGGCGGCGCTGAAGATGGACGGCAACTGCTGGTTCCAGCCGCGGGGGGAGGGGCTGTGGTGGGGCACGAACCGCGTGCCGGCCGCCGCGGCCGCCGCGTTTCTGCGGGCGCGCGGCTTCGACCAGCACTCGGTCTTCGCCGACCCGTGCTTCCTCGACCCCGCCGCCCGCGACTACCGCCCCGCCCCCGACGGCCCCGCCGCCGCGTTCGGCGCCAGCGCGCCGTGAGTGGTTGAACGTGGGTCTCAGAAAAGGGTCAGTTGGGTCGGCGGTGTTGCGGGGCGTGGCGACAGGGCGGGGAGGGGAGGCGCCGGTGGCACTTCCGGCGGCGGGGGGACGCTCGCCGCGGGCGTTTCGTAGCCGATGTCCGGTGGCAGTTTCGCGACCTGGCGGGCCGCCACCGCCAACTCATCGCAGCGGGTGTTCTCGACGTTGCTGGCATGGCCCCGCACCCACTGGAAGCGCACCGTGTGGCAGGCGCAGAGATCCAGCAGCGCGCCCCACAGGTCGGGGTTGAGGGCGGGGTCGCGCCCCTTGTTGCGTTTCCAGCCGTTCCGGCGCCACTGCGCGGCGTATCCGCCGGACGCCATGTTCACGACGTATTGCGAGTCGCTGTAGACGGTTACGCGTTGGCGCGCCGGGCCCAGTTCGCGCAGTCCGCGAATGACGGAGAAGAGTTCCATGCGGTTGTTCGTGGTTTTCCGGAAGCCGCCGCTGAACTCGTGCCGTTGCCCGCGGGCGAGCAGCACGATACCGTATCCGCCCGGCCCCGGGTTGGGCTGGCAGGCGCCGTCGGTGTAGAGGGCGATGTCCGCGGAGGGCTCTGGCATGGCGGGCATTCTCGCCTGCCGGTGGCCGGGCGTAAAGCGCCAAGTGCCTGGTTCCGTAACGCCTCAGAAGCTGTGAGGAAATCGAACCCAGACGGTCGGGACGGAGCCCGACCCTCCAGAATGCGTGAGAAAACGCCTGTTATCGCCTCCTGGAGGGACGACCTCCGTGTCGTCCCCGATTTCTTCGCAGCTTCTCAGTAACGCGAGGGGAGGGCGATAACGGCGGGGACCGCCGTCTCCACGCCTCGTCGCCTGCCCACGCCATGGAGACGGCCGTCCCGGCCGTTAGGTGCCATGTAAGCCCCCTGCTGTCACTGAGGCGTCGCCTGGTCCCCAGCATTCAGGAGTCAGGAGTCTCTGCATTCCGAATTCCGTCTTCTGAATTCTGACCACGGGCGGCGGCCAGATCGACTTGCAGGGTCCACTGCTCAAGGCCTTCGCTGAGCGGCCGGCGCGTCAGCGCGAAGGCGAACCGGTAGCGCCGCTGGCGCCGGCTGTCCTCGGCGTCGACGGCGCCGGAAACGGCGGGCCGGTTCCAATCCTCCGCGGCGAGACCCGCCCACTCCAGCAGCCAGCCAACCAGGTACTGCAGCGTTTCCGCGTCGAGGCAGTCGGGCGGCAGCTCCTGGGCATGCCTGGGGTGGCCGTCTTCCAGCAGGCGCAGCATGACCGACGCGGGGCCCCCGAGCAGGGCGAGTTCGGCCAGGGTTTGGGCGAGCTCCGCTCGCGCGTTCGCGACACGCATGTCGTTGAGCGCACGTTCCAGCGCACAGGCCGGGAACAGGACGTGCCGATCCAGGTGCGCAGGGGCGGGCGCGACAAGCTCCATGCTGGTGCAGGCCGGAAAGTGGTCGAGCGCCTCGTCCAGGAGCGCCGGCCAGAACTTCGCCGCCGAATTGCGGTACGCGCGGCCCCCCACGTGCAGCACGGCAGGCGTCGGCCTGTGGCGGCGTGGCTGGTCGGGGGGCAATGTCAGGAGTTCGCTCATGCGGTCACGCGGAGGGACGGTAGCAGAACCTCGCGCGCTGCGCCAGCGGCTCGCGCGGACGCTCGCCCCCCCATTCCGTTTCCACACCTCCGGTTTGACCAATCACCACGGGAGGGCGAGACGCCGTCGAGCCGCTGCCGCGTACCGGATGCCGGCGGCGGTGGCAGAACCGGGCAGATTCCCTCAGTTTCGGGCGTGAATTTTGACCGTGTGAATTTTGACCTTGACAGTTTCTCCCGGCGCATTGAAAATCAAGACCATCTAAGAGGGGTGCCTAACATGTGGCACGCTGGGATCTGCAGAGAGTTGTTGTTTTCGACAAGCGCCCCGTGGAGACGTTTGTCCTGCCCCGCTCGTCTCGCCCTGTTTGCTTCTCGGCGCCGCCCGCTGCGGATACTGCGCCTGCGCTCGGCCAATCAGCATTGATCTTGAAACAAATGGAAAGGGGTCTGTCATGAAAAAGGCCAGGTTGAGGTTCCTTGCGGTTGCCGCGTGCATCTGGTTTGGCAGCGGACTCACGACGCGCGCGGTCACGGTTGTCAGCCACTCGTCCGACACCACCGTGTATCTCGGTCAGCCGTACCGTTCGCTGGAACTCGACAATCCGGTGCCTCCGGAGCGGACGGTCCTCGGGCACAGGGTTCTGGAGTGGTGCGATGCGGCCGATTTGGGAGGCGAGCCGACCAAGTGGGTTCAGCTGCCCGAACCTGGAGCCAACCCGAATGTGTTCCTGGGCTGGAACGAAATCTCGGATTACCGCAAGGGGCCCATCGCCGCGGACGATTGGGT
This sequence comes from uncultured Victivallales bacterium, assembly GCA_964402115.1. Lineage (GTDB taxonomy): Bacteria > Verrucomicrobiota > Kiritimatiellia > UBA8416 > CAYOBW01 > CAYOBW01. The sequence goes on from CAYOBW010000210.1 coordinate 5,540, forward strand.
CTGCACTTCGGCCAATCCGGTGACCCGCGTACGCTGGTGGGGGTCTTACTCCAACTGGATCGCGTCCATCCCGCCGGGGCAGGGGGGGGCGCCAGGAACTTTCCTCGTCCAGTTCTGGACGGACGTTCCGAGCGGGCCGCAAACGTTCAGCCACCCAGGAACGTGTGTGTACGCGACCGGGGTGACGGCCATTCCGGTGTTCGAAGGCTGGGATTTCGATCCGATCGCCAAGAGGTATGAGACTTGTTTTCGCTATGAGGTCGACCTGCCGGCCGGCGGGTGGTTCTATCAAGATCCCGGCGCCACGGGCACGAATATCTACTGGGTCAGCATTTCGGCGGCAAGCCAAGAGGCCGAACCGAATCCTTGGGGCTGGAAGACGCGGCCGCGCAATCCCGCCTCGCCCGCCCCCGACGCGGCCGTGCGCATGACGGCTCCGTTGCAGCCAGTGGTGGGCGCCGTATTTGCGAGCGGGGAACCGCTGGAGTGGCCGCGCGGCCAGGCCTGGGACCTCGCGTTCGAACTCATCTCGAGCCATGGCGAAACGGTCGTCAAGTTCCAACAGCTGCCGGATCTTTCCCCGTTGGGTCTGGATGTGCAGGATTCCGCGGGCAGCGCGCCCGAGCTCCCCGATCTACTGGCCGATGACTTCCTTTGCACGGTGTCCGGCAAGATCACCCACGTCACGCTGTGGACCTCCTGGAAGAACGACCTCGTCCCGCCTGAGGGCGGCCCGGGCAGCGTGCCGATCACCCTCAGCATCCACGGCAACAACGCCAGCCCGGAAGGTCCCTACGGCATGCCCGGAGCGCCGCTCTGGCAGCGCGTCTTCCTGCCGGGTTCCTATTCTGTCCGCGCCGAAGCGAGGGAACTGACCGAAGGGTGGTACGACGTCAATGGACAGTATCTTCCGGTCGGTGACACCGTTTGCTGGCGCTGTGATTTCGACATTCCACCGGAAGAAGCCTTCACGCAGACCGGTAGCGAGCAGGAACCCCTCGTTTACTGGCTGGATGCCCAGGCCAACGTGTCGGACAGCGCATACCGCTTCGGCTGGAAGACGTCAGCCGCTCACCGGATCGCCGCCGCCACCTGGGTACAGTCGGCCGCGCCCTACCTGGGCCTGTGGGGCAAGTTGACGTATCCCCAAGAGCATCCCCTCGAGACGGAAAACATCGATATGGCGTTCGCCATCTCCATGGAGCAAGAGGTGTTCGAGACCAAGTGGAGCCAGTTGCCTGAGCCCTTCACGCCGCCCGACGGCATCCTGGGGTGGGACGAAATGTCGGTGCACGGCGGCTCCCAGCTCGTGGCCGACGACTGGGCCTGCCAAGACAGTCGGCCGGTGACCGATGTGCATTGGTGGGGTTCGTTCATCGGGTGGACCGAGCAGCAGCCGCCGCGGCTGCCGGATTCCTTCGTGGTGACCATCTGGACGGACGTGCTGGGCGCCCACCCCGGCGAGGCGATCTGGCAAGTGGTCTGCACCAACTTTACCTATCGTTTCGCGGGTTGGGATTTCGATCCGCGCAATCCGGGTCGCCCGCCCGAGGCGTGCTTCCTGTTCGAGCAGGATTTGTCTGAGCGTGAATGGTTCTGGCAGTCGCCGGAAGCAGGCACTCAGTTATTTTGGGTTAGCATTGCCGCCGGCTACGACGGACAGGTCCCCCGTCAATACCCGTGGGGCTGGAAGACCCGTACGCGGGACGTGACCTCCATCGCCCCAGCTGCCGCGGTCGTCATCGCGGACCCGACCGCGCCGGAACCTGGCGTGTCATACGGGGAAGGTTCCCCCCTCGAGTATCCGATAGGTACGGCATGGGACATGGCTTTCGTTCTGACCACGCTTGAAAACCGCTTAGACTACGGCGATGCGCCCGATCCCACCTACCCCACGCTGCTGGCCAGCGATGGCGCGCGCCACACGTACGTGCCGGGCTTCCATTTGGGTGCGCTGCTCGATTGGGAACCGGACGGGCAGCCGAATGCATCCGCGACCGGCGACGATGTCGCCAATTTCGCCGACGAAGACGGCGTGGTCTTCGGCACGCTCCTGCCCGGGCAGCAGGCCCAGATCACGGTCACGGCTTCCGGCGCCGGCATGCTGGATGCCTGGATCGATTTTGGCAATGACGGCAGTTGGGCCGAGGCGGGCGACCAGATCTGCGCCATCCATCCGCTCGTCGCCGGCGGCAACACGATTTCATTCACCGTGCCGCCGGCCACGGCGGCGGGCAGCACCATTTACGGGCGCTTCCGCTTCAGCACGGCCGGCGGCCTGCAGGTCACCGGCGCGGCCGCGGACGGCGAGGTGGAGGACTACGCGATTGTAATCGCGGATTGGCCGGAGCCAGCCGCCGATCTGGGCGATGCCCCCGACAGCAGCAATACGTGGGGCCTGCCCCTGAACGCGTATCCCCCGAGCGGACCTCCGGTCATCACGGCCAACTACCCGACCGTGTACACGGCGGGATCTCCGCCGTTCGGTCCCATCCACAATAATCCAGCCAGTACCGTCTATCTTGGCGGTACGGTCACGGTGGAGCATGACGCGGATTCCGGCCCCGATGCGGATGGGCGCAATAACACCTTGCCGAATGCCGGCGCCTCCGATCTTGACCTGGGCGATGATGGCGTGCTGTTCCCGCTGGCTCTTCCGCACGGCCAGTCAACGACGCTGAGTTACTCGGTCTGGTCCGTTGCTGCCCCGCCCGGCATGCTGTTCGTAAACGTCTGGTTCGACTGGAATCGCAACGGCGACTGGAACGATGTCCTGCATTTCCCGAACGGAGGAAACGCCCCCGAATGGGCGGTGCAGAACCAAAAGATCGCCGGAGTGGGTCCCGGCCCCAATCTGCAGATCACCCCGCCCTTCATCGCCTGGCATCCTTCGAGCACGGTCGAGCCCATTTGGATGCGCATCACGCTGTCGGAGACGGCTTGTCCCGGACCGCTTGGCCATAACGGCGCTGGTGGCGATGGGCCGTCGGGGGGCTTCCAATCAGGAGAAACCGAGGACTACTACATCCCGGACTACCAAACTGGCGAGGCTCTCGATCTGGGCGACGCGCCCGACCCGGCTTATCCGACCCTTCTGGCCAGCGACGGAGCCCGGCATGGTATTGTCACTAACTTCCTGCTCGGTAGCGCGGAGGATTCGGAGGCGAATGGGCAGCCGAACGCCACGGCGAGCGGCGACGACGAGGCTGGGGCGGACGACGATGACGGGGTGCTCTTCAAGAACCAGTGGCTCATCGGCCAGCAGGGCTGCCTGGACCTCACCCTTGTGTCCGGCCCGTCGGGCGGCCTGCTCGATGCGTGGGTGGACTTCAATCGTGATGGCGTGTGGAACAACCCGACTGAAGCGATCTTCACGAGCCTGGCCTTGGCGCCCGGAGTCAACAGCAACCTCTGCTTCAGCGTGCCTTGGAACGCGACGCTGGGACTGACCTGCGCGCGGTTCCGCCTGAGTAGCAAGGGTGGGCTGGGTCCCACCGGGATGGCGCAGGACGGCGAGGTGGAGGACTACCAGATCGCCATCCGCCAGCCCGGCAATGCAAGTGGCGGCCTGGCCATCACCAATATGGTCTGCGTACCGGCCGCCGCCGTCACCGTGTGGTGGGCCGACTCCGACGCGCAGTTGCACTACCAACTCCAGTCGACCCTGGACCTCAAGGACTCTGCCGGCCCAGTCTGGTCGAACGTTGGCCCGCATGTGATTGGACCGGTCAACACCCAAACCGACACTAACCTGCCGCTGCGCAAGTTCTACCGCGTCACCATGCCTTGGACGCTTGAGGTCCGCCCTGAACCGCAGCCGTCCGCCCAGAGTCAGGGGGCGGCACAGGGGACGTCGAAGGAGAAGGAAGAGGGGATAGACCCCTAGCCCGCGCGCTCACGGCTCCGCGGAGCGTCGCCCTCCCACCTCGTTCAAAGGTAGAGGGTTGCGCCACGCCCCACGCCGGGAGGGCGAGACTCCGTCGAGCCGGGATGCAAGGTGGCGCTTAAGTAGATAACTTGCCTGTGCCGTGAGCCGCTGCTATGGTCACCCCCGACATGGGCATGCGCACGACAGAGGGCCAGCAGCGTCCGCCGCGCCCGGCGCGGTTCGTGGTGCGGGCCTTTGCCCTGGCCGTGCTTGTCGGCGCCGGCCTGCTGCTGCTGCCCTGCGCCAACCGTGCCGGAACCTGGGGGAACCCGCTGACGGCGCTGTTCACAGCCACGAGCGCCGTGTGCGTGACGGGGTTGACGGTCGTGGACACCGGCGGCCATTTCTCCCACTTCGGGCAGGGCGTCATCCTGGCACTGATGCAGATGGGCGGTCTGGGGATCATGACCATGGGCACGTTCCTGCTCCTGTTGACCGGCAGCCGGCTGAGCCTGTCCAATGAGTTCGTGCTGCTGGACGCCCTCGGCACGGAGCGCGCGCGGGGCTTGCGGGGGCTGGTGGCGGCGACGCTGGCCTACACGGCGCTGATCGAGGGGACGGCCGCCGTCATCCTGGCCGCGCGGTTCGTGGAGGCTTACGGCTACCCCTGGCCCAGCGCGCTGTATCAAGGCCTGTTCCATGCGGTGAGCGCGTTCTGCAACGCCGGCTTCGCCCTCTACCCGGACAACCTCGTTCGCTTCCGTGCGGACGCCGTTGTCGTGTCCACCCTCGGCCTGCTCATCGTACTCGGCGGGTTGGGCTTCACCGTGCTCTACAACCTGTCTTTTCTCCGCCCCTGGCGGCGCAATCGCCGCACGCGCGGCCGGTTGACGCTGCACGCGCGGGTCGTGCTGACGGTCACGGGCGTCTTGCTGGCCGCCGGTTTCGCGGGGTTCCTGGCCACCGAGTGGACGCAGACCCTGGCCGGCCTGCCGCTCTCCGAGAAACTGCTGGCCGCCGGCTTCCAGGCGGTTACGCCGCGCACGGCCGGGTTCAACGTGGTGGACATGGCCGCCCTGCGGCCGGCCACGCACTTCTTCACCATGTTCCTGATGTTCATCGGTGGCTCGCCGGCTTCCACGGCCGGCGGCATCAAGACCACGACGCTGGCGGTGCTGATCATGACCATGGTGACGATGGTGCGCGGACGCGAAGACGTGGAGATCGGCAACCGCTGCCTGCCGGGGCGCGCCATCCGCGAGGCGCTGGTCGTGTTCGTGAGCAGCATCGGCCTGGTTTGCCTGTTCTTCGGCGTGTTGCTGATCACCGAGCACGTGCCGCTGCTGGCGACGGGACTGAGCGCCAGCGACCGGCTGCTGTTCGAGACCATGTCGGCGTTCTGCACGGTGGGTCTTTCCACTGGCATCACGCCCGATCTCACGCCGTGGGGCAAGCTGTGCCTGGTGGCCTGCATGTTCATCGGGCGCGTGGGGCCGCTGAGCTTGGCTTTGGTGGTGGGCGGGCGCGCGGTGGGACAGCGGTTGCGCTATCCGGAAGAGGATCTGGCCGTCGGGTGAACAGGGGAGGGAGATCGCGATGAAACGCATCGGAGTCGTAGGCGCGGGGCAATTCGGCACGGCGTTGGCCACCGATCTGATCGAGCGCGGCGCGGAAGTGGTGCTGCTGGACCTGGACCGCGAGAAGGTGCAGAAGCTGTCCGGCGTGGTGACGAAGGCCGTGCAGGGCGACGCCTCCGATCCGCAGGCGCTGGAGGAGAGCGGGCTGCCGTCGTGCGACGTGGTGGTGGTCTGCACCGGCATGAACCGGGAGGGCGGCGTGCTGGCCACGGCGAACCTCAAGGACCTGGGCTGCCGGCATATCATCGCCAAGGCCGTCAGCGAGACCCATGGCCGCGTGCTGGCGCGGGTCGGCGCCGACGAGGTGGTGTATCCCGAGCGCGAACGCGCGGAACGTCTCGCGCGGGCGCTGGTCTCCCGCACGGCCGTGGATTTCTACGAAGTCCTGGATGGCGTCAGCGTCGTCGAGATGGTGGCGCCGGCACGCTTTATCGGCCGGACGCTCGCGGAACTGGACGTGCGCCGGCGGTATGGGCTGACCGTGCTGGCCATCAAGCGCGCCGCTGTTGCGGCCGCCCGCCCGCAGCACGTCGTCAGCCCGGGCGGCGAAGACCGCCTGCAGGCGGGCGACAGCCTCATCCTGTTCGGCCCCGACGGCAAACTGGATGCGCTGGCCTGAGCAGCCTACAGCTTGAGCCGCGACCGCTCCGCCAGCAGGAAGGTCGTGGCCGCCGGCGAGCGGTAGTCGGCGTAGGTCCAGGGATAGAACACGCAACCGTGCTGATCGAACGCCAGGGTCAGCTCCGCGTGGATGCCTGCGCGCAGGTAGATCCGGTGGTGGAAGTCCTTCGTCGAGGCGAGCACCAGCTTGGCCGGCGTAAGGTAGCCGGGGTCGAGGTTGACGCGCCGCCGCCCGCCGTCGGCCAGGTCCGTTTCGATGGCGATCGTGCGGTGCTTGATCTCCGGCAGCTGTCCCGGGTCCACCGGGGTGACCAGCGTGACGAACTGCCGCCACAGCGTCGCGCCCATCTCTGCCGCGTAGTAGTCGGTGAAGGTGAATGGAAAAGCGGCGCTGCGCGCGGCGATGGCGCCGTAGACGTCGCTCAGCGCTGCCGCGCCGCGGGCCAGCCACGCCGCATCCGGCGCGAGCAACCCGCAGAACAGGCAGACCGGATGGGGTTGCCGCGGCACCTGGATGCGCATGGAGTCTCCTTGTCAGCGTTTCGCTTTCCGCAGGGGCGCTTATACCCCGTGGACCACAAAGCCGCAAGCGGCGGCTGTGGCAAGTCAGCAGTTCTCATTATGGCCACCGGCAGGTGTCTGAGACCGGCTTGTCTGAGAC
>CAYOBW010000211.1:0-9211 GCA_964402115.1 uncultured Victivallales bacterium
GTGTGGCCGTACAGCGTCGTGTCCGCCCAGCCGAGGTCGTCGGCCAGGATGAAGACCACGTTGGGTCGGCCGGCGCGCGCGGGCGCGTCGGCGGCGGCGGCCGGCACGGCGCCCCCAAGCGCTAGCAGGAGAACCCCGGGCAGAAGCAATGTATGTCGCATGTCAGGACCTTCGCCGCGCAGCGCGCACACTTCAGGTCGTACCCGCCCTTCGGGTCGTGCCGGCATGCGCACCTGCTGCCCCCAGACGTTAGCCGTTCCCCCGCGCACCGGTCAATCCCCGCCTGCGGTCATGCGCGCCCTGTCGCGTCGTGGAGGCAGGGCGGAGGGTGGAAAGAGATCCATCGTGTCATCCTGAGCGTAGCGAAGGATCTCGGCGTATGCGCCGCACGCGCTCGGGCAGCCCGCCTGGCGGCGGGAGATCCTGCGCTGCGCTCAGGATGACGAGTGCCTCGCGTCCCCTGCAGCCCCGACCGCCCCCCGCGCAATGCCGCTTCACGGCCGCTCGTCGTACACGCGCGCGCCCGCGGCCCACGCGCGCCGGCTGGCCTCGTCGATCCGCTGCCGGGCGGCGTGCGCATCGAGCCGCTGCTGGTCGGCCGCGCAGGGCCGGAAGCCGGGCATGTCGGCGCGCGGGTGCTCCGCGAGCATCTGCCGGCCCGCCTCGATCAACGCCAGCGCCCGGGCGTAGCCTGCGTCAGCGGGGCCGTCGAAGGCGCGCAGGCAGGCGCTGCAGGCTGGGCGCGTGAAGTTCACGGGCAGCTCGCCCCGGCCCAGCAGGCTGTTGAGTTTGCCGCCGACGTAGTCGTTCACCTTCTGCCAGCCCCACTCAGCCCCGCGCGGCCCCTGCGCGACGATCCGGCCCAGCTCCAGCAGCTGCCCGTGGTCGAGCGGGCTGCGGCCGTAGGTGTTGGCGCTGTAGTAGTCCTCGGCCACGGGGTAGTAGGGCGCGTTGAGGTCGATCCACGTGACCAGGCGCGCCCACTCGTCGGGCGCAAGCTTCACCTCCTGGTGGCCGGCGCGCAGCCTGTCGACGAGCCCACTGCGGTGCGCGCCCCAGCTGTACGGCGGCACGACGGGCAAGGGGCCCGTGCCGATCGTGCTCACCAGCGGCTTGGCCGCGCCCGGCTGCGGCAGGGCCCACACGGCGGGTGACCGCGCCATCAGCGCGACGTAGGAGGCGTTGAACGCAGGGCCGGCATCGCCGCTGAGGTTGAGCTTGGCGCCGGCCGCCTTGCCGTAGTCGTGGCAGCGGACGCAGTGCCGGTCGAGGATCGGCTGCACCTCGGCGGCGTAGCTGAAAGGCGGCGGGGCGTCGCGTCCGTTGCGCAGCGGGCTGGGCGGCCGCCGGAGCGCGGCGGGCGGCCTGGCGGCGGGCGGCACGGCGCGGTAGTCGTGGCACCCCCCGCAGCCCTGCGTCTCGCCCGGCAGCAAGGCGGTGCCGCTGCGCATGGAGTGCACCATGAGGCCGGACTCGTCCAGCAGCTGGAAGTACACGAACCGCCGGGCCGGCGCGGTGAAATGCGCGGAGCCGTCCGGCTCGACCGGGACCACGCCCAGCACGCGCTTGTTGTTGTAGTGGTGCCAGTTCACCGCCGTCGGCTGGTGCGACTCGCCGTCGCCCGGCGCGCTCCAGTCGCCGTGGCCGGCCGGCGGATAGGTCAGCTTGGCCGGCGCCTCCACGACGCGCAGCCACTTCACCGCGCCGCGCGGGACGGCGCTCATGCCGTACCCGCGGTAGACGTCCGCGACGTAGAACACGCCCGCGTCGCCCGCGCCGCTCGCGCGTGCGGGGATGGCGGGCGGCGGGGGCGTCGCGCCGAGCAGCACGGGCTGGAAGCAGCCCGGCGCCTCGCGGTGCAGCAGCGTTTCGTTGCCGAACACGTCCACCAGAAAGAGCGCCAGCTCCTGGCGCGCCGCCGCGGAGAGCGAGCGGGCGCAGAGGACGTACTTGTCGGAAAGCGGGTACGGGTTCTGGTAGCGCACCGCCACGCGGCAGAAGCTGTCGTAGTCAGCGGCGCGGCCGACCACGTTCCACTGTTTCAGCAGCGGGGCGAGGTCCGGCGGCCAGCTCCGCTCGATCGTGCCCGGGCCGTCGTTCCCGCGCGTGGGGTCCACGATGACGAGGGCGCCGTTCTCGTGATCGTGCACGCTGCCGAAGATGCAGGCCAGCTTGCGGCTGCCGGGAATCGCCCGGCCGTCGAGGATGGCGCCGGGCTGCCACGCGAGGCCACCGTAGTGCAGCTGCTGCGCCGTGCCGTCGGGGTTCGCGGTCCACAGGCCGTAGGCCGACGAGAAGTGCTTGTCGACGTACTCCCAGCGCGAGTAGAGCACGCGCCCGTCCGGCAGCAGGCTGCCGCGGCCTTCGAAGAGCGTGTTGAACCCGACCTGCCGGATGTTGGCGCCGTCGCCGGCCATCAGGAACAGGCTGGCCATGAGATGGCGCTGGCAGTGGATGTACTTCGGCTCGCGCGTCGCGCTGAACAGGATGTCGCCGTTGGGCAGCCAGACGGGCTGGATGTCGCTCACGCGCGGCGCGAACGTGAGCTGCCTGAGTCCCGAGCCGTCGGCCTGGATTTCGTAGAGGTGGTAGTCGTCGGCCCGGTCGCGGCGCAGCGAGAAGAGGATGCGGCGGCCGTCGAAGTGAACCACGGGGTCGCGCGCAATGCCGCCCGGCACGTCCAGGACCGTGCGCGTTCCGCCGGAGGCGACGTCGAGGACCTTGAGCGCGCCGCCGCCGGCGAAGCAGCGGGCGTTGTGCGCGTCGGACTGGAACATGGTTTCGTCGGGCCCGTGCTCGTTCGCGAACTGGGGCCGGACGACGAACAGGATCGGCCGGCCGCGCAGGAGGGGATGGTTCACCAGGGCCGCGCGCACCTCGCCGGCGAGTGCCTCGGCCCGCCCGGTGGCGTCCGTCCGGCCCTCCCGCAGCGCCGCGCACAGCGCGTCGCGCTCCCGCAGGGCGGCCAGCACCCGGCCGTGCTGCGCGGTGTCGCAGGCCTGCGGCCACGTGTGCGCCATGTCGGCGAGGGCCAGCGCGACGGCTTGCGCGTCGATGGCCTCGAGCTCCCGCAGGGCCGTCGCGGCCGTGCCCCGGAGCGCGTTCGTCGCGGCGCCGGCCGGCCTCCCCGCCACGCCCGCCGCGGCCAGCAGCAGGGTGGCCAGGACAAGCGGGGCGTGCTGCATGATGCGACGATCTCCTCTTTCCATCAGTGTGCCTCCGGATTCCGCGCGGAGTTCAGCCATCACCTCAACACGTCCGCGAGCGAGCGTCAACCGCCGATTTCCGTTTAGCATTAGCGTTCCTTAGCGTCCATTAGCGGTTCAGCTGCTCCGTGCTGGACATGGGGTGTTCCTCCTCCTTGCGCTTCCCAGCCCGGATCGGCATCATCTCCTCCATGCAAGCACACCTCCAGGCCGGTCACAGCAGGCGCATGTCCGCACGTCCCGCCAGACGCTGGCTTGGCAGGTTGTGCGCGGGGTGGATCGGGGCGGTCGGCGCGCTGGGCGCAGACGTGAAGGGGGACGCTCCGGCGATGCCGCCGCCCGACCGGATTCTGGCCACACTGAGGTCGGACCGCCCCTTCCTCCTGCTTCCGGGGACACAGGGGGTGACCCGACTCCGCGAGAAGATCCGCACGGACCCCGTGTGCCAGGCCTGGTACGGCGCGCTCAAGAAGGAGGCGGCGAAGGAGCTGACCAGCCCGCCGTCCACGTACCGGATCCCCGACGGCAAGCGCCTGCTGTCGGTGAGCCGGAGGGTCAAGGACCGGGTGGAGACCCTCGGCCTGCTGTTCCTGGTCGACGGGGATGTCCGCTACCGCGACCGCGTCCGGGCGGAGCTGGAGGCCGCGGCGGGCTTCAAGGACTGGAATCCGCCGCATTTCCTCGACACTGCGGAGATGACGTGCGCCTTCGCCCTCGGGTATGACTGGCTGTACGACCAGTGGAGCCCGGAGCTGCGGCTGCGGCTGCGCAACGCCATCGTCGAGCTCGGCCTGAAGCCCGGGCTGAGCGTCTACGAGAAGGGCGGCGGCTGGGCGGCGGGCTGGAACAACTGGAACCCGGTCTGCAACGGCGGCCTGACCCTCGGCGCGCTGGCGATCGCCGACGCGGAGCCCGCGCTGGCCGCCGGCGTCGTGTGCGCCGCGCTGCGCAGCGTGCCGATCGCGATGCGGCACTTCGAGCCTGACGGCGGGGGCGTCGAGGGTGTCACCTACTGGCAATATGGCTCGCGCTACAACGTGCTGATGCTGGATGCGCTGCAGTCCGCGCTCGGCACGGACTTCGGCCTCCGGAACGTCGGCGGGCTGGCGCTGAGCGGCGCCTATCCCATCTACATGTCCGGCGCCGACGGCGACACGTTCAACTTCGCCGACTGCGGGACCACGGACGCGTCGGCCGCGCAATTGCTGTGGATGGGCCGGGTCTACGACCGGCCCGCGTACACCCGGTTCCGGCTCCGCGCGCTCGAGGCCGCCAACCGGTCCGGCGGCGTCGCGGACCTGCTGTGGTACACCGCGGGCGGCGCGGCCGCGAAGCCGGAGCCCCTGCCGCTCGGCCGGCATTTCCGCGGCGCGGAATGCGCAAGCCTGCGCAGCGCCTGGAACGATCCCGGCGCCCTCGTGCTCGCCGTCCAGGCCGGCGACAACCGCAACCTGGCGGGCCACCGGCACCTCGACCTCGGCAGCTTCATCCTGGAGGCCCACGGGAAGCGCTGGATCACGGACTCCGGGACGGAGCACGAAACCTACATGACCCACCGGCATCACAACCGGCGCGAAGCCTACTACCGCGTGCGCGCCGAGGGGCACAACACGCTCGTGCTCAACCCCGGACCCGGGCCGGACCAGGCGCTGAAAGCAGTCGCGCCCATCACCGCGTTCGAATCGTCCGCCGGCGGCGGGCGGGTGGTTGTCGACCTGTCCGCCGCATACGCGCCCAGCGCGCAGCACGTGCTGCGCACGTTCACCGTCGAGGGGCGCAAACGCGTCACGGTGACCGACGAGCTCCGGGCCGCACAGCCCGCGGAGCTGTGGTGGTTTGCGCACACGCCGGCGCAGGTGGAACTCGCGGCAGGCGGCCGCACCGCCACCTTGCGGCTCGGGGAAGGACGGCTGGTCGTGCGGCTCGTCGAACCGGCGGACGCGGCCTTCGAGGTGCTCGAAGCGCGCCCGCTGCCGACATCGCCGCAGCCGGAGCAGCAGGCCGACAACGCGGGGGTCCGGAAACTGGCCGTCCACCGCACCGGCGTGCGCGAGACACGCGTCAGCGTGATTTTCGAGCCGCAGGACGGCCGGTAACCCTCGCGAGCCGCTGACGCGTACCGGATGCAGGAGGCGGCGGCAGAGCCGGGCAGACTCCCGCCGTTTCAGGGGGCAGCGGCCTTTCGCGCTTTGTCCACGAGCGAGGTCCAGATGTCGCGCTGCTCGATCAGGGCCTGGACGCGGTCGGGAACCTTGTCGCTGTTCTCCATGAGCATCCAGCCGGTCCATCCGGCTTTGGCCAGCAGCTCGAGCTGCAGCGCGTAGGGGAACTCCTTCGACGCGAGGTTGTGCAGGTGCACGGTGCGGGCCAGCCGGCCCTTGACCTTCGCGAAGTTGGCGGCCAGGCCGTCGCCCTGCGCATCGCGCTTGTCGCAGTTCAGGCGCACGCCCACGGCGGGGTGGGTGACCTGGCCCATGATCGCCTGCATGGTGGCCAGCTCGCCGGCCGGCCCGTGGGCCTCCAGGTCGACCCGCTGGCCCAGGCCGGCGGCGTGGGCGCCCAGCTCGTTCACGGCCGCGGCGATTTGCGCGATGGTCTGCTCCTTCGGCACGTCGGGGTGAAACTGGTTGGGAAACACGCGCAGGGACGTGGCGCCGACGTCATGCGAGAGCTGCAGGTACCCCTTGGCGGCCTCGACGGCGGCCTTGAGCTTCGCCGCCTCCGGCCAATCCAGCCGCTCGCTGCAGGCCAGGCAGACGACCCGGACCGGGCTGTCCGCGAACCGCTTGCGCACCTCGGCACGCTCCCCAGCCGTCAGCCCGATTTCCACGCCGTGCGCATACTTCGACTGCGTGCGCAGCTCCACCCCGTATATCCGCGCCTTGGACAGGTTGGCGATGAGGGTGGGAATGTCCCAATCCATGCCCCACTGGTAGGTGGCCAGGCCCAGCTGCAGGCCGCCGTTGTCGTCGGCCGCCGCCGCGCGCGCGGCCAGTCCGGACCAGGCCATCGCGCCGATCGTGCCGTTGATGAAGTCGCGTCGTGTGAGCATGTTTACACCTTCTCCGGCACCACGAAGGGCGCCCGATAGTTCCGCGTGACCAGCCGGTTGGCCGGCTCGCTGAACTCCCCCTCGAACCGCTCGGTTTCCGCATTCATGGTCAGCACCGGGCCCAGGGACACCGGCGTGGCCTGCAGGTCGATCTCGTTGGCCGCCAGGTGCGCCTGGAACCGCTCGAACGCGCCGGCCAGCTCCTTGTGCCCGGCTATCCGCTCGCCGATTTCGCCGGACGGCGCGGTCCGCCCCAGGCGGTAGGAGATGTTGCCCATGTGGACCAGCGCCGCGGACAGGTGCGCGTCCTCGATGGTGGAGACGAGGCTGTCCGCCTTCCGGCTGCGCACGGCGTCCAGGAAGTTCTGGTTGAGGTGCGGCCGGTTCGATTTGAACTCCCGGATCAGCTTGTCGTCTTTGTCGAAGGCCTTGTTCCGGGTGATGCAGCCGCCCTCGCAGTGAATCACCAGCCCGGTCTGCTCGCCGTGGCGGTCGTCCATGGCCGCCGCTTTCCAGTCGCCGGCGCGCAGGGCCCGGTTCCGCGGCAGGCCGCGCACGTCGAAGATGACGGGGGCGGGCGCGTAGTCGAAGTAGAGGAGCTGGGAGTTGGGCGTCTGCCCGTCGTCGTCGTAGCCGAAGCGGCCGCCCAGGCTGAGCACGTGCCGCGGCAGGCCCTGGCCGGTGGCCATGCGGCAGCCGTCCAGGTAGTGGATGCCCATGTTGCCGAGGTCGCCGCTGCCGGTGAGCCAGTCCCAGTGCCAGTCGTAATGCAGGTGCTGGCGGCGCAGCGGCTGCAGCGGCGCGGGCCCCGACCACAGGTCGTAGTCCAGGCCCGGCGGGATCGCCTGCGGACCGGTCACTTTGCCGATGGCCGGCCGGGGTTTGTAGTTCACGCCGTAGATCAGCCGGATCGGGCCGAGGTTGCCCTGCCTGACCCACTCCAGCGCCTCGTGGAAGCCCGTCGCTTCCCGCGATCCGCTGGTGCACAGCACGATGCGGCCGTACCGGCGCGCCGCCTCCACCATCTGGCGCCCCTCGAAAATGTTGTGCGAGGCCGGCTTCTGCAGGAAGACGTCCTTGCCGGCCTGGCAGGCCCAGACGGTGGCCAGCGCGTGCCAGTGGTTGGGGGTGGTGATGCTGACGGCGTCGATGTCCTTGCGCTCCAGCAGGCGGCGCAGGTCGGTGACGGCGTCGACATTCTCGCCCCGCCGGGCGAAGTCCGCCGCCTCCTCGTCCAGGAGCGCGCGGTCCACGTCGCACAGGGCCACGATGCGCACGCCGGAAAGCTTGCGCCAGTCGCGGATGTCCTGCCGGCCCTTGCCCCCGATCTTCACATGCGAGCCGATGCCGATCACGGCCAGGCGGATATCGCCGTTGGCGCTGCCGGCGGCCCTTGCCGGGCGGACGGGCAGGGCTCCGGCCAGCAGGGCCCCGCCGCCGGCGGCGGCCAGGTTGCCGACAAAAGCGCGACGTCGCAGGCGGCCGCGTGTCGTTTCCATGCGCGCATGATGCCGCTAGCCGGCGGGGCAGGCAAGCTGAAGTTCACGCCGAGAACGTCTTGTACATGGACCGGCACACGGTGCATCATCGCCGCGGTATCGGAAAGAGCAACAGGCCAAACAAGAGGTAACCACATGGCATCCTCCATGCATCGGCGTTCATTCCTGGCCGCGGCCGCGGTCGCGCCCCTCATCCTCCCCCGCAGCGTGTTCGGGGCCAATCGCAAGCTCAACATCGCCTTCATCGGCATGGGCGGCCAGATCCAGGGGCACGTGAAGAATGTGCTGCAACAGCAGCACAACGTGGTGGCGTTCTGCGACGTGGACCCGAACCAGGTCGCCAGCTCCAAGGCGCGGCACGGGGCGCCGGTCGCCGCGGCCGGGGAGTACGGGGACTATCGCGTGCTGCTGGAAAAGGAGAAGTCTCTGGATGCGGTGGTGGTGGCCACGCCGGACCACTGGCATGCGCCCATCTGCACCGCGGCCATCCGGGCCGGCCTGCACGTGTACTGCGAGAAGCCGCTGACCCGCACGCTGGCCGAGGCGCGTGCGCTGCGCGAGCTGTCCCGGAAAGCGAAGGTCGTGACCCAGACCGGCAACCAGGGCAGCGCTTCGGGCAACCTCCGCCGGAGCATGGAACTGATCCAGGCCGGGTTCTTCGGGCAGATCTCCAACGTACACGTCTGGCACCCCGCCCACGGCTGGCCGTGCGGGGTGCCGCGGCCGGCCGGCGAGGACCCGGCGCCAAAGGGGCTGAACTGGGATTTCTGGTGCGGCCCCTCCCCCGTCCGCCCTTTCAAGAACGACATCTATCATCCCGCGAAATGGCGGGGCTGGTACGATTTCGGCAACGGATCGATGGGGGACTTCTGCTGCCATTCCTTCAACCTGCCGGTGCGCGCCCTGAAGCTCGCCTACCCGACGCGGGTCGAAATCAGCGGCGTGCGGAACGGGGGCCTGGAGAGCTATGCCAGCGCGGTGACGCACACCTTCCGCTTCCCGGCCCAGGACGGCCGCGCCGCCGTGAACCTGATCTACTACACCGGCGGCGACGAGCTGCCGCCCAAGGCGCTCACCGACCCGCTCGTCGCCACCTTCGGCCAGATCCCCCGGGTGGGCGCCCTGCTGGAGGGCGAGAAGGGGCTGCTCTCCGCCGGCCTGTGGAATTCGGAGTGCTACGTGAAGATGGAGGGCGACGCCAAGTTCCTCGGCCATGACAAGCACCCCGCGGCCAAACAGGTGCCGCAAACGCTGCCGCGCGTCCGCGACCACCTCCAGGAGTGGACCGACGCGATCCTGAATGGCGGACAGACCTTCGCCCCGTTCGACTTCGGCGGTCACCTGACCGAGATCGGCCTCGCCGGCACCGTCGCGCTGCGGCTTCAGCAGAACCTGGACTGGGACGGCGAAGCGATGCAGGCCAGGGGCGTGCCCGCAGCCGACGCCCTGGTGCG
>CAYOBW010000211.1:9311-12313 GCA_964402115.1 uncultured Victivallales bacterium
TGCGGCCGCGCCCGTACAGCCGCCTGCTCTTCGGCGGCTTCCTGGAACACTTTCACCGGCAGATCTACGGCGGGATCTACGAGCCGGGCTCGCCGCTGGCGGACGCCCAGGGCTTCCGCAAGGACGTGCTCGCGGCGGTCCGGGAGCTGCGCACCCCTGTCGTACGCTGGCCGGGCGGCTGCTTTGTCAGCGCCTACCACTGGAAAGACGGCGTCGGCAAGGAGCGCCAGCCCGCCTTCGACAAGGCCTGGGGCGTCGAGGATCCCAACACCTTCGGCACCGACGAGTTCGTGGCCTGGTGCCGGCTGGCCGGCAGCGAGCCGTACATCTGCGGCAACGCCGGCACCGGCACGCCCGAGGAGATGAGCGACTGGGTCGAGTACTGCAACCAGACGCTGGGCCGCTGGGCGCGGCTGCGCGCGGCCAACGGCCAGCCGCAGCCCTACAACGTCCGCTACTGGTCGGTCGGCAACGAGAACTGGGGCAGCCATGAAATCGGCGCAAAGACCATCCAGGAGTGGGGCCTCTTCGTGCGCGAGACCGCCAAGATGATCCGCCGCACCGACCCGGCCGTCGTCCTCTCGGCCGCGGCCCTGGGCGACGACTGGAACCGGAACCTCCTGCAGCAGGCCGGCAACACGCTGAACATGATCTCGATCCACGGCTACTGGGACGGGCTCTGGGCGGACGACCGCCCGAGCGACTATGCCACGTGCATGCTGCGCTCGGGCCAGCCCGAGGAGAGCATCGCGTCCGTGGAGCGGCTGCTGGACGCGACGGGCTTCAGGGGCCGGATCACCATCGCCTTCGACGAGTGGAACCTGCGCGGCTGGCACCACCCGGGCGTGATGACGGGCTTCGGCCCCGCCGAGATCAAGGCCCGCGACCGCAACGACCTCAACGCCACCTACACCATGGCCGATGCGCTGTTCTCGGCGTGCTTCCTGAATGCCTGCCTGCGGCATGCCGATACCGTAAAGATGGCCAACATCGCGCCCCTGGTCAACACCCGCGGCCCGCTGTTTGTGCATCCCAAGGGCATCGTCAAGCGGACGACGTTTCATGTCATGAGCATGTACGCCAACCTGCTGGGACCGCGCGTGGCCCGTGTCGCGGTGACCAGCGCGCCCTTCGCGCACGGCGGCAACGCCGTGCCGGCCGTCGATGCCGTGGCCACGTGCGACGACGGGCGGAAGACGTGGCGGCTCGCCCTGGTGAACCGCCACGCATCCGCAACCGTGAACGCCGCCGTCCTGTTCGACGGCGCGGCGGCAATGGGAACCTGTCGCGCAACCGTGCTGGCGGGGGAAGCCGCCGAGGCCTTCAACGACGTGGAGCGGCCGGACCGGGTCGTCCCGCGGAAGGTCGAGCTGGCGTTCCGGGACGGCGCCGTCGCGCTGCCGCCCCACTCCGTGACAATCCTCGAAATGGACCGGACGCCTGGCCCCGACCAGCAGTGGCTTTCCAACGGAAGCTTCGAGTCCGCCGGCGGGCAGGAGCGGCCGGCGGGGTGGACGACCACCCAGTGGGCCGACGGCGCCTATCGGGCCGAGTGGTCGGAGGATCGGCCCCATTCCGGCCGGCGCTGCGTCCTGCTCGAATCCGGGGCGGGGGCGGACTGCGCCTGGATCCAGCAGGTCGACGTCGACCCCCGCACCAGGTACCGCCTGGCCGGCTGGATCCGCACGCAGGACGTGGTCCCGGGGACGGGACGCGGCGCGCTCCTGAACGTCCAGGAGATCCAGGACGTGAAGACGGAGGTCGTCTCCGGCACGAAGGACTGGGTGCAGGTGCAGATGATTTTCGACACCGGCTCGCACGAAACGATCCAGGTGAACGGCCTGCTGGGCGGCTGGGGCCGGTCGAGCGGGAAGAGTTGGTACGACGACATCACCCTGGAGCGCGTGAGTCCCTGAGACGCTCATCGGCGCGAGACGGAGGCCCCCCTACGACATGAGAAACTTCACGATTCGCGGCTGCACGGCCGCCCTGCTTGCCACCTTGCCCCCGTTCGTCTGCCTCCCGGCCATGGCCGCCGGCGCGGCGCCGCGCGGCAGGGCCGAGCGGGTGACGAATTACGAGGAGGCTCTGGCCCGCGCCAAGGCAACCGGCGGCGACATCGTCGTTCTGCAGCGGGGCAGCGACTGGAACCGGCTCGGCGAGATGCTTCACAACGATGTCTGGTCGAAGGACGCTTTCGCGCGCGAGCTCGGCGACCGGTTCATCCTGGTAGCGGTGGACCTCCCCGAACAGGAAGGTGCCCCGGCCTTGCGGGGCCCGTATGCCGCAAGGGCCGACGGTCACGCCGAAACCGAGGCCGGCGACACCCCTCCCCTGCGGCTGGCAACGCTGGCGGGAGACCCCACCCCGCTGCCGTCGAACGAAGTAGCCGCGGTGGAAGGCAAGGACGGCTCCGTGTTCAAGCCGCGCGCGGATGGCGCCTGGCTGGCGGAGGGCGCGAATCCCGGCCAGGAAACGCTGACGCTCAAGATCCGGACAGCGGGCGGCGGCCAGGTGCTGCGCCTCGATTTTCCCACCGACCCGAGCCTTCCGGGCAACGGGCCGGGCCGCGCCGGCAACGGCAACTTCGCCATCTCCGAAGTCGAAGCGCAACAGGGCGCAGCCCCGCTCAAACTGACAGCCGCGTGGGCCAGCGCGAGCGAAGGGGCGTGGGGCGCGTGGCAACTCCTCGACGGCGTCGGCGACAAGGGCGACAACCTGTGGAACGCGCAGGGCCACCTGCACCAACGGCGCACGCTGCTGCTGGCGCTGGCCAAACCGCTCCCGTCCGGGGCTGAACTGACGGTGCGGCTCGTCTGCCGGAGCCAGTGGGGGCAGCATGTGCCGGGCTGCGTGCGCGCAGCGGTGCTGCGGGACCGGCGCCTCGCGGACGACATCGGCCGCGTTTCCGCCGCGCAGCACCTGCGGCAGCAGAACGGCCGGTTCACCTGGTGGGACACCACCTACTGCCCGCGGGTGGCGCTGCTGGACAGCGAGGGCCG
>CAYOBW010000212.1:0-12275 GCA_964402115.1 uncultured Victivallales bacterium
CGCGCGCTGTCGAAGCAACACGGCAAAAGGGGCGGTTGGACAGCCGCATCTAATCCCTTGGTCATCTGCCGCTGAAGGGATGCGTCATCCCGAGCTTCCCTCCTCTTCATCCTGAGCTTCTCTCCTCGTCATCCTGAGCTTCTCTCCTCTTCATCCTGAGCTTCTCTGCTTGTCATCCTGAGCGTAGCGAAGGATCTCCCGCCGCCGGGCTGGGCGCCCGCTCGTACTGGCTCGCCCGCCTGCCGCGCGGCGGGTACGCCGAGATCCTTCGCTGCGCTCAGGATGACAGGGAGGCCTGCTGCGCTGTTCACAGCACCACCGTGCAGGGCCATTGCCCTAGGCGGTGGAGGTGTTGCGGGATCGGCGCCGACGGCCTTGCGGCGGGCTCAGGGCAGACGCGGCGCCCTGTCCGGGACAGCCCCCGACAGATCGTGCTGGGACAAGACGCGTTTGCCCTGATGATTCGGGTGGGCGCAAGGTAGCGCGGCGGCAAACCCATGCCTGCCGTGTTTCTATTCGTATTCTATTCATGATTATGCCATTGTCTTCCGCAACACGTTCGTTATGAGGTGTTTGTTGTCTCGTTGTGTCGGGCGCGAATCTATTCATGAACGCACATGCTGTCAGGTTGGAAGCCGAGCTGCGCCGTCGTCATGGCGGAGGGCTTCTGGTCGCGCGTGGCAGGAACGCCGCTCGTCTCACCTGCCTTCCGACGCATAGCCGAGCGGAATGCGAACGTGGTGGCCGCGCTGCGGCGTTGAAACCCGGGTTATGCGGCGAGAGGGTGGGCGGGGCCGCAGCAGGCTCATAGCGCCTGCTGTACGGGGAGCGTTGTCAACCGGCGCCGACGTGCGAGGGACCCGTCGGCGGGAGTTCCGGCAGTGAACGGGTGGGGAGGGAGGCGAAAATGCGATTCTCCATAAGGGCAATGGTATGGTCCGGCGTGCTATCTGTCCTCGCCATGAGTGGGCCGGCGATTGCGGCAGGCGAGGGGCTTCCTGCCTCGAATCCTGTGACGCCCCGGCGAACAGCCATCGCAACGAATGCCTGGGTGCAGATGCTGGCCACACCGATTCCGTATCCACTGGAGGTTCTCGGCATCGTTCCCGCGGTCGGAACCGAAGCCGTTGACGAGACCTGGGGCGAGAAGCTCCGGCGTTTCAAACAGGTGGTCGAGGAACAATACGCCAGGCAACAAGCCGCCAAGGGTATGGCAGGCAGGGCGACGAAGACTGCTTCGTTGCCCCTATTCATGTCTCCGCGTGTCGCGTGCGCCAAGTGCGGTGTGGCCGGAGGTAGATTCGGGGGCTTCCCTATCCTAAGCCTTTCGGCAGACGAGGCGCTCAGGACAGCGTGCAAGCTGGCGAAACTGCGCATGACGATTACGGCCGATGCCGTGCTCATTGACGTCGACGAGGACG
Organism: uncultured Victivallales bacterium; assembly: GCA_964402115.1. Classification (GTDB taxonomy): domain Bacteria; phylum Verrucomicrobiota; class Kiritimatiellia; order UBA8416; family CAYOBW01; genus CAYOBW01. The sequence continues at coordinate 1,422 of CAYOBW010000212.1, forward strand.
TACCCGTGCCGGCTCCCGTCGCCGGGAATCCGCGCTGATCAGTTGCACCACTTGCCGCCAGTCAGTAACGGCAGTAGTTGCGCCGGTTACATGGCGTTAAGATCGTAACGCCATATATAAGAACATATTACACATTTCTCAAGCGTCAGACGCACTTTTCCGTAACAGATAGTTGACAAAAACGATCAGATAGATAACTATATCACCATTGCCAGTCCGATGGGGCATTGGCAGGAAAGGCGCGGCAGGCGGTGGGTGTAAGTCTGACAACGCAGTTGGCGCAGGCCGGCAGCCGGCGCGATCCGGCGACCGGAGCCATCTCCATGCCCATCTACCAGACCGCTTCGTTCGCGCATCCCGCGCTGGCGCAGAGCACAGGGTTCGACTACTCGCGGACCTCCAATCCGACGCGGCTCGTGCTCGAGGAGACGCTGGCCCTGGCAGACGGCGGCGTGCGCGGTTTCGCCTTTGCCTCGGGCCTGGCGGCGATCGATGCCGTGCTGCGTCTCTTCGCGCCGGGTGACCGGCTTGTGGTGACCGAGGACCTGTACGGCGGAACGTTCCGGTTGCTGGAAAAAGTCTGGCGGCCGCTGGGGCTCGAGCTGGTATACGTGGACACGGCAGACGAGGCGGCCGTGGCGCTGGCCCTGGAGCAGCCCGGCGTGCGCGGGCTCTTCGTGGAGTCGCCAACGAATCCGCTCCTGCGCGTGGCCGATATCCGGGCCCTGGCGGCGCGGGCTCGCGCGCGCGGCGTGCTCACCATCGTCGATAACACCTTCCTGACCCCCTGCCTGCTGCGGCCGCTGGCCCTCGGCGCGGACCTTGTCGTCTACAGCGCCACGAAGTACCTGGCCGGGCACAACGACGTTGTCGCCGGCGCGGTGGTGGCGGCGGCAGCCGGGGTGGCGGAACGCCTCGCGTTCTACCAGAACGCCGTGGGCGCCATCCTCGGCCCGCAGGATGCGTGGCTGGTGCTGCGCGGGCTGAAAACGCTGCCCCTGCGCATGGCCCGGCAGCAGGCCAACGCGCAGCGGCTGGCCGAGTGGCTGACGACGCAGCCCCAGGTGGCGCGCGTGTACTATCCCGGGCTGCCGGGGCATCCCGGCGGCGCCGTGCTGGCGCGCGAGGGCAGCGGGCCGGGTGGCATGGTGGCGTTCGAGCTGCACGACGCGGCGCGCGTGCCGGCGATCCTGGCCGGTGTGCGCGTGTTCCTCTTCGCCGAAAGCCTGGGCGGGGTGGAGTCCCTCATCACCTATCCCGCCGTGCAGACGCACGCCGACCTCGATCCGGCGACGCGCGCGCGGCTCGGCATCAACGACCGGCTGCTGCGGCTGTCGGTGGGCATCGAGGACGTGGACGATTTGATTCGGGACCTGGAGACGGTTTTGACGGCGGACGGGCCGTCGCGGAAACGGTGACGACGACAACCAGGCCGGACCCCGTGCGGGCCGGCAGGCGCCGGACGGCGCAGCGGAAGGAAGACGATGAGCAAAATATACGCAGACAACTCGGCCTCCATCGGGAATACCCCGTTGATCAAGCTCAACCGCGTGACGGCCGGCAGCCAGGCCACCGTCCTGGCGAAAATCGAAGGCCGCAACCCGGCCTACTCCGTGAAGTGCCGCATCGGCGCGGCCATGATCTGGGACGCCGAGGCGCGCGGCCTGCTCAAGCCCGGCGTCGAGATCGTCGAGCCGACCAGCGGCAACACGGGCATCGCGCTGGCCTATGTGGCCGCCTCGCGCGGTTACAAGCTGACCCTGACGATGCCCGAGACGATGAGCATCGAGCGGCGGCGCGTGCTGGCCGCCTTCGGGGCCAACCTCGTCCTGACGCCCGGCTCGGAGGGCATGAAGGGCGCGGTGCGGCGGGCCGAGGAGCTGGCCGCCTCGGATCCGCAGCGCTACTACCTGCCCCAGCAGTTCAAGAATCCCGCCAACCCGGCGATTCATGAGCGCACGACCGGTCCCGAAATCTGGACCGACACGGACGGCGCCGTGGACGTGCTGGTGGCCGGCGTCGGCACCGGCGGCACGATCAGCGGCGTGTCCCGCTACATCAAGCGCACGCGCGGCAAGGCCATTCTCTCCGTGGCCGTGGAGCCGAAGGAGAGCCCGGTGATTTCGCAGCACCTGGCCGGGCAGGAGCTGAAGCCCGGACCGCACAAGATCCAGGGCATCGGCGCGGGCTTCATTCCCGACACGCTGGATCTCTCGATCGTCGATCGCGTCGAGCTGGTGGACTCCGCCGAGGCCGTCGCCTTCGCGCGGCGGCTGGCGCGCGAGGAGGGGCTGCTGGTGGGCATCTCCTGCGGCGCCGCGGCGGCCGTGGCCGTGCGCCTGGCGCAGCAGCCGGCCTTCGCGGGCAAGACGATCGTGGTGATCCTGCCGGACGCCGGCGAACGCTACCTGTCGACGGTGCTGTTCGAGGGGATCGGCAATTGAGGTGACCGCAACCAGGGAGGCGGCGTGTGGCCGCGCGACGCGCGATGACAGACACGTCCACATATGCTGCCGCCTGCGGGGCCGCGCTCGAGCAGGCGCTCGACAGGGCGCCGTTCTACGCGGCCTGGCGGGCGCTCGACCCGGGTCCCGCAGCTTCGCTCGACGCGCGTTTCGCGGCGTTGCCGGCCCTCGCCAAGCGCGACCTGCGCGCCCAGATGCCGAAGGGCTTCGTGCCGCGCGACCGGGACTACGCGGCCGCGCTGGCCGACGGGACCGTCGAGCTTGTCTCCACCAGCGGCACGACCGAGGAGCGCTCCAGCGTGGTCTGGCACCAGCCCTGGTGGGATGCCTCCGAGCGCGCCGCGGCCGCGCTGCACGCGGGGCTGGCTGAAGTCGTCCGCCCCGCGCCCGGGCCGCGCGAGGCGGTGTTGACCACGCCCCTGTGCGCCGGCAATCTCTGCCACGTGGGTGAGCTCCCCATGGAGGCGCGCACGCTCGGGCGGCTGCTCTTCCTCAACCAGCAGCCCCACCCGGGGCGCTGGACGCCGGCCGACTGCGACCGGATGCTGGACGAACTCGCCCGCTTCCAGCCCGTGCTCCTGGACGCCGACCCCGCGTACCTCGCGGCGCTGGTCGATCACGCCGCCGCCCGCGGCCGGCCGCTGCCAGCGCCGCGGTTCGTGCAGCTGACGTACGAATTCCCGACGCGCGGCCACCTGCGCCGCATCCGCCGCAGCCTGCCGGTCACGCCGATCTTCAGCTCCTACGGCTCCACGGAGACCGGGTACGTGTTCGTGCAGTGCGAACGCGGTTGCTGGCACCAGAACACCGCGACCTGCCGCGTGGACGTGCAGCCGTTGCGCGCCGCGCACGGCGGCCCGTCGCGCGGGCGCCTGCTGGTCACCGCGCTGCGCCACCCCTGGCTGGCCCTGCTGCGCTTCGACGTGGGCGACCTCGTGCGGCTGGCGGAGACGCCGTGCCCCTGCGGTCGCACCGCGGGACTCACCCTTTCCGCGATCGAGGGGCGGCTCCGCGATCTCACCTTCACGCCGGACGGCCGGGCGGTGACCGTGGCGGCGCTCGATGCCGCGGTCGGCGCGCCGGAGGGCCTGCGCGCGTACCAGCTCGAGCAGACGACGCGCGATACCTACCTCTGGCACTTCGTCGCGGAACACGAGGCGGCCGCCGCCGACCTGGCGCGCGTCGTGCCCGCCGCGCTCGCGGGCCTCTACGGGCCGGCCGCCCGCATCGGCGCGCGGCGCGAGACGGCCATCGCCGCCGAGCTGTCGGGCAAGTACCGCCTGGCCCGGACCGCGTTCGCCTGGGACCCCGCCGCGCTGTTCGGGACGCAAGGAGGTGTGCCGTGACCGATTCCGCCGACCGGGAACGCGACCCCCTGGCCTGGACGCGCGCGGACTTCCCGCTGCTGGCCCGCACGCTGGACGGCCTGCCCCTGACGTATCTCGACAGCGCCTCCACCACGCCCAAGCCGCAGGCGGTCATCGACGCCGTGACGCGGTTCTATCGCGAGCACACGGCGAACGTGCACCGGGGGGTGCACGTCCTCTCCGAGGAAGCCACCGAGCGCTTCGAGCAGGCGCGCCAGGAAGTGGCGTCGCTGCTGAACGCCGACCCGACGGAGATCGTTTTCACGCGCAACGCGACGGAGGGGATCAACCTCGTCGCGCACGGCCTGGGGCTGGCGCCGGACGACGAAGTGGTCATCACGGCGTTGGAGCATCACTCCAATTACCTGCCCTGGCGACTGCACGGACGCGTCGTGCCGGTGGGCCTCGGGCCCGACGGCGTGCCGCGCTACGACGAACTGCCCGCGCGGCTCACCGCGCGCACGCGGCTGGTGGCGCTGGCCCACGTCTCCAACACGCTGGGGGTCGAGGCGCCGGTGGCGGAGTGGGTGGCGACCGCGCGGGCGCACGGCGTGCCGAGCCTGGTTGACGCCTCGCAGAGCGTCAGCCATCTGCCGGTCGACGTGCGGGCGCTGGACTGCGACTTCCTCGTCTTCTCGGGCCACAAGCTGCTGGGGCCGTCGGGCGTCGGCGTGCTCTACGGCAAGCGCGCGCGGCTGGAGGCGTTGGCGCTGTACCAGGTTGGAGGCGGCATGGTGAAGTTCCACGGCGACGAGGATTACCAGACGCACGACGTGCCCTGGCGCTTCGAAGCCGGCACGCCCAACATCGAGGGCGTGATCGGGCTCGGGGCGGCCGTGGCCTATCTGCGGGGCATCGGCCTGGACGCCGTGCGGCGGCACTCGCGCGCGCTCGGCCGGCACCTGCTGGAGTGCCTGCGCGCCATTCCCGGAACGGAAATCCTGGCCGGATCCGTGCCGCTGGAGCAGCGCGTCGGCCTCGCCACCTTCACGCTCGACGCTCCCGGGTTCGGCCAGGAGAGCGTCGCGCGCGCGCTGTGCGACCGCTACCAGATCCTGGTCAGCGGCGGCTACCACTGCGCGCATATCCTGCACCACCGCCTGAAGCTCGAGGGCACCGTGCGGGTCTCCACGCACATCTTCAACACGCACGCGGAGATCGATCGGCTCGCCGCGGCCCTGCGGGAGCTGAGGGAGGGGTGACGATGCAGACGGCGAAACCGGTCACACTGCTGGCGGGAGGGGCCTACCACCGCCGTAACGCGCGCGATCCGCTGCTGGCCGACATGCTGAGTGCCACGGGCGTGAAGCGCCCCACTGTTGCCTACGTTGGCGTCGCCAGCGGCGACGATCCCGGGTTCTTCCGCCTCGTCAGCCGACTGCTCGAAATGGCCGGCGCGGGCAGCGTCGCGCTGGCGCCGCTGGCCGGGGCGGGCGCGGATTACGGGGCGGCGCGGGCGGTGCTGGACCGTGCCGATGCGATCTTTGTGAGCGGGGGCGATGTCGAGGCCGGCATGCGGATCCTGGCCGAGTCCGGCGCGGCGGACTGGCTGCGGCAACGCTACGAGGAAGGCGCCGTGCTCGGCGGCCTTTCCGCGGGCAGCATCCTGCTCGCGCGCCAGTGGGTGCGCTGGCGGGATCCGGACGACGACGCCACGGCCGAGCCCTTCGACTGCCTGGGCCTCGCGCCGCTGGTGTGCGACATGCACGGCGAGGCCGACGGGTGGGACGAGTTGCAGACGCTGCTGCGGCTGCGGGGCACCCCCGGCGAGCTCGGCTACGGGGTGCCCACCTCGCGGGGGTTGCGCGTGCACCCGGACGGCCGTGTGGAGGCCGTGGGCGGCGCTGTTACCCGCTACGCCTGGCGCAACGGCCGCGTGGACGACATCGGCGACATCTCCCCCGCATGCTGCGCCCATCCCACGGAGTAAGGGCAAGATACCGCGGCAGCTACCGCAAACTCTCCCCGCTCCTCGTAGCCCCTGCAGTGGCGCGGGGGACGGACCGCTTCCCGATGCCGTCCGCCGCCTCACGGCGGCTACGGGGATCGAAGGGCGAAGTGCACGTTCCTCCCCTGTAGCCCCCGACGTGAGGAGGGGGACGGGTGGCTTGCGATGCCGTCCGCCGTGTGATTCGAGGACGAGGACGAGGACGAGGGGATCCGCCGCCTTACGGCGGCAGCTACGGGGATCGAAGGGCGAAGTGCACGTTCCTCCCCTGTAGCCCCCGACGTGAGGAGGGGGACAGGGATCGCGAAGTGCCCCGTCCGCCGCCTGATTACATTTTGAACAACTTGCTTGGGCAAATCCAACCGGATTTTGCGGTAATCGTCAGCGAGACGCTGAGATCCTTCGCTGCGCTCAGGATGACGAGTGCGTGGTGTAGGGCTATTTGCAGGATAAGCGCCCGCTCGGACGAGGACAGGCGGTGGCCGCTCCGGGCTTGTCACCCGCCCAATCTGTGCTAGCCTTGTGCGCGACGTGACCTTGGCCGTGTCAGCGGCCGCGTCGGGGGAGGTGGGCGATGGGGAGCGAGCGGCGGCAGATCTGGAGCTGGGCGTTTTACGACTGGGCGAACTCCGCCTTCGCCACCACCGTCATGGCCGGGTTCTTCCCCGTCTTCTTCGCCGACTTCTGGAACGTCGGCGCGGCCCCGTCCGTGGTGACGATGCGCCTGGGGGCGGCCAATTCGTGCGAAGGGATCATCGTGGCGCTGCTGGCGCCGCTCCTCGGCGCGATCGCCGACCGCGGCGGCGCGCGCAAGCGCTTCCTGCTGGGGTTCGCGTTGCTCGGCATCCTCTCCACGGCGGCCTTCTTCTGGGTGCCGCGGGGGGAGTGGCTCGCGGCGGCGGTGCTCTTCGTGCTGGCGGCCGGCGGTTTTGCCGGCAGCCTCATCTTCTACGACGCCCTGCTCGTCGGCGTCTGCCGGCCCGACGAAGTGGACCGCGTGTCGGCGCTCGGCTACGGCCTGGGCTACCTGGGCGGAGGCGTGCTGTTTGCCTTTAACGTGGCGCTAACCCTGTGGCCGCACGCGTTCGGGCTCGCGGACGCCGGGCAGGCCGTGCGCATCTCCTTCCTGACCGTGGCGCTCTGGTGGGCGCTCTTCTCCGTGCCGCTGTTCCGCTGGGTGCCGGAGACGGGCGGGGGCGCGGGGGCGGGCGGGGGGAGCGTGTTCATCGCCGGCTTCCGGCAGCTGGCCGCGACGTTCCGCGAGGTGCGGCGGCTGAAGGTCGTTTTCGTTTTCCTGCTCGGCTACTGGCTGTACATCGACGGCATCGACACGATCATCCGCATGGCCGTGAACTACGGGCAGTCCATCGGGCTCGCCAACCGCGACCTGATCCTGGCCCTGCTCATCACGCAATTCGTGGGCTTCCCCGCCGCCATCGTGTTCGGGAAGGTGGGCACGCGGCTCGGGGCGAAGCGGGGCATCCTGATCGGGATCGCGATCTACATCGCCGTCACGCTCTGGGGCGCCTGCATGCGGACGACGGCGGAGTTCTACGGCATGGCCGCCGTGATCGGCCTCGTGCAGGGCGGCGTGCAATCGCTCTCCCGCTCGCTCTACACGCGCCTGATTCCGCGGAGCAAGGCCGCGGAGTTCTTCGGCTTCTACAACATGCTGGGCAAGTTCGCCGCGGTGATCGGGCCGCTGCTGATGGGCGGGGTGAGCCTGCTGACCGGCAGCGCGCGCCTGGCGATCCTCTCCATCGCCGTGCTCTTTGTCGGCGGCGCCGTGCTGCTGTGCTTCGTGGACGAGGAAGCCGGGGCGCGGCAGGCGGCGGAGTTGGAGGGTTGAGGGTGGAAGGTGGAAGGTGGAAGGTGGAGGGTGGATCCCGATCCCGATCCTAATCTTAATCTTAATCCCCTCAGCTCACGAGAAGGCGGACGCGGGGTGGGAGCGAGATTAGGATTAAGGATTAAGATTAAGATTATGAGCAAGAGCAAGAGGGGGATTGCGGGGTTGGAAGGGTGAGGGGAGTGACAGGATGACGATGACGGGGAACGGGTGGCGGCTGGTGGCGGCGGCGGGGCTGGTGCTGGCGGCGGGGGGCTGGGGCGCGTCCATCGACGAGCTCGTGCCGCGCGTGGCGCCGGCGGTGGTGGTCATTCACTGCGGCATCGCCGGCAAGCTGATGCCGTCGGTGAGTGCGGGCTTCCTGGTGGCTTCGAACCGCCTGGTTACGGCGCGGCACGTTTTCGACAGCGCCGTGCGGGCTGAGGCGGGCTTCCCGGACGGGGTGTATGTGGAGATCACGGGGCTCGTTGCGGAGGATCCCGGGCTGGACCTGGCCGTCGTCACGTTCGCGCCCGCGCGCCTCGACGTGAAGCCCCTGCGCCTGGCGGCGAAGCCGCCGGCCACCGGCGAGACCGTGTGGGCCATCGGCAGCCCGCTGGGCTTCGACGGCAGCGTATCGGAGGGGCTGATCTCGCGCGTCTGGCCGCTGCCGGCCAAGGACGGCCTGGTGCTTCAGCACTCCATTCCCATGTCGCAGGGCAGCAGCGGCGGGCCGCTGCTGAACCGCAAGGGCGAGGTGGTGGGCGTGCAATCCACCGTGGTCTGGACGCACGGCGACCGGCCGCCGGGGCAGAACCTGAACTTCGCGCCGTGCGTCGACAAAGTGCCGCGGCTGCCGCTCCTGCCGCCCCGCGCGGTGGGGGCGCTGGGGGTGCCCACGGCGCCCGCCGGGCGGTCGCTGCTGGGCGACGATCTCGACCGGTTCGGCTCGCGGCCTTACGTGCAGGACTCGATGGCCGATGCGCTGCCGCTGTTCGAGGCCGCCGTCGCGCGGCGGCCGGACTGCGCCGACGCCTGGTTCCGGCTGGGCTGCTGCCGCGAGCGACTGGGGAAGCTGGACGTGGCGGAGCAGGCCTACCAGCGCGCGCTGGAGCTGGAGCCGCGGCACCTGGAGGCGCTCAACAACATCGGCGTCGTTTACACCCGGCAGCGGCAGCTCGCGTGCGCCGAGGAGTTCCTGCGGAAGGCCGTGGCGGTTGACGAACACTACGCGATGGGGTGGCTGAACCTGGCCCACGTCGGCCTGGATGCCGGCAAGCCCGCGGAGGCGCGGGAGGCCGCACGGCGGTCCGTGCAGGCGGACGCCAACCTGGCCGCCGCGCGGCTGGCCCTCGGGCGGGCGGCGCACCGGTGCGGCGACGACGCCGAGGCCCGCGCCCAGCTGCCTGAGCTCGAACGGCTGGACGCGAAGCTGGCCGGCGAACTGAAAAACGAACTGCGAAAGTAGACCCGCCATGCAAACGACCTTCGACCTGGAGCGGAAATCCTCGGCGCTGACGCTGTCCGACATGGAGATCTTCATCTTTCCCGAGCTGTTGTACAGCCTCGTGCTGGCCAACATCCTCTCGCCGCGGCTCTGGGCGTGGCGCGCCGACCCCTGGTTCGAGGGCCTTGCGCGCATGACGCCCTACCGCCGCGTGATGCGGGTGAAGCAGTTCATCATGGACCACTACGTGTTCAACCTCGACCTGGACACATGGGGGCTGACCACGAAGGAGCGGGAGCTGGCGCGCTTCCGCGCCTTCGTTGACGAGCAGGCGCTGAAGCAATCCAACGCCCTCTTCGGCTACGAGGGCGACAAGTACTACTTCGACATCGACATCCGCACGCACTTCGGCCTCGACAAGTACGACGGCAATGTCATCCCCTACTGGAAGACCGAGACCGTCGAGGCCATGGACGCTTTTCGCCACAAGCCCAACTACGCCACGGGCGCCGGCGAGTGCGTGTCGCTGGCGACGCTCTACGCCGCCGCCCTGTTCGTCGTGGCGGAGATTCCGCTCGAGCAGATCTACCTCATGGCCACGCCGCTGCATTCGCAGAACTTCATCGATGTGAATGACGGCGTGCTCTGCAACAACCGGCGCGTCGTGACGCGCAAGATGTGGTTCAACGGCACCGCGATCTCCGCGCAGGCGCGCCGGGCGCTGGAGAACGAGCGCGTCACCGTCGTGAGCCACGCGACCGGCCACATCCACACGCTGTACGCGGAGGCGACCATTGCGCCGGATGTCTACAGCCGCTTTGGCGACCGCCTCCGCGCCTACCTGCGCACGGGGCTGACGGAGGAGCTGCTCGGCAACTTCCTGCGGCACAGCCGGAACCTGCAGCGCTGTTTCCAGATGCGCTGGTCGCTGCACGGTGTGGACCACTACATCGGCATCGAGCGCGTGCTCGCGTACGAGGAGGGGTGCTCCTTCCTGCTGACCGACGCCACGCGGCCGCAGCTCATGGCCGAGATCGAGCGCGAGGACTTCCAGTCCGGGCCGCTGCCCAGCCGGATCGTGCTCAACGATCTCGAAGCCTTCGTCAAGGACCGGCGCATCGACATCAACCGGGCGGCCGACGTGGCGCAGCTCAAGGAGAAGTTTGCGTCGGACTGCCTGAACGCGACGATCGCGATCGAGAGCCTGATTCGCTTCTGCCACACGGAGCCCCGCCTGCCGGCCTACCGCCGCGCCGCGCCGGCGCAGCCGCCGCTGGACCTGGCGCCGGGCATGGACCGCGAGGCCATTCGCGCCCGCCTGGAGGCGATCCGGACGCAGCACGTGACCGCCGACCTGGCCTTCCACGCCAGTCGCCAGCTCCTGGGCACGTCGCCGGAGCCTTTCCTCCTGGCCGCCGTGCAACGCAACCCTGTGTCGGTGCTGGGCGCGGCGGCGCTGGGCGACGCGGTTGCGGCGCACGTCCGGGCGCTGCCCGGGGAGTCCATCTACGACGAGCCGGGGCGCCTGGCGCAGCCCGACGAAGTGTGGAACTTCGGCCGCGGTGACGGGCTCGAGAAAGCCGTGCTGCTGGCCAACCTGCTGCGCAGCCGCCAGCCCGACGCGCCCCTGCGCATCGAAATCGCGGGAGACCGGGCCACGCTGGTCGCACCCGACCAGGCGCACGGTTTCGAGACGGGCAAGGGGCTGCCGGACCAGGCGTGGGCCATTCCACCCGCCGCGGCGCCGTGAGGGTGGTGCGGGAAAAGCCCTTTGCCAGTCCGCGGGGGCGGTGCTAGTA
>CAYOBW010000213.1:0-12199 GCA_964402115.1 uncultured Victivallales bacterium
CAGCAGCGTCGACTTGCCCGAGCCGTTCGCGCCGATGACGCCGATCTTGGCGCCGAAGAAGAACGCCAGCGTGACGTCGTCCAGCACGGTCGTCTTGTTGTGCTGCTTCGTCACCTGCTGCAGCGTGAAGATGTATTCGCCTGCCATCGTTGTTCCGTCCCCGGTTGTGCCCGCCAGCCCCGCGCGCGTATCGCGCCGGCGGGGAGCTATATACACGGGAGCAGGCGAAGGGGTCAACAGGGCGCTTCGTTGGCGAGGGGAGCGAGAAAGGGATGAACGAAAGAAATCGTATTCCGTTCTCGTCGCCGTTCTCGTTCACCGGGCCGAGGAAGCGGCGGTTGACGAGAGCGGCGATGAGAACGGTTGACGATTGGGCTAGCTCGGACCGGATTCGATCTCTTCTCCGGACCGGGGACTGCGAAAAGAGGGAATCGTGCGCCAACATCGCCGCGCGGTAGGCTCGCAGGCTCGCCACCATGACGCCGGGCGTCTCCGGTCGCACAGTCGCCCTACCGCACGATCAGCACCGTACCCGCCCCGACGGCGTTGGCGTCGATCACCTGGACCGCGTTGAGGATGGCGCGGGTGTCGCCTTCGTACCGCCCCCGGACGCGGATGTCGCGCGCGGTCAGCCCGTCGAAGACCACCAGGTTGCCGTATGCGGCCGTGCCTTTGGCCGTGGAGGCCGTCGTGACGGGCAGGAACGCGCCCGCAAAGCAGCCGTACGGACTCCGCAGGTACACGCTCGAGGTCAGCGGGACGCCTTCCGGCGTCTCCACCCAGTAGCCGCCATAGGTAATGCCCACGCCGGTGTCGTTGTCGGCGTAAAGCACCAGGCGGTAGCGGGCGTAGGGGATGTTCCGAATGACAAGGTACGGCAGGTTGCCCGTTCCGGGGTTGTCGTCGATGTAGCCCCGCATCAGGCGGTTGTTGGCGGCCCACCCGCCGATGCGCGTGCCGTACGTGTTCGCCGCATCGTATTCCACGGTGGTTGCCACGGTGGCGCCCAGGCTGTCCACGAGCGTGGCCGGCGCCCCGCCCCCGCCGCTCGTGTCGGTCTGCAGGCTGTTCCAGCAGGCCTGCACACAGCCGGGCGCCCCCGCCAACTCGTTGGTCGCGAGCACGCCGGGGCTGTAGCCGGCGACCAGGCTCACCGTCGAGGTGTTGCCCACGAAATTGAACCCGAGCGCCCGGATCGGCGACGGCGTGGCGAGCGTGCCGGCGACGGCGGTCCACTCCGTGCCAAGCCGAAAGCCGTCGAACGTGAAACCGCCGCTGCCATTGAACCCGAACACGAGGTGCGTGAACACGTCCGCGCTGGCGAAGCGGTACGTGGTCACCCACGCCGCCGACTCCGGGCCGCTTTCGGGCGGATGGGCCGCATCGTAGACGGCCAGGTCCACCGTATCGTCGCCGGTCGCCCGGGCCTGGATGCGCATGACGAAGAACAGCTGTGACTCCTTGTCCACGGCCTTGTCGCCAAACGTACGCACGCCGTAGAGGCCGTCATTCACGCCGCCGCTGAGCACGCCCTGCCCGATGTAGAACTTGTCGTTGGCATCCCCGACCGCGCCGCCGATCGAGGTGGCGTTGTTCCAGATCAGGCCGGCATTGAAGAAACGGCTGTCGGCGGCCCGCCCCGTCGCCAGGCCGGCACTGACCGCGGAATCGCCGCCGGCCCAGCCGTAGAAGCTCAGGTAATGCGTGCCGTCGCGGCCCAGGTCCACGTACGCGGCCGGGGCCAGCCGCCGGGTGCAGTAGCACTCCCGCGCCCAGCCCACGTTGCTGTCCCACGCGCCGCCCTGCGCGCCGTTGCTGCCGATGGGCTGGGGCCCGACCCCGGCGTCGGCGTTGAAGTTGCGCGCGGTGCGGGCGTTGCCGCCGTGGCGCACCCAGGCGCCGTCGAATCCCGCCACATCGGGGGTCGTGTAGGCCTGGCCGTCCAGGGTGACGTCACCGGCATTCACGCCGGAGAACAGGTCGTAGGCCAGCAGCGCGCTGGCCAGCGCTGGGGCCGTGGCGTTGGTCCACGCCGAGTAGCCCGAGAAGCTGCCGTTCGCGGCGTTGGTTGACCCGACGCGGTAGGCGTAAACCTGCCCGGCGGCGACGGGCGCATGCACGAACGGACTGGCGGCGACAGCCACCGTTGTCGTCGGATCGGCCGGCGAGTACCACTGAACGAGGGCGCCGGTGGCGTGGCTCGCCCGGCTCTCCCACGCCACGGCGACATTGCGCAGGGCCCCGACGGCGGAGGCGATGACCGGCGCCTGGGCGGCGGTCAGGTCGGTCACGAAGCTCCCGGCGGCGGACCAGGCGCTGCCGACGGCGTTCGTGCCGTAGAAGCGGAAGACGCGGGCCTGGTCTGCGGGCAGGCCGGACAGGCGACCGGCGACCACGTCCAGCACGTTGAACGCGCCCAGCGCCAGCGCGCCGCCGCCCGGGGCCGCCGTCCACGACGCCAGCGCACTTGTACCCTGGTCGGCCTCCGCCCAAACCGCCCACACGTCCGCGCCGGCCTGCAGCAGCCGGCACGTGACCGACGCCCCATCCGCATGGGTGTCCGCCACGCCCGGCGCGTCCCACGCCGGCGGAAGCGCAGCCGCGATCGTTCCGTTGGTCCACGCGGAGTACCCGGTGAAGCTGACGATGTCCGCCGCCGGCGCCGGCGCGCCGCCGAGCGCCGCGCACGCCACCGCCGCGACCCACAGCGCCCGCCGTGCCGTCTCCCCGTGCGTGTGCATGTCACCTCACCGAGAAGAGGGCTCCCTGGGTGGGGATCTCGACGATCTGGAACGCGTTGATGACGCCGCGCGAGAGCGGTGCGGGCGCGTTCTCGTACAAGCCACGGATGCGGACATTGAGCGCTTGCACGTTGTCGAACACCACGAAGTTGCCGCTGTCCGGCGCGGACTTGTCGGTGGAGCTGGCCGAGGCCTGCGTGAAGGCCCCCGCGAAGCAGCCGTAGGTCGCGCGCAGGTACACCCGCGGCGTCAGCGGCGAGCCGCCCGTGGTCTCCAGCCAGTACGGGCCGTAGAGCCCGCCCGCGCCCACGTCGCCGTCCGCATAGAGCACCACCTTGTACTTGCCGTAGGGGATGTTGTAGAGGTTGACGTAGGGCTGGCTGCCGGTGGCGTCGTCGAGGTAGCCGCGCATGAGGCGATTCAGCGGGGTCTTGTCGCCGATCCGGGTGCCGTAGACGCCGCTGGAGTCATACTCGATCGTCGTGGCCGTCGCTTGGCCCGCGCCATTCACGAGCACCGCGGGGGCGCCGCCGTTGCCGTTCCAGTCCGTCTGCAGGTTGTTCCAGTAGCGCTGCACGAAGCCGGGCGCCCCGGCCAGCTCGTTGACCGCCAGCGCGCCGGGGCTGGTGCCGGAGGTGAAATTGCCCACCGTCGTGTTGCCGACGAAGTTGAACCCGAGGGCCATGACGTCGGCGGGGGCGCCGTAGAGCCCCACCGCCTCCGCCCACGACGTGCTGAAGCGCACGCCGTCGAACTGCAGGCCGCCGGCGCCATTGAACCCGAAGAGCAGGTGCGTGAACGTGGCCGAGCTGGCGAACGCATACGTGGCCGTCCAGCTGACGGCCGCGGGGTCGCTGTCCAGCGTGCTGGCGCTGTCGTACACGGTCATGGACAGGGTGTCGTTGGCCGCCGCCCGGGTCTGGATCCGCAGCACGAAGAACAGGCTCCCTTCCTTGTTGACGGTCTTGTTGCCGAAGACCCGCACGCCGTAGGGCCCGTTGTTCGCGTTCAGCGGCCCCTGGCCGATGTAGAACTTGTCGCTGGCATCGCCCCCCGTTCCCCCGATGGACGTCGCGTTGTTCCAGATGAGGCCGGCGTTGACGAAGAGGTCGGACGCGTCGGGCCCCGTGGCCAGCCCGCAGTTCACGGCGCTGTCTCCCGAGGCCATGCCGTAGAAGCTGAGGTAGTACGTGCCATCCTGCGCGAAGTTGACGTGCGCGGATGGCTGCAGCAGCCGGGCGCAGTAGATGCCCGTGCCGTAGCCCGGGTTCGAGTCCCACACGCCGCCCAGCGCGGCATTGCCGCCGGTCGGCTGCGGTCCGACACCGGCGTCGCTGTTGAAGTTGCGCGCGGTGCGCGCATTTCCGCCACGCCGGGTCCAGGCGCCTGCGAAACCCTTGATGTCGGGCGACGTGTAGTTCTGCGCGTTGAGCGAGACGTCGCCAGCGGCGGCGCCCGAAAAGAGGTCGTACGCCCGCAGGGCGGGCGCCGTGGCCTGAACCTCCGCGATGATAACGCCCGTGAGCGAGCCCCGCGCCCCGGCCAGCCCGTTCTGCCCCTGGATGGTGCAGGTCGAGCCGCTGGTTTCGAGCGTCCAGTAGTTACCGACGGCCACGCCGGGAATGCTCTCCGTCCAGTAGACACCGTTGTTCGCGTAGTTCGGGGTCACCCCGCCGTAGGAGGTCGCCGACGTGCCGCTGCCGCCGCTGAACACCCAGGCGCCATTCACCTGCCAGTTCCGCCAGGGGAAGGTGTTCGGCCAGCTCTGATCCGAACCGCAAAGCCCGTAGACGCGGTAGCGCGCATAAGGAATACCCGTGAACGTGACCGTTACACCGGCGCCGCCGTCGTCCAGGTAGCCGACGGCCAACTTGTGCTCGTCGTCGCCAGCCCCGTCGTTGTTCCAGTAGGTGTTGCTGCAGGTCCAGCTGACCGCAGCGGCCGTGGCCACGCCGTTGTCGTCCACGAGCGCCGCCTTGGTCCCGCTGACGAGCGAGCCCGTACTCCGGTTGATGGTGCTGTTCCAGCGGGCGCTGTCCGTGTTCAGCGGGCCGATGAACTGGGCGCCCGCGAACCCCTGATTCCCATCGTTTTCCGCCAGGTTCAACGAAATGATATTCCCCGCCCACGCCTGGCACGCCAACAGCACGGGAAACCAGCACAGTACGCGTTTCATGCCGATCCATCCTTTCTGCCTCACGGGAGACTCAACTTGCATGGAACCTCTTCCATACAGCAAGTTTCATATGTGGTATGTTCGCACAAGCAGGCGCGGCTTGTCCAGTGGGATATTCTGACCTGCCCGTGGCTTTCAATGGGAAAGGGGCACGGCGACTGGACGACGACTGACTGTATGACTTTATGGCGCCGCCCGGCGAAAACCGCTTGCGACGAGGCGGGAGGCGGTGTAGCGTCATCGCTTAGGGTTCGTAAACACCAGAGCGAAACGCTCTGGTCCGATTTCGCCTTCAACGCCGGCGACGAACCGCAGATCAACCCCCTGGACGGGTCCGCCTACGGCGAGCGGAACGTGGACGACTGCTGGGCCATGCGCGGGGGAGTCGAGTACCTGCTCGCCCTGGCGAGCATGACGATTCCCCTGCGGACGGGGCTTTCCTGGGAGCAACGCCCCGCCGTGGGCACGCCGGACGAGTTCTGGGGCTTCAGCCTCGGATCGGGCTGGGCGCTGGGAGGGGGCGCCGGCCGCCGCCAGGTGATCCTGGACATCGCCTACCGCTACGCCTTCGGCCGTGACGTCCTGGGCAGCCTGGTGCCGGATCAGCCCGGCCTGACCACCGACGTGGACGAACATGAGGTCTACCTGTCCGGCATCTGGCACTTCTGACCAGCCCGCAAATCCGCTTGTCTTGGCGGACGGTAACGGCGTACCCTCCCTTCCGCGCCGAACGGGGCGAAGGCGGCGGGAAGGGCGGCAAGGGGCATGTTGAACGGAAGAACGGGGCGGAAGGTCCGACTGCTGGCGGCCGGCCTGCTCGCGGCAGCGCTGGCGACCACGCTGGCAGCGGCGCGCGACGTGGACCCGCAGTACAGCCGCGTGGCCCGCCGCATTGCGCGCGTCCTGCCGCGGGAGCACCTGACCCGCCAGTCGTTCGACGACATCGTCGCGAGCCGCGCTTTCACCAACTACCTGGCCGCGCTGGACTACGACCGCGTCTACTTTCTCCAGGCGGACATTGACCGTTTCGCCGGCCGCCGGAGCCAGTTGGACGACCAGCTCAAGGCCGGCGACGTCGGTTTCGCGCTCGACGTGTTCGAGGTTTTTCGGGCCCGCGTCCACGACCGCGTGACATACGTGCGCAAGCTTCTCGCCGCGGGATTCAACCTCGACACCGTGGAGACGTATGCCTGGAAACGCAAGCAGGCCCCCTGGCCGCGCGACGAAGCGGAATGGAACGAACTCTGGCGCACGCGCGTGAAGAACGAGTTCGTGCGCCGCACCATCGCCCGCGAACGGCGCATGGCCGAAACGAACGCGCCGCCGACGGCCGCCGCACCGACGGCGCCAACCAACGCCATCCCCGCGGCGCCCGGGCAGGACGAGGACGACATCTCCATCCCCGGCCTGCTCGAGAGCTACGAGCAGTTCCAGATGATCATGGACGACACGGACGACGAGTGGCTGCTGCAGCGCTACTTCTCGGCGTTCACGCAGGCCTACGATCCGCACTCCGAGTACTTCTCGCCGGCCAGCGAGGAGGACTTCGACATCGAGATGAAGCTCTCCCTCGTCGGCGTCGGCGCCCTGCTCGAATCCGAGGACGGCGCCGCCCGCATCGTGAGCGTAATCCCCGGCGGGCCCGCGGACCGCGACAAGAGCCCCACGCGCCTGCTGCCGGGCGACAAGATCATCGCCGTCGGCCAGGGCGCCGCGGAACCGGTCCACATCCTCCACTGGCCGCTGCACAAGGTCGTACGGCTCGTGCGCGGCGAGAAGGGAACCCGGGTGACGCTGATCGTCATTCCCGCCACCGACAAAACGGGCCTGACCACCAAGCGCGTGGAACTCGTGCGCGACGAGGTGAAGCTCGAGGAGCAGGCGGCGCAAAGCAAGGTGCGGGAGGCGCTGGACGGCGCGGGCGTCGCCCACAAGCTGGGCGTGGTGACGGTGCCGGCTTTCTACGCCAATCTCGGCATCGACAACCCGGCCGACCCCGCGTTTCGCAGCTCCGCGCGCGACGTCGAGACCCTGCTCCTCGGCCTGGCCACCCAGAGCGTGCACGGCGTCCTGCTGGACCTGCGCAACAACGGCGGCGGCTCCCTGCCCGAGGCCGTCACCATGACCGGCCTGTTCATCAAGGACGGCCCCGTCGTGCAGGTCGAGGAGAGCCTGTCCATCGAGAGCTTGCCCGACCGCGACGCGCGCATCGTGTACGGCGGACCGCTAGTCGTGCTGGTCAGCCGGCTCAGCGCCTCGGCCTCGGAAATCCTGGCGGCGGCGTTGCAGGATTACGGCCGCGCCATCATCGTGGGCGATACGCAGACGCACGGCAAGGGCACGGTGCAATCGGTCGAGCCCCTCGGGTTCGACGCCGACCTGGGCTCGCTGAAAATGACCAAGTGGATGTTCTACCGCGTCACGGGCAGCTCCACGCAGGTCAAGGGCGTCGTGTCGGACCTGGTCGTGCCGTCGCCGTTCGACTACATGGATTTCGGCGAAGAGCACCTGGACCACGCCCTGCCTTGGAAACGCGTGGCGCCGGCCGACTACCGCCCCCTGGCGGACCTCAGCCACGCCATTCCCCTGCTGCGCAACCGCTCCGAGGCGCGCTGCGCCGCGGATCCGCGCTTCCTCGCGTACCGTAACGTGCTGAGCCGTGTCGAGGCGATGAACCGCTCGCCGACGCTCCCCCTGGACCTGACCACGCGGCGCGAGATCGCGCGGGCGGAGGATGAGCTGGCAAACCTGCAGAAGGAACTGGAGCGCAACGGGGCGGCCGGCACACCGGATAAGCCGAACGACCACGATCTGGTGCTGGAGGAGGCGCTGCGCATCCTGGCCGATCTTGCAGCCTTGGGGGCCTCCGCCGCGCCGCCGCCGGCGACCGCCGGCACGCCCGCGTCAACCAACGTCGCCGCCGAACTGGCGCCGCCGCCCGTCGCCCCGCCCGGCGCAACCGCCGCCGACACGCTGCGCCTCGTGCTCCGCGTCGCGCTCGCCATGCTGGCGCTGGGGCTGCTGCTGGCGTGGATCCGCCGGCGCGAGACGTGAACCGTGTTTTCGGCGTTGACGCCGTCCTGGGATTGCCCTTACATAGACAGGCATGCAAGTCAATGGCGTCATCCTGCGAAAACTCGAGATTATTGACGAAACCGTGCGCAAGCTCCGCGAACTGGGCGACGTCACGAGCGCGCGGCTCGAGGCCGATTTCTTTCTCAAGAAGGGCATAGAGCGCGCGCTCCAGATTTGTGTCGAAGCCGTGACCGACGTGGCCCACCGCCTTGTCGCGCTGGAGGGCCGGCCACCGTCCTCCACCGCCGGCAAAGCGCTCGACGCCATCGCATCCATGGGCGCCATTGTCAGCGCGGCGGCGTACCGCCCCATGGTGCAATTCCGCAACATCGTCGTGCACCGGTATGAAATCGTGGACAACGAGATACTCTTGGGCATCCTGCGCTGCCACCTGGACGACTTCCAACGCTTCATGGACGAGATCCGCGGTTATGTTGCACGCCAATCTTGAGCAACTGGGGCGGTACCTGGCGGAGCGGGGCGACGTTATTTGCGCCGTCGTCTTCGGCTCGGCCCGGGGCGGTGTCGTGGCGGAAGGCAGCGATCTGGATCTGGCGGTCTACTTCGTCCGAAAGCCTGAGGGTGAGGCTTTCATCCGCTTCCTGGTGGACGCCGCCGAGGCGGCGGAATGCGACGACATTGACTTCACCGACCTCGCGCAGGCCGAACCGATCCTGGCGTTCGAGGCCCTGTCCGGGCGCTTCATCTGCAATACGGACCACGGGAAGACAGCGTCGCTGACGTCGCTTGTCTGCCGGGAATACGAAGACACCATGTTCCGGCTGACACACGCCGCGTAGCACCACTCGTCACCGCGCGCCCAGGAACTCCGCAAATGACGTCCGGCCGCGCTTCTCCGTCAGCAGGTCCGTCGTGGACATGAACAGGATCAGCCGGCCCATCGCGTCGTACTTCTTCGAGAACGGCCGCAGCAGCGCCAGCGTGAACGTGCACAGCCACACCGGCACGTGAATGAGCCGGGGCGGACGGCCGTGGTGCCGGAAACAGGCCTCGCCGATCTCGTCCCAGCTCATGTCCGCCGGACCGCCGACGCTGACCATGCGGTTCGCGGCGCCGCCGAGTTCCTCCGCCATCACGGCGGCGAGGTCGCTCACGTCCACCGGGGTGAACCGGTTGCGCCCCGAACCGACCAGGAACATCGAGCCCTTGGCGGCGTACTTGCCCATCTCCGCCAGGTCGCTGTAGAACCCGCCCGCCCTGAAGATGAGCCAGGGTACGCGGCCCTGCTTCAAGGCCGTCTCGAAACGGTACTTGGCCTGCAGGAGGGGCACCTGGTCGTGGCCCTCGTCCACCCCGGCGGGCGAGATGAAGGCAAACAGCCGCACGCCCGCCCGTTCCGCTTCGCGCAGCAGGTTGACGTTGCCCTGGTGGTCCACGGCCTCGTGGGTGAGGGCCCCGGTCTGGCGCGTGATCCCCACGCAGGACACGACCGCGTCCACACCCTCGCACACGCCCTGCACCGTCGCCGCCTGTGTGATATCGCACGCAAAGGTCGTGAGCCGCGGATCCGTCATGCCCGCGAACTCCTCCGCGCGGTAGGCGAAGGCCGACACGTCGTGGTGCCGCTTCAGGCACTCCTGGATCAACTTACGCCCCAACACACCCCCGCCGCCGGCCACCAGAATGCGCATGCCGCACCTCTCCGCTTACTCGTACTGAATGACCCACTCGGTCGAAGGCAGGGAGACCTTGACTTCCTTGTGACTGGCCGACAGCGTCCCCTTGCTCTCCGCGTCCTTGCCGAGGCACACGAACTTGTAGGCGCTGCAGGTGTCCAGTTTGACGGCCTCGAGGAAGGCGTCCGTCCGCACCATAAGCGACACGATGCTGCTCATCTTGCCGTCCTTCAGCACCGGGTACCGCAGGGCAACCAGCCGCGGCTGGGCAAGGCTGCCATGGCCGGGCTCGCTGAGCTGCGGCGCAGGCGCTTTCGCCATCAGGTCCCGGAAGTAATCCAGCTCCTTCACCTTCCGCAGGCTGAAACCCACGGCCAGGAAATGCGACTTGAAGTACACCGCGCGAATCTCCCAGTCCGCGTTGATGAGCGTGCTCCCGTACAGCCCCTCAATCCCTTCCAGGTGCGGCTTCATGACCGTCCGAAAGGTCTCGTCGGTCGGCTGCTGGGCCGCGGCCTGCTCCATACGCTTGAACAGGTCCCCGAAGTACTTCTCGACCGCCGTCTTCAGCTCCGCCTCGGTCGGCGCCGACCATGCCGCCCCCGCCACCAACCACGCCGCCGCCATGCTCAGCCATGTTCTTCCGCTCATATCCGTCCCGCTCCTTCCGTGTGTTTAGTTGATAATCTCGAACACCGTGATGTAACCGGCGTGGTGCGACACGCGGCGCACCTGTCCGAAAGGGGTTTCCGCCAGCGCCCGCCGCAACTCGCCGCGGATGTTCTCGCGAATCTCCTCCTGCTGAAAGAGCACGTAGCCGGACCAGGCGCAGAGCCGGCCGAACCAGTTGGAAGGCACGTCCACGTCCACGATGACGATGCGGCCGCCAGGCTTGACGACACGCCGCAACTCGCGCAGGGAGCGCCGTTTCAGGTCGGCGTCCAGGTGATGAAAGAAGAACGTCGAAACCGCCGCGTCGAACGCGGCATCCGGATAGGCCAGCGCCTCCGCGACCCCGACGTCGAAACGGATGTTGGGCAGGCTCGCGCCCTTGCGGCGCGCCACCTGGATCATCCGGGGCGCCGCGTCCAGCCCGACCACCAGGGATTCCGACTTGTCGGTCAGCGCCGCCGCCAGGCAGCGGGTGAGCGTGCCGGTGCCGCACCCGATGTCCAGCACGCGCTCGCGCCCGCGCAGCGCCAGCAGCGCCAGCACGTGCCGGCGGTAGCGCCCCTCCTGCCCCAGCGTCATCACCGGGGCCAGCGTGTCGTACACCGCCGCGGCGTGATCGAGGGTCCGGCCGCGCGTGGCCGGGGCGCTTTCAATGGGAGGTGACGCAGACACGCAGCAAGTCCTCCAGGTCCAGCACCACGAACATCGAGTAGGCCAGCTTCTCGGCCAGCCCCCCCTGCAGCCCCAGGCCGGCGATCTGCAGCTCGCCCAACCCTTCCGTCAGGTAGCGGACGCCCAGCCGCGCTGCCGCCAACGCGGCCTGCGGGGCCTCCATGTAGAGGCGCTCGCCGGGCAGCACCCCGCGCGTCGCCCAGGCGGTCGGCAGCGGACTGCCCGCCTGCTCCAGCACGGCCAGGAGGTAGTTGTGGCGGCGCTCGCGCACGTCGCGCGCCAGGTCGCGGACGTCGTCGAGAATCTGGCACCCCACGCCGAACCGCAGCAGGCCCTGCTTCAGCCGCTCGACACAACCGCGATCGAGGTCCGTCTCGACGACGTCGGGGCCGAGGAACGGGAGCTTGAACAGGAGGCCGGTTTTCAAGACATGCACGGTTTCGAGCACATAGGAGGGCGACGCCTGCCGGACGATCCCCCCCTCCTCCGTCGCCTCCTGCGCGGCGCTGGGCAGCAGGAGCCGGAGCGATTCATCGGCCAGTGCGTCTGCCTGCCGCCGGCTGATGACGCCGTCGTCCTCCGCCTCGCGCAGAATCCGCCCGAGCAGACGATCGGCCGCCATGACCGTGACGACTTCGCGCATGACACGCGACTGCGCGGGCATTTCCAGCGGCAGCACGCTCTTGTCCTCGTTGTCCAGCAGGTTGTCGGCGCTGGTGACCCACATCCGGAAGAGGTAGTTGAGCTTGCCGTAGAGCAACCGGCGGGGGGCGGGCAGCTCGAGCACCAGGTACATCGTGTGGAAGAGCGTCGAGAAGAGGTTCTTGCGCAGCGTGTACCAGGAGGCGGGCACCACCCCCGTGCGCACCGCATAGGCCGGTGGCGTGCCGGGCGGCGACTGGACCAGGTCATCGGCCAGGGCATGCACGGCCCGCATGCAGGCCTGCTGCTCCACCCACGCCCGGCGCAGGCGCCAGCCCACCCCCCACACTCCGCTCACCCACTCGGCATTTGATGGCGTCGGCTCAGCGGACATACGCACCTTTCTTCCCCACAACAAATGCGACCAGAATAGTCGCATTTCACACGCAGGGCAAGAGGAATCGGAGTTGGAATCGGCGTTGGCGGAACGGACAGAGAGAGGAAGAGCGAAAGGGTTGTGGGAGGAATGCCACTCGGCGTCGGGGTCGGTATCGGAATCGGTATCGACATCCCCATCCGATGGT
>CAYOBW010000214.1:0-12136 GCA_964402115.1 uncultured Victivallales bacterium
GAAGGGGCCGGTCCGCCGCCTCACGGCGGCAGCTACGGGGAGGGAAGGGAAGAGGGACGTTCCTCCCCCGTAGCCCCCGCGGTGACGCGGGGGACGGGGTCGTGAAGGGGCCGGTCCGCCGCCTCACGGCGGCAGCTACGGGGAGGGAAGGGAAGAGGAATGTTCATCCCCGTAGCCCCCGCCGTGAGGCGGGGGACAGGGCTCGCGCAGCGGTCGTTCACTTCGCCGGCGTCAGCGACAGCGTGCGCAGGTTGAGGGGGCTCCAGCCTTTGTCCTGGGGCGCGACCACGAGCTTCTGCTGGCCGGCGGCCTTGATTTCGACCTCGCCCAGGCTGGCCTGCCGGAACTTCTCGTAGCTGCCGGTGGACTCCAGTTTGGCCGGCGTCTTCGCGTCGCCCAAGCCGACACTGAACTGGGATGCGCCGGTGCTGGCGTAATCCAGGGCCACGGCGTAGCGTCCCGGTTGCGCGGCGTTGAAATCCCAGGAGACGGTGACCTTCGGACTGATCCAGAAGCCGATGTGATCGCCCTGCAGCTTGGCCTCGCTGCCGAGGTGGTTGTGGATGTCGGCCGTGGCGGCGGTGAGCTCGATCACGCCCTTGGCATCGGGGCCGGGCAGCATTTTGGCGACATCGGGCGCGCCGTCGAGTTCCACGGCCACGACGCTGGCGATGGCATCGGGCGCCTGGGCCGGAAGCTTGACGACAACGCTTTCACCCTCGTTGGCCGCCTCGACCGGCACGCCGCCGGCCAGAAGCTTCGCGCTCTTGACCTTGGTTCGCAGGCCCGGCAGGGTCAGCTTGCCGTTGGCCGGCCAGTCGAAGACGTGCAGGAAGAGGGTTGCGCCCGTCTCCGTCACCTTCTTGGTGCAGCGGCCCCAGGTCAGCTTGGCGAAGGGCGATGCGGTGGAGCCGTAGATGGCCGCGCCGTTGACGTCCATCCATTTGCCGACCTCGAGCAGCCGGTCGATGCTGGGCTGCGGGATCTCGCCCTCGGCGGTTGGGCCGACGTTCAGCAGGTAGTTGCCGCCCTTGCTGGCGATGTCGATCAGGTTGCGGACGAGCGTCTCGGTGGACTTCCAGTTGTGGTCGTAGCTCTTGAAGCCCCACGTGCCGTTCAGGGTCATGCAGGTTTCCCAGTCGCGGTCCTTGAAGCCGGTGGCCGGGATGTGCTGTTCGGGGGTCTCCGTGTCGCCCCGGTAGCCGCCGCCCAGGCGGTTGTTGTGGATGATGCCGGGCTTGAGCTTGAGCAGCGGCAGGAGTTTCTCCGCGCGCTCCTTGTTCATGTCGGTGGGCGTGTCCCACCAGAGCACGGCGGGGAACTCGCCGTAGCTGGAGAGGATCTCCTTGACCTGCGGCACCGCCACCCGGTCGATGTACTCGTCCATGCTGCGCTTTTGGGCCGCATCCCACTTGCCGCCGGAGGCGGAGCCGCCGTTGTTCCAGTCCTGCGCCTGCGAGTAGTAGAAGCCGAGCTTGAGGCCGTGCTTGCGGCAGGCGTCGGCCAGCGGCTTGAGCAGGTCCTTCCCGTACGGGGTGCAGCCGATGCCCCAGTTGGTTGCGGCCGACGGGAACAGGGTGAAGCCGTCGTGGTGCTTGGAGGTGATGACGATGTACTTCATGCCCGCCTTCTTGGCCACCTGCACCCAGGCGTCGGCGTCGTACTTCACGGGGTTGAACTGCCTGGCGTAGGCCTGGTACTCGGCCATGGGGACCTTGCCGCGGTTCATGATCCACTCGCCGATGCCGCCGATCTGCTTATCCTTGTAGGTGCCGGCCGGCACGGCGTAGACGCCCCAGTGGATGAACATGCCGAAGCGGGCTTCCCGCCACCATTGCATGCGGGCGTCACGTTGCTCCCGGGTTTCGTTCGCGTACGGATCCGCGGACTCCGCCGGCGCTTGCGCCCGGGCCTGGGCCGCAACGCCCAGCCAGCAACCCAGCGCCGCGGTTACCGTCAGCCGGCCAAATGCAGAGATACGATGCATGGTTACACCTCCTGTGCAGCCCCCCGCCGTGCGGCGGGGGACCTGCCTGCCGGGCCGTGCAAGCGCAGCCGGGAACGCCGGCCTACTTGCCCAGCGCCGAGTTGAGAATCTGCGCCTGGCGCTCCTTGTAGACATCGTCGCCGATCAGGCCGCGGTCGAAAAGATCCTTCAGCTCCTTGAGCTGCGAGGTGGCCTGGTCGCTGACGCCCTTCGCGTCGCCGACCTTGCTCGTCACCTGCGAGGCCTTGTCGCCGACATTGGACACCTGGTTGTCCACCGCCGACTTCGCGTCCGACACGGAAGGCGGATTCGAGGCCTTGTCCATGGTGCCCTGCAGCCGCTCCTGCAGGCTCGGGCCGCGCTCCGTGGGCGCCACGGGCGCCACCGGTTCGGTGGTAACCGCCTCCGGGCGGCGGTAGTCGCGTGGATCCTGCCACTGTCCCGGCTGCTCCTCGACATGCCGCACGCGCTGCGCGGGCGGGGCGTACGAGTCGTCGATGGTGCCGTCCTCGCGGTAGTTCCGCGCATACTGGCCGGGGCTGAGCTGGCCGCAGAGCACCTTGAGCGCGAGCACGAGGTTGTGTACGGTGTCGCGGCGGACGTTGACGTCCGGGATCATCTCGCCGATCGTGAACGCCTCCTCGCCCTTGTCGCCGTAGTCGTTCTTCGTGCGATAAGTGAACGTGACGAAGTACCCGATGTACCCGCCGGTGTTCATCCGGTTCTCCTTGACCGTGACCGCCCTGAGCGCGTGCCAGGGGATGTCGATGTGCTCTTCGCGCTTCAGCTTGCCCTTGCGGAAGGAGGTCGCGGAGCCGGCGACCTCGATGCGCGTGTCGCGCGCGAGCTCGTACTGGAGGAGGTCATAGCGGAAGCGTTCGTCGCCGACCTGGAAGGTGCTGTCGACGATCAGCCCCTTGTCCTTGATGACCTCGGCGTTGCGGGCGTACTGCAGCCGCGTCAGCGTATCGTGCACGATGAACCGCGCTTCGCGCACAGTCGGGCGCCAGCTCACGCACCCGGCTGCGAGACATGCCGCCGCCAGCCCTGCACCCATCCACCGTCCTGCCTGCCTGTTCATAGTTCGTCCTCCCGTTGCCGAATCGCACGGCTGTCGTTACTGGCCGCTCAATAGTTTTCCAGGGGTTGCTGCCGCCGGTACTTCTTGGGGCCCACGTAGTAGATGCCGTTGCGGTCCAGCATGAACTTCAGGTTCTGCTTGCGCGGGAACCACCAGCGCGAGCGGTGCAGCGGCACAACCTCGCGCCGCGGGTCGCGCAGCTGGTTGCCGGCGGGCTGCACGCCGGGCAGGTCGGCCAGGGTGAAGAGGTCGGCCGCGCCGCTGATGTCCCAGCGCCGCCAGATGGGGTCGTTGCGCTGGAGTATCAGGGTGTCCGCCTTCTGTCCGCCAAAGGCCATCAGGTGCTTGTCCAGCCGGGTCATGCGCCGGTTGGGGTTGAAATAGTCGGAGACGGCCATCCGCTCGAAGACGCGGCTGTCGAGAGGGTCCAGCGCGACGAGATGCACTTCGACCGACGGGTAAACCCCCGCCGCGTCGGCCATGGTTTCAGCCATGGAAACGGTCACCGTGTGCGGCGCGATGTGCGACGCGCAGCCGGTCGTGAATGCCAGGCCCGCCACGCATCCCGCCCTTACCAGCCAGCCGATTGCCCCTTGCATGTGTTCCTCTCCCTTCTCCCGGGGCCTCCGCCCCGGTCCGCTGCGCTCAGGGCGCGCGTGCCGCGCCCGTGACCTTCGTTCCCAGTTTGGCCGCCAGCGCGTCGAGCACGCCGCAGACCTCGCGGTTATCCTGCCAATCCGTGACGATCAGGCTGCGCGTGAGCCGCACGAGCCGCTCGGCTTCGGCGACGGCGCGCTGGAAAACGTCCTGCAACGCCCTGGCGGGGGCGTCGCCGTAGTCCCGGCACGTGCTGTGGGTGCTGACGCCGGGCAGCATGCGGATGAGCATGGCCAGCGTGTCCCACCAGACGGTGGCGGGCAGCGCGGCGAAGGCCTCCGCGGACGACAGCTCGGCTTCGAGCAGCCGGTGCGGCCCCAGCGCTTCCGCCCAGCGCGGGTCCTGCGCGAAGCGCTCGCCCAGCCGCGCGGACAGCTCCCCGCCGCCGTCCTTGCCGGCTTCGCGGGCCAGGCTCGTCAGCTCGTCCAGCGCCACGGCGAGCCGCGACCGGCTGTTGACCAGCAGGGTGCGCACGCCGATGACGGCCAGGGCGTACAGGTCGCACGGCGAGCTCAGGAAGGGGAAGACTTCGAACGGGATGTTCTGCAGCGGCGCGCCCTCGGCGGCGCTCAGCTCGGCTTTGCGCGGCTCGCCCAGGCGCTGCCCGACCGTGCGGAAGCGCCACTCCCCGTAGGCCAGGGCGCGGTCCTGCTCCAGGGTCGCGTACAGGTCCATTGCCGTGTCCTTGAGATTGATCCGGAACCACACCAGATCGTGGCGGTCCACGGCGATGTCCTCGCGCGGCTGGAAGGTGCCCTCGACGATGGCGCCGCGGCGCGGCTCGTCGAAGACGCGCCGGATGCGCAACACGCCGCGGCCCCGGGCCGCCACGCCCGCGGCCGGTCGGTAAACGGAGACGTCGCGCTCGCGCGCCCGGAAGTAGTACTGGGTCTCGCTGTCCGTGATCGGCAGGATGGCCGCGTCGCCGGCGTCGGTGAGCGTCGTCTGCGTGGTCCAGAGGAAGGGCAGGGTCTCGTCCGCGCCGCCGCAGCGCACGCGGAAGGAATCCGCCGTGAGGTTCAGCAGCGGGCGCTGCTGCTGCTGGACCACGTCGCGGGTCAGCCGGAAGAGCCGGGCGAGCAGGCACAGTTTCAGGTGCAACGCTTCGACGAGCCGGCCGTGGCGCCCCTGGCCGGCCAGGAAAAGTCGCCCCGGCGCATCCTCGTGGCCCAGCCTCGTGCCCGCCTGCTCGGGATCGAGATGCTCGCGACCGTGCAGGACGCCCTGCCAGGCGGCGCCGCTCAGGACGTCCACGTAGTCGTTCAGGCTGAGCGGATAGTAGGGACGCACGAGCAGCAGGCCGCCTTCGAGGTTGAACGGCACGACGCGTTGGCCATAGCCGGGCAGCTGGCTGGTGCGGATCGTGTGATCGTTGGTCGGCGCCTCGGGCGTCGTCGGCGCGAAGATGACCGCGCCGCTCTGGCCGTGGCGGATGCAGAGGTAGCGGTGCAGGGTGGTGCGGTAGGGGGGCAGGCCGTGCAGCTGGAGCAGCGCATCGTCCTCGCACAAGCGCCACGGCGCGTTCTCCGCGGGGTCCGTGGGCACGAGCGGCTGCCCCTTGTCGAGGTCCAGCAGCAAGGGCGGGGGATGACTGCTCTCCCAGCCGGTCTCGAGCAGGCCGCCGGTGTCGAGGCTGCCGAGCGAACGGGCGAAGGCGCTCCAGCGGGCGTCGAGTGTCGCGTTGGTCAGGGTTTCGCGGTAGGCGGCGGCCGTGCCGGCGATGCCCGCCACGGTCTGCACCCAGATCTCCACCCATTGCCGCACCTTGCCGGCCGCGTCCTGCACGGCGCCCAGATAGACCTTGCCGTCGAGGTTGTCGCGCAGCAGGACGAGGGAGCCCCCCACGCTGTCGGGTTCCTTGCGCGCCAGGACGGCCACCCGCAACGGGGCCTCTCGCTGCTCCGGACTGAGCGCGATCGTCATGTACCCGGCTGGCACCGTGGTACCGGTGCAATCGAATTGCGGAACGCTTGCCATGCTGCTCCCCCTGGCCCTTCTGGCCTTCCTGGTGCCAAAATCTAGAGCGCAGGCAGGGGGATGTCAAGTCCGCCAGCGCCAGTCCGCCTGCGATTCTCTTAGCGGCTCGCTGGCGGGGCCGCGAACCGTCCGCGG
Source organism: uncultured Victivallales bacterium (assembly GCA_964402115.1). Taxonomy (GTDB): domain Bacteria; phylum Verrucomicrobiota; class Kiritimatiellia; order UBA8416; family CAYOBW01; genus CAYOBW01. The sequence continues at coordinate 5,838 of CAYOBW010000214.1, forward strand.
GCGGATCCGCGCCGTCTCCGCGGCTACGGTGTCGCGGCGGGGCGGGCGGTGGCGTGCCAGACGCGTCGGAGGGAGGGTGTGCCGGAAGCCGCTTCCGGCAGGCGGAAGCGCGCCGTGCCCGCGTCCACGGCGACGGCTGGCAGGACCGCGCCTGTGTCGAAGCGCACCTCCAGCCGGGCGGGGACGGGTTCCGGCAGGGGGACGGCGGCAGCCTGTCCCGGCGCCCCGTAGAGCCAGACCGTCAGCGTGTCGCCTGCCTCCGCGCGGACGGCGACGCTGTCCGCCGCGGTCGGGGCGGCGCCGCCGGCCGCGACGAGGCCGGGTGCGTCGGCGCGAAAGCCGTACGGGGCCAGCGCCACCCCCTCCACGCCGCGCGGCGTGTCGCCCAGGTTGGCGTGCACCGTCACCTCGCCGTAGACGGCGCGCAAGCCGCCGTCATCGTGACTGCGCGGGCTGCCCGGCGTGTGCGCGAAGGCTCCGGCGGGCGCCCCGGCAGAGCGGGCGCAGACGGTCTTCTGCAGTACGGCCAGCCACGCCAGCCAGGCCTGGCGCGCGGGATCGCGGAGCTCGTTCGCGGATGTCACGTAGCTGAGGCCGAATCCGAGCCCGAGCGTCCAGGCGAGCGTCGGCTGGTCCATGACGAACTTGCCGAGGTCGTGGTGCAGCAGCAGGGCCTGCTCGTGGGCGCACTGCTGGACGAACGGGTAGAGCGTGGCTGTGTCGGGGGGGTAGAGGCTCTTGAACCCTGTGACGGCGATGGCGCGCGGTTCGGGACAGAGGGCGAAGGTGAAGCCGCAGAGCTGCACCGCCACGTTGGCGACGCGGTCCCAGCCATCCTCTGTGGAAAGGGGCAGGTAAGTCGCGTCTTCCGCCAGCATGGACAGCAGTCCTTCGACATAGGCGTGCGGCGCCGGGGCGGCGGGGTTGGTGTCGTAGTGCCAGCCGCGCGCCCCGCACTGGTCCTGGAAGAGCACGTCCACCGGGAAGGTGTCGCGGAACTGCGTGCGGGTCCGGCGGTTGGCGGCCTGGACGGCGGGGTGCCAGTAGCAGATGGTCCACCCCTCGTTCCGTCCGTAGCGCTCGCGCAGCGGGGTGCCGTCGAGCTGCCGCAGCAGCGGCGCGCGGCCGGCGGCCTGGAAGGTGGGGCCGGGCGGATCGTCGCACCACCAGGTCGGGTTGGTGTAGGGCATGACGAGGTGGCCCCGCTCGCGGGCGCGTTGCTGGTAGGTGCGCAGGTCGTCCGCCGTGCCGAAGGAGGGGTGGGGCGGGAGGTGGTCGGGGTACTCCTTGTCGAAGCCGCCCTTGAGGTAGTCCGCGTCATGCAGCAGCGCCGGGACCGGCAGGCTGTCGAGCGCGGCCAGCTTGTCGCGTGCCGGTCCGTTGAACTTGATCAGCACGGCCTGGCGCAGTCGCTCGAGCAGGGCCGGGGCCAGTTTGTCGGCCAGGCGCGCGGTCAGTCCGTTGGCGCTGCGATAGTGCCGCAGGTCGTCCTCCAGGGGCTGGCCGAAGCGCAGGCGGACCACAGGGGCCTGCCAGCGCCGGCCTGCAGGAACATACGTGCCGAAAGCCCGCTCGCACCAGCCGCCCTCCGCGGCGCCGCCATAGGCGAGGCGGCCGGGCACGCATACGGCGGCGGGGTTCCGGGTCGCGGCCCACGGCGCCCACGTGCGCGGCTGGACGCGGAAAAGCGAGAGGCAGCCGGCCGTCGTTTCGAGCCGCAGGAAGTCGGCAAACACGGGTGGGTAGTCGCCGCCGCCCCGGAGCCAGGGCTGCGGCTGGAGGGCGGTATGCAGCGAGTAGCCGCCGGTTTCGAACCAGTGGCCGCCGCGCCGCACGTAGGCGCCGATGGCGTCCGCGGTGGCGACGAGCTCCGCGCCGTCCGCGGCCGGCAGCCATTCGCCGTAGGGGTTGACGATGGCGAGGCAGTCGTTCGTGGCCAGGGCCGCGCGCAGGGCCGCGGGGGTGGGCAGGCAGACGCACCGCGCGCCCAGTGCGGGGGCGAGCGCCTCGAGCGCGCGGCGCCACGCGGCGACGGGCAGGTTGGCGAACGCGCCGGCAGACGGGCCGTTGCACGCCTCGACGAGGGCTAGGCGGGGACGCGCCGCCCCGTTTGCGCGCAGCTTGCGGAGGATGGCGGCGACGGTTTCGGCCGCGAGGCCGCCCGCCGGCTCGGGGAACTGGCCGCTGAAGCGCCACAGCCGGCCGCCGGCGTCGGGGTCGGCCGGGAGGCGGAGGGCATGGAGGAAGGGGCCGTGGTCCGAGTCGAGCAGGACGGCGGTCACCTGTGCGCCGCGCGGCGGGCGGGACACGGTGGCCGCGACGGCCGCGCAGCGTTCCGCCAGCGCGGCGCCCAGCCAGGCGCGGCCCTCGTCCGTGGCGCGCAGGGCGATGGCCGGCTCGCGCAGGTCGCGCATGACGAGCCCGTCAGGCGCCAGCCGCGCGTAGGGCGCGCCGCCGACGGCGAGCGGCTGCCAGCCGGCGGGCTGATCCGGCGGCCGGGGCTCGAAGAAGCGGCGGTTGAGCGCTGCGCCGACGCCCTGGTGCGGCGTCAGCGGGGCGACGAAACGCGTCACCCGTGCCGGGTCGAACCAGAGGCGGGCGGGCAGGGCGAAATCGAGCACGGCGTTGGTGGCGGGCTCGAGCGTGGCGGTGAGATCGAGACCGTCGGCGCCCGGCGTCGCCAGGATGTCGACGCGCAGCTCCGGCGCGGTGTAGGTCAGTCGCAGCGCGCCGTTGGCGGGCGTTGCGGTGAAGCGGCGCCCGGCGTCGGGGCCGGGCTGGAAGTCGGCCGCACGCACCACGCGCCCGTCCTGGAAGCGCGCCGTCCAAAGGCCATCCGCGCCGCTGCGCGCGAGCGTGCCCGTGGCGGCGGCCGGCGCGCAGCGCACCAGGGCGCCGTGGTCCGCGGAGAGCCAGACCTCGGCGTCGCCGGCGCGCAGGCGCAGCGGTTCGGCGGCCTGTGCGGCGACGGTCATGGCCAGCAGGCAGAGCGGGGCGCACGCGCTCCGCGGATGCCCGTGTGCTCCCGGCCGCGCGCCGTCGCCGGATCGCACCGCTCGGCGCGCCGCCGCGGCCGCGACGCCTGGCAGCCGGGTTCCGCCCTGCCCGCCCGGGCCGGGGGGCCGGCTCGTCATGCTCTTTCTCATGGCCACGTGCTGCTTTCCGGCTTGGCGCTGGCAAGCCCTGTCGCGCGGGTGGACTCCCACACTTTGTTAAGTGTGGGAGTCCGCCCGCATCAGTTCGCCTGGATCAGCCGGACCAGAATCCGCAAGAGCAGGCTTCCTGGCGTTGCGCAGCTGTAACGTCCGTCAACCTTGCGGACCAATCCCCGGCCGTCCAGTTTGTGCAGATGGCGGAACAGGGCGGATGCGGAAATGCCCGTTGCGCAGCGCAGTGACTCGAGCGTCAGGTCGTCCCGACGGGCCAGCGCGCGCATGATGTCCATGCGCCGCGCATGCGTGAAGGCTGTCACGTTCCTGAAGGTCGCTTCCAGGGCCTGGTCCCCGCCGCGGAGCTGCCGCCGCAGGGCCCGCACCAGCGACTTGGTCTCCGGCACGGAGGGATCGTGGCCGATGCGGTATGTCACCCAGCGGCTCACGCGCCGCACGCGAAGCACGCCCCTGGCGTTCAGCGTGCGCAGGCACTGGCTGGCCGAGACTTCCGAAAGCTGGTTGAGCGCCGCAACCTCCGACACCGTCCGCGGCGCTCCGTCGAGCAGCGACTGCAGCACGCGCAGACGCCGGCGATTGGCGAGGGCCCGGCAGGTGCGCCACAGGGTCGGCCTCAGATCTTCCTGCGATGACTTCGCGCTCATGCACTCCCACACTTAACAAAGTGTGGGAGTTGCCGCAACGGTCAATTCACTAGCTGCAGCGGGGCAGGGGCTGCTCCGCGGGGAGAGGCAGGGGGCGTGGCGCGCGGCGCCAGGGGGAGGGCAGGCGAGATGTCGGGGGGCTGCAGACCTGTGCACCCCGGGCTTGACCTGCACCGGCGAATGGGTTAGCACGTCTCCGGCACGTTGGGGCGCCGGTGCCCGCGGACGGGGTTTCGCGGGGACGGAACGGCGCGAAGCGCGTGCCGGAAAGCGCGGGGGTAGCATGCGGCAGGGCAAAACGGGCAAGCAGGAGCGTCTGGTCATCATCGGCGCGGGCAACATCGGCACCTCGGTCGCCAACGGGCTCGCGGCCGCGGGCTTCCTCAAGCCGGCCCGGATCGTGCTGTGCGATATCCAGGCCGCCAAACTCGAACCTTTGCGCGCGCAGGGCTTCGCCACGAGCACCAGCAACACGGCGCCGCTGCGCGATGCGGCGATCGTCCTGGTGGCGGTCGAACCCCAGCACGGCGACGCCGTGCTGCGCGAACTGGCGCCGAGCCTGGTGCCGGACTGCCATACCGTCATCTCCGTGATGGCGGGCATCACCCTGGCCCACCTGCGCTCGCACCTGGGCGAGCATGTGCCGCTGGTGCGGGCCATGCCCAACACGGCCCTGACCATCCGGACCTCCATGACCTGCCTCGCGGCGGACCGCCAGGCGCCGGCGCCCATCGAGCGCGCGCGCGCCCTCTTCTCCGCCCTGGGCGAAACGCTCGTGCTCCGCGAAGAACAGATGTCCGCGGCAACCGCGCTGGGCGCCAGCGGCATCGCCTTCTTCATGCGGGCCATCCGCGCCGCGATGGAGGCGGGCGTGGAGATCGGCTTCACCCCGCACGACGCCCAGCGGCTCGCCGCGCAGGCCGCCAAGGGCGCCGCCAGCTTGCTGCAGGTGCCGGGCCGGCACCCCGAGTCCGAGATCGACCGGGTCACCACGCCACGCGGCTGCACGATCGCGGGCCTGAATCAGCTCGAACAGGCCGGGTTCAGCTCCGCGCTGATCAAGTGCATCCTGGCCGCGAACCGGCGGGCGGAGGAAATGGCGGTGCGCAACTGACAGGAGGGGACGGCATGAGGCAGGCCACAGGCTGGGGTGCGGCGGTTCTGGCGGGGTTGCTGGCGGCAGCGACGTGGGGCGCGGACGCCTACCCGCTGCGCGACGCCGTGGCCTGCACGCCGCGGCTGGGGCTGCCCGCCGCGGCGGCGAAACTTGCCGCCGGCCAGCCCGTGCGGATCGCCTACCTCGGCGGGAGCATCACGGCGCAGGAGGGCTGGCGGCCCAAGACGCTGGCCTGGTTCCGGCGGCAGTACACCAACGCCGCGATCAGCGAGATCAATGCCGCCATCGGCGGCACGGGATCCGACCTCGGCGCGTTCCGCCTCGCCCATGATGTCCTCCGCCACCAGCCCGACCTGCTGTTCGTCGAGTTCGCCGTGAACGACGGCGGCGCCGCCCCGGAGCGGATCCACCAGGCCATGGAGGGCATCGTCCGGCAAACCCTGCGCGCGAATCCCGCGACGGATATCTGCTTCGTCTACACGGCCGTGGAGGGCATGCTGCCCGACCTCCAGGCCGGCAAGTACCCGCGCGCCGCCAGCGCCATGGAAGCTGTCGCCGACCACTACGGGCTGCCTTCCATCCACATGGCCCTGGAAGCCGCGCGGCTGGCCGGGGAGGGCAAGGTGGTCTTCAAGGCTCCCACGCCCAAAACGGACGCCGAGAAGGCGGCGCTGGCCGGAAAGATCATCTTCTCGGAAGACGGCGTGCATCCTCACCCCGAGACCGGCCACGCGCTTTACACCAATGCCGTCGTGCAAGCCATGCGGCAGATCCTGCCCCTGCGCGCCCCGCGCCCGGCCGCGTTGCCCGCCCCGCTGCGCGCCGATAACTGGGAGAACGCCTGCCTCGTGCCGCTGAGCGCGGTCGCGAAGACGGAGGGCTGGCGCCGGCTGGACCCCGCGCAGGACAACCTGGCCAAGCGGTTCGGCAACCGGCTGCCCGAGCTCTGGAAGGCGGAGAAGCCCGGGGCGGCGCTGACGGTCAAGTTCAAGGGCACCCTGGTTGGCGTGTACGACCTGCTGGGGCCGGACGGCGGGCAGATCGAGGCGAAGGTGGACGACCAGCCGCCGCGCTCCATCAAGCGCATCGACGGTTACTGCACGTATCACCGCCTCGCCATGTTGACGCTGGCCGACGGCCTGCCGGATGCGTCGCATACCGCCACGCTGACGCTCGAGGCGACCGCGCCCGACAAGGCCGCCATCCTCTTCGAGCACAACCGCCCCGACCTCGTCGCCCACCCCGAGAAGTACGCCGCCAACACCTGGTACGCGGGCGGGGTGATGCTGCTGGGGACAATTGAGAATTAGGAACACTGGCATCCCATAGGCATCCCTGTGGGCAGCAGGGAAAATGCTGGCCGGGAGG
>CAYOBW010000215.1:0-12111 GCA_964402115.1 uncultured Victivallales bacterium
GATGGGATGCTGCCTGGGCTTGTTACTGCCCGCGTTGGCGGCATCGGCCGAAGAGGCGAAGAAACTAGTTCACGTTCTGTTCTGCGGGCCACGCCAGTGGATGACCTCGGATGTGACGGCGTTCTTCGAGGCGATGACCGAACACTCGCATCCGGACTGGGACGTGCGCTGCACCCTTGAGCCGGGCGATGGTCAGTACCCGGCCCGGCGCGAGGACGACGCCGGCAGCGAGGCGCTCAAGGCCTGGATTGGCCATGATGTTGCCGGGATGACGACCGATCTCGACGCGCGAATCCAACGTGTTGAGAGTGCCATCAAGATGCGGACGCCGCGCGATCCCGCGAAACAGACGCCGACGGGCGCCGAGCAGGTAGCGGCGTTGAAGGCGAAGCTGGCGAACTTCCAGGCTCAACGCGCGGAGTTGGCTCAGCGCAAGGGATGGGACTACGTGTTCATCGGCACGATCGCGCCGCCGGAGTTCCAGGCGGAACTGGTGGACCTTGCGTTGGCCAAGGGGTTCAAGACATACCTGCTGCTGCCGTTCGGCTTCGAGGCGCACGGTTATTATTATGGGAACTCCCACTACATGCCGGTCAAGCGCATCCTGCCGAAGGAAGTGGCCGCCGCGCGCGCCGCCAAGGCGCCGGTTGTCTCCAGCGCCCTGTCATTTGGCACTCTGTTCCAGACCACGGGCGAGAAGAAAGGGCCGTACCAGTTCTACTACGCCTTCAAGTTTACCTGGATGGGCGCGTACGTGCTCGCCTGCCAGATACACACCACGTTGTTCAACGTCTCGCCCGTCGGGGCTTGGTCCCCAAGCACCTTGCCTGAATCGGCGACACGCTTCAAACACATGCAGCAGCCGGCAGATGGCCCAACAGCATTCTTTGAACTGCCCCTGAAGCCGGAATACATCAAGCAGATGCAAGAACAGGCTTGGACGACTCATCAAGCGTTCACCGCCGCCTTGGCGCAACCGGCGCCGCCACCCTCAACCAAGGACAGCCAAGGACAAGAAAGCAAGCCATCGCCCTGAATGGCCTGACCGGCAACGCAACCGTGACGGCGCAGTACTAAAGGAGACAGGAACATGAAGACCGGCATTGCCGTCCACGACACGGACCAGAAACAAGGAAATGACATAAGCAGCATCCCTAACGGTCGCGGGAGCCGCAGGGAGAAGCAGATGAACGAGATCACAAGACGGTCAATCCAACCCCGCCCCCGAAAGGACCTGCCTGCCATGAAACACTCCACACTCACCCTCACGGGACTACTCGCGCTCAGTCTGGCCGTTCCGGCCGCTTTTGCCGCCGACTTGTCCGCCGTAGCCTCGGCGAAGGCGGAACGCCTCACGCTTCACGACGTTCTCGTCGGCGAAGCCTGGCTGGCATCAGGGCAGTCGAACATGCACTTGAATTTCGCTCAGAGTATCGCCGACCGCGAGAAGGCGCTGGCAGAGGCGGACGATCCGTGGGTGCGACAGTTCACCGTGATTCGCAACGATGCCATCCAATCGCCACGCGAACTGGCGGGTGTGTGGCGCGCGGCGAATCGCGCGAACCTCACGGCGAGCCGCACGGACGGCGACTCGGCGGTGGCTTACTTTTTCAGCCGGGAGTTGCGGCGCGAACTCAAACGCCCGGTGGGCGTGCTTCATGCCTCGGTCGGAGCCACTCCGATTCAGGCGTGGTCGCCGGGCGGCAGGTCCTTCAAAACGATGATCGAGCCGCTGGCACCGTATGGCCTTCGCGGGGCGCTTTGGTATCAGGGCGAGAGTAACTTGGAAAGGTCTCAGTCGGACGTTTACGCAGATCTGCTCACGAAGCATGTGGCGGCGTGGCGTTCGCTGTGGGGACAGGGCGAGTTTCCTTTTTTCTACGTGCAGATCGCTCCTTTCCGTTACTCGCAGAAACGGGTTGGACCATTAAAGGACAAGCCCGTCGGCCCGCTGGGGTTGCCGCTGTTCTGGGAGGCGCAGACGGCGGCGCTGTCGCCGATTGCCAACAGCGGAATGGCGGTGATTCACGATTCGATCACGGACTTGGACAACGTGCATCCCTCTAACAAGCGCGTGCCCGGCGAACGTCTGGCCTTGCTCGCGCTGGCGAAGACGTACGGTCGCAAGGAACTCGTCTGTTCCGGCCCGGTTTACAAAGAGATGCAGGTCGAAGGCGACCGCGTCCGTGTGCGGTTCGACGCTGTCGGTTCGGGCTTGAAGACTCGCGATGGCCAACCGCCCACGTTTTTGGAAATCGCCGGCGCCGACAAACAGTTTGAGCCGGCAGAAGGCGTGATCGAAGGCGATTGTGTGCTGGTGCGAAGCGCGGCGGTGCCGAAGCCGGTCGCTGTCCGGTTTGGCTGGATCGAAGTCGCGCGACCCAACCTGATGAACAAGGAAGGACTGCCAGCTGGACCCTTTCGTACGGACAAGTGGTAATGACGACAACAACGAATATGAAACGCATTCTTCTCCTTACCGCCCTGCTGCTGGCGCCCCTGGCCCGTGGCGCACAGTTGACGCCAGTGCCAACTCAGCAAGTGGTCATCGACGACGCTTTCTGGTCGCCGAAGATCAAGACCTGGCGCGAGGTGACGATCGCGGATTGCCTGGCGAAGTTCGAGAAGGACGGGACGCTGCTGAATTTCGACAGGGTCCGGGACGGGCAGTTGAAGGAGAAGCACAACGGGCCGCCGTGGTATGACGGGCTGCTCTACGAAATGATTCGCGGCTGTGCCGACTATCTCGCCGCCCAACGCGACCTGGCGCTGGAACAGCGGTTGGACGGCTACATCGAACGCATCGTCGCGGCCCAAGCGAAAGACCCGCATGGCTACGTCAACACGTACAGCCAGATGCAGCAGCCGACGCACCGCTTCGGGTTGAACGGCGGCGACGACAACTGGCAGCACGATGTCTACAACGCCGGTGCGATGTGCGAGGCGGCCGTGCATTACTACCGCGCCACCGGGAAGACTTCGTTGTTGAAAGCGTCCGCGCGCTTGGCCAACCACATGTGCGACCTCATCGGCCCGCCGCCGAAGAACAACATCATTCCGGGCCATGCGGGTCCCGAAGAGGCCGTCGCGCGGCTGTATGAGCTGTTCCGCGAGCAGCCGCAACTGAAGAAGGAAATGGGATTCGAAGTTGACGAGCAGCGCTATCTGAAACTGGCGGAGTTCTTCATCGAGGCTCGCGGGTATCATGCAGGCCGCAAGAACTTCGGTCCTTACGGCCAGGACCACGAAGCGGTGTTTCAGCAGCAGACCCTGGAAGGCCACGCGGTCCGCGCCACGTTGATGGGCACCGGCCTGTCGGCGCTGGCAGCGATCAACGGACGCGAGGAATATTCGCAGGCTGCTGGTCGCCTGTGGGACAATATGACCACGCGGCGGATGCATCTGACCGGCGGCGTGGGCGCAAGTCGCAAGGGCGAAGCGTTTTCCCACGACTACCACTTGCCCAACGATGGCTATCTCGAGACCTGCGCGGCCGTCGGCTCCGGTTTCTTCAGCCGGAACATGAACTTGCTGTTTGGCAACGCCTGCTACGCGGACGAACTGGAACGGACGCTCTACAACGCGGTATTGGCCGGTGTTTCCTTGCAGGGCGACACCTATTTCTACGAGAACCCGCTCGCGGCTGGCAAGAATCGCGCCCGCTGGTCGTGGAGCGGCTGCCCCTGCTGCCCGCCCATGTTCCTGAAGATCATTGGCGCGATGCCTGGCTACATCTACGCCCAGGACGCCGCTGGCGTTTACGTCAACCTGTTCGTCGGCAGCCGAGCCGATGTTCGTTTGACCGGCGGCAAGGCTATGCTCCGGCAGACGACGCGTTATCCCTGGCAAGGTGAGGTGAGGATTGCGGTTGAGCCGGAAAAACCCAGCGCGTTCGACCTCTATGTTCGCATCCCGGCCTGGTGCCAAGGAACCGCTTCGCCCGACGATCTGTACCAAATCGAGGGCCGGCCGACCACGGGCGCGGCACGGCTGAAGGTCAATGGCCAATCGGTTGAGCAACCGGAGATGGTTCGCGGGTATGCCCGATTGAAACGGCAGTGGAAATCCGGCGATGTGGTCGAACTGCAGATGGACATGCCCGTGCGCCGCGTCAAGGCTCATCCCAAGGTGGACGCGGACCGGGAACGGGTGGCCCTGATGCGCGGGCCGATCGTCTATTGTTTCGAAGGTTGTGACCACGGCGGGCATATCCGCCATGTGGTGGCTCCTCCACAGGTTCAGTTTGCCACGGAGCACCTCGCGGACCTCCTGGGTGGAATGACTGTCCTGCGCGGCCAAGGGTTAGGCTTGTATCGAACCGAAGAGGGCAGGGTGGAACAGCAGCCTGCGGACTTGGTGGCGATACCGTATGGCTTCAATGCCAACCGCGGGCCCACCGAGATGGCCGTGTGGCTACCCGAGGTGCCCGCGCGGGCGCAGCCGGTGCCGGTGCCTACGATCGCCAGCCGTGCTCAGCCCTCGGCCTCGCATTGCACCCCAGCCGACGGTTTGAACGCGCTCAACGACCGGGTCGAGCCAGCCGCCTCGGACGACAGGAAGATTCCGCGATTCACTTGGTGGGATCACCGCGGAACAAAGGAATGGGTGCAGTACGATTTCGTCGAACCCCAGACGGTCTCCCGCGTCGACGTCTACTGGTTTGATGAACAGCGGATCCGCGGCGGCTGCCGAATGCCTCAATCTTGGCAACTGCTTTACAAGGACGGAAACGAGTGGAAGCCGGTAGCGGGCGCCTCGGAGTACGGCGTCACGATGGACCGGCTCAACCGAGTGACGTTCACCCCGATCAGGACCACGGCCTTGCGGATCGAGATCCAACTTCAGCCCAACTGGTCCGGCGGGATTCTGGAATGGCAAGTCCGGTGATACGGCGCACTTGGACCACAGGGATTCCACCCAGTCAGCCCCTTCCGAATCTACCTGCAAATGAAGATCAAATGAATGAGGTATCGCGGATGAAATGCCGCTCGGCCAACTCGCTGCTCCTCTTGCTGCTGCTCGTGGGAACGAATTCGGCTGCGACGGCGGGTGCCGCCGATTGTCCCGCGGTAGAGCCGGTCGTCTACTGCGATCTCACGCCGCTCTTCGCGCTGGACCTGAAGGACGACACGGCCCGGTGGCGGTTCTGGGACGAGACGCACTTGGCGGTGGCGCTCCAGGGGTTGGTGAACCGCTCGTCGCCGCGGCTGTTCCTGCGCTACGTTACCGCGGCGGATGACTTCTGGTGGGAACAGATGACACAGGCTGACGGCTGGTTGGCGGGGCGGCCCGTGATCAAGCTCGGTTCGATTGAGGAGTTGCTTGATCGTTTCAAGGATGCCTACCGGGGCGCGGTCGTCTGGGACGAACGGGTTCCGGCCACCTCGAATCTGGCCTCGACGATCGCGGGCTGCGACGACTTGCTCCCGCTGCGGTTTGACCCGCGAGACGGCTCGCTGTATCGAAAGCTGACGCAGACCGGGCGGCTGGAGGTCAAGGTCCGCCTGCTGCAAGATGACGGGGCGCCACTGTTCACCGGTCGGGACAAGATCGCCGGAACGGAGCGGGACTCTTCCGGCAGCGCGAAGAACGATGCCTATCGGTGGCTGATCGAACACTACGTGAAGACGGGCAAGGCCAACCCGCAGGTCATGGGCTACTACCTGGACGCCTATTGGCATCAGGGCTGGCGGGCTTCCGGCCCGGCCAACCACACGCTGTCGAACCACGATTTCGTGATCGCCCGGCGGGGTGTGCTCTTCGACCTGAACGTGTGGGATGACGAAGCGTGTATCGACGATCCGGCCCAGGCGCCCGGCACGGACGTGGCCACGCTGAAGGAACTGTTGCACGCGGCCTATCAGCGGTTTGGGGGCGAGGGCGTGATCCATGTCGCCGGGTTTGTGCCGTGGGCGTACAAGTACACGAGTTTCCGCGGTGCCGGCGGCCGGCACGCGGAAGTGCCAACCGAGTGGCGGTACGCCGAAATCCTCTCCTGCTTCAACGCCTACATGGATGGGGACGCCCTGGGTTTGAGCGCCATGGCCAACGCGTCCTTCTTTCAACATTACCCGCTGGCGGACCGTTATCCGCAGAATCCGAAACCGACGCGTGAAAGTCTGACCGCCCGCGGCCTGTTGGACGCTCAGGGCCGGATCGTGCCGCGGCGCTACGTGGCGCACTACGTCGGCGACTACGACGCGGCGGCCTGGCTGTACCGCGAGTTGCCGCGGATGTGGCGCGATCCGGCGCGCGGGACCACGCCCCTGTCGTGGGCGTTCAACCCGTGTCTGGCCATGCGATTCCCGCTGGGGATGGCGTGGGCCCGCCAGCGGCGCATGGCCAACGACTGGTTCGTGGCAGGCGATTCGGGCGCGGGTTACTTGAATCCTGGCTATCTGACGCCGCCGCGGCCTCATTCGGGGCTGCCGTCGGGTTTGGCCGCCTGGGAGAAGTATTGCGACAAACTGTATCAGCAGTGGGACCTCTCGCTGACGGGGTTCGTGATCGACGGTTACGCCCGCGGTCTGGACAAGGCTGGACTCGACGCTTACGCGCGCTTCTCACCCGACGGCCTCGTCGCGCAGCAGATCGGCAGGCAGGGCTTGCACGGCACTATGCCCTATCTGAAGATGGCCACGGACTTGCACGGCTCGCCCGCGGAGGCGGCCCGGGCCATCGCGCGGCTGAACCACGGGTCGCCGCCCCGGTTTACGGTGTGCCGCTCGATTCTGCAGACGCCCACTTGGTACGCCCAAGTGGAGAAGGAACTGCAGGCGTTGCCCGGCGATCCCATCCAGGTCGTCGACCTGTACACGCTGCTGTGGCTCGTGCGGGAGTACGAAACGCACCGGGAAGCCTACGTCGACTTGCGGTATGCTCAAGCCAAGGAAGTTAGCGCGACGCCAGCGAAGAGCGACGGGCTGACGCCGACGTTCGCCGCGGATGGTCCGGTCAATGAGACCGGTCACGACGGTACACGGTGCTGGCGCATCTCGGGGGCTCAAGGCGGCCGGTACTTGTACTTCGATGTCGACGATGCGTTCTATCGGCCGGGCTCGGGGCCGCTGGAGATCACGCTGGAGTTCCTGGATCAGGGGACTGGACGAATTGTGCTGCAGTACGATTCGACCGACACCGCCGCAACCTTGGGCGGAGCCTACAAGAGCCATGCGACCGTCGTGAATTGTGGTAACAGCGGCAACTGGCGGAGCGTCACTTTCCCTGTGTCCGACGCCCGCTTCGCCGGATCGCAAAATGGAAGCGCCGATTTCCGGGTTCACAGCAGCGGCGACAACCTATTGATCCGCCGCGTGCGAGTTACCCGCCGCTGAGGAACTGGTTATGTCACAACGGCACGGCAAACTTCGCCTGGGGCAACCGTGACGCCGGCGACATGGCGGCCTGGCTGCCGTCAGGCTCGGCGACGATGGGGTAGAATCTGGTCTTGACGAACGCAGAAAGGAAAATGTCGCATGAAAGTCCTGACGCGATGGATCGAACAAATCCTTGTCAACCTGACAATCGCTTCGCTGGCGGCGGTGTACGCCGCGGATATGACGCCGACTCAATCCGTTACGGCAGGCAAGCCCAACGTGCTGCTGTTGATCGCCGACGATCTGGCCGTGCGGCTGGGGTGTTACGGCGATCCGGTGGCCAAGACGCCCGGCCTTGACCGGCTGGCAGCTGAAGGGGTGTTATTCCAGCGGGCCTATGCCCAGGGCGTCGTCTGCACGCCGAGCCGCAAGTCGTTTCTGACCGGCCTGAGCACGAAAGTGACCGGCGCCGGCAGCGACAACTACATGCAGGCGCATCCCGAAACTCTGACGGTCAGCCGTTACTTCCGGCAGCACGGGTACCAAGCCATCGGCATCGGCAAGGTCGAGCACACGATGGATTTTATTGACCGGCAAGGCTGGGACATTCGCGAACCGGGTGAGGGCGGCGACAATCGCGGCAAAGTTCGCAACTTCCTCAAAGCCTCCGACGACGCGCCGAAGGATTTTGCCACCGTGGACACCCGAACCGACACGGGTGCGACGCCGGACATGGTACGCGGCGAGCGGTTGCTGAGCTTTTGGCGAAAGCAGTGGAATCGAGAGAAACCGTTTTTTGCCGCACTCGGTTTCCACACGCCGCACTTGCCCTATGACACCCAGCGGCGATACATCGCCATGCACAATCTCGCGCAGATGCCGCTGGCCAAAACACCGGCGGATGCTTCCACGCCATTGCCGCACGCGTTGCCGTTCCCGCCAATTTATCCGCCCGAAGACAAACAGCGGCAAGCCATCCAAGGCTACTACGCCGCCGTCTCGATGATGGACGGCGTTGTCAGCCGCCTGCTCGATTACCTGCGCGAGCAAGGATTGCTCGACAACACCATCGTCATCTTCACCGCGGACCAAGGATATCACCTCGGTTACCGTGGGCTGTGGTGCAAACACTCACTCTATCCAGGCACGCTACAGGTTCCGTTGATCGTGCGTTATCCCAAGGTCGCCAAGCGCGATGCCCGGGTCGCAGGCATCGTCGAGTTGCTGGACCTGTTTCCTACGCTCACCGAGCTGGCCGAGTTGCCTGCCGCGCCGAACCTGCATGGCAAGAGCTTTGCCCGAGTACTCAAAGAACCCAGCGCAGAAGGCAAGTCCGCCGCGTTTGCCGACGACGCGCGTGGTGGTCACGCCGTTTACACCGGAGACTGGGCCTACATCGAACGCCAGCCTGTCGGCGAACTCGAACTCTACAATCTGCGCGACGATCCGGAGTGTTACCGCAACCTCGCTGGCAAACCGGAACACGCCGAAACGCAACAGCGCCTCGCGCGACAGGTCACCGAATTCTTCCCCGCGCAAGTCATCAGACGGAAATGAGGAGATTGAAGGTATGAAAACTGCCTTGATCCTTACCCTGTGGGTGATTTCAGTCGCCCTGCATGCTGCCGAACCAGACTTTCAATCCCAACATCTCGCCGTCGGTTTGTCGCGCAGTGCGCCGGCGTTCAGCGTGTTTGCGGTGGACTCGCTGGGACACGGGAAGCTCGACCAGAATCCGGTACTCGTGGAGACCAACGCGATGTCCGGTCTGGAACTCGATGGGCAGACGTACAAACTCAATGGCAAACCGGTCTGGCGCGTCACGTGGAGCGAACGGACACTGACGTTGCGCTCGGACTATGTCGCGGGCGTCGAGGCGCCGCCGTTTACGCTCACGTTCAACCAGAAGGCCAACCATGCCACGTTGCTCGGCCTGATGAAACCGGGCGAGCGGCAGATGAGCCTGCCGTGCGTGTTGCACCTGCCGGACATGGGTTCGCTGCGCATCACTGGCGAGGGCAAACTCGACTACGATGCCCGACGTCGTATCAAGCCACCGTTCGTGCGCATCACTTTGCCACCGGCCACGGCGAAACAGCGGTGCGTCGAGTACCGGCTCGACGTGGTCTCGATTTACCCGGAGCTTCCCGGCATCGAGAAGGATTCGCGCTACGACGGGTTCCGACGCGATTGGCTCAACATCTTCCAAGTCAACCCGCGCATTCAGATGCTCGCCAACAACGCCTCCAGCGATCCGTGCGCGTTCACGTTGTTCGAGTACTCCGACCTCGCCGCACACACACCGCCGCTGGCCGACGGCCTCACCGCCAACGACCTGATCCGCATGACCCTCGACCGCTATCTCGCCGGCGCGAAAGGCTACGGGCAGGTCGGCTATGGCCCCGACGCGAGCGGCGCCGACGTGATCGGCTGGAAAACGCCGTGGACCTCGCTCGATTCGCTGCCGTCGTTCCTCATCTCGGCCTGCAACTATGTGAACGGCTCGGGTGACTTGACCTGGGCACAAGCAAACTACGACAAACTCGCCGCGTGGGGCCGCGAGATGTTTGCCGCCGACAAGGACGGCAACGGCCTCATCGAATACCCCGGCACCGGCAACTTCGGCGACCGGCCCAAAACCGACCGGCGTCCGGCAAACTGGTGGGACACGATCAACTTCGGCCATGAGGACGCCTTCGCCAACGCGCTCGCCTACCGGGCCGCCACGATGTTCGCCGACGTCGCCCGGCGATTGAAGCACGCCGCCGACGCCGAATTTTTCGCCGCGAAAGCCGTGAAGCTCCGCGCCGCGTACGCGCCGACGTTCCTGAATCCGGCCACCGGCGTGCTGGCCGGCTGGAAGAGCGCCGACGGCCAACTGCACGACTACTGGTTCACCTATGTGCAAGGCATGGCGATCACGTTCGGCCTGCTCGACGACAAAACCGCCAACAGCGTGATGGATCGGTTGCTGGCGAAGATGCAGGCGGTCGGCTATACCAACTTCGCCATTGGCCTGCCCGGCAATCTGGTGCCGGTCAAGAAAGGCGACTACGTCCACGAGAACCACGCGCCCGAAGCCACCGGCGAGCCGCGTCTCGACGACGGCAGCGACGGTTTCCAGTTCTACGAAAACGGCGGCGCGACCGGCTGCTGGAGCTACTACACCGTCAAGGCGCTCTACCAACTCGGTCGTGTCGAGGACGCTCGGCGCATCTTCCACCCGATGCTCGCCGGCTACGCGGCGGGGAAGTTCCAAGGCTTTGATCCGCAGAGCGGGCGGTCGTACGACTGGCGCGACTGGCAGGGCGGCGGCCACGGTTACGAGGGCCTGCTGGTGGACAACTACCACGCTCTGCTCGCCGTGCTGGACGATGTGAGGGTCCGCCCATGAACCGCCTCCTACTCGTTGCGTTCGCGGCAGTGGCGTTTGAAACAGCGCGGGCAGTACGTAAAAGACATACCAGTGCCATCGAGAGGAAGACAAATGCTCAAGTGGTCACTCGCCATAGCAGCCACCTTGGCAATCGGAAATGCCGCCTGGGCGGCGGAAAGCCAACGGCCGAATGTGCTCTTCATGATCGTCGATGATTTGAATGGGTGGATCGGCTGCCTCGACCCACGTCTGGGTGCGCAGACGCCTCAGATCGACCGCCTGGCCTCCAGGGGAACCTTGTTCGGCAATGCCCATTGCGCAGCGCCGGTGTGTAACCCTTCGCGCACCGCCTTGCTCACGGGCCTGCGTCCCTCGACAACCGGCATCTATGACAACTTGCAGGCCGGCTCGCCGCCAGACCATCCCGTGATGCGCGCGGTGCTATTGCCGCGCTATTTCAAAGACCATGGCTACGTGGTGATGGGCGTCGGCAAGGTCCCCGGTCACTCGACCGGGCGCTACCGTTGGGACGAATCGTTCGATCCTCCGGAGCGAACGGCTCCTGCGAAACTGCCGCTGAGCAACCCCGGCAAGTTTGACTGGGGCGATTGGCCCGATACGCGAGAGAAGATGAGCGACTGGCAACTGGCCGGCTGGGTTTCCGCTGAGTTAGGCAAGCGGCACGCGGTGCCGTTTTTTCTGATGGCAGGCTTCGTCAAACCGCACCTTCCCTGGTTTGTGCCCCGCGAGTATTTCGATCGGGTGCCGGTCGGGACCGTAACGCCGCCGCCTCTGAGGCTGGACGAACGCGAAGGCATACTCACCGGCAAAAAGAACAGGGAAGGTCGCGCAGCGAGCGAGTTGAGGTCGAAGCGGCGCGAGGCTTTCGCAGCCTATCTGGCGGCTTGCGCCTTCGCCGACGATTGCGTGGGTCGGGTGATGGCCGCGCTCGACGCGGGTCCCAATCGCGACAACACCGTTGTGGTGCTCTGCGGCGACAACGGCTTTCAGATGGGCGAAAAAAATACGTGGGGCAAAGGCCAACTATGGGAGCAGTCCACGCATGTGCCGCTGATCCTTGCCGGCCCAGGCATTGCGGCGGAGCAGCGCTGTGGCCAACCTGTCAGTCTGCTGGATCTCTATCCGACGCTCGTCGAGATGTGCGGACTGCCTGTGGCCAAAACACTCGAGGGAGCAAGTCTGGTGCCTTTACTAAGGAACCCCAACGCCGCGTGGGAGCATGTGGCAATCACAACCAGGGGCTATAAGAACCACGCGGTCCGCACGGAACGCTGGCGCTACATTCGATATGCCGACGGGATCGAGGAACTCTATGATCATGCCACCGACCCGCAGGAATGGAAGAATCTCGCCAGCGATGCCAAATACGAAGCGGTGAAGGCAGACTTGCGCCACCGG
>CAYOBW010000216.1:0-12102 GCA_964402115.1 uncultured Victivallales bacterium
GCTGGTCGCCGGGCCAGATGTTCCCGAAAGCACCCGTTGACCCAAGGGCCCAGGGAAAATCGGGCAACTCGAGTTGCTCTCCCTTGGTGTAATCCGGCTCAACCGTTTGTTTGCTTTTCGCGGCGAACCCCTGCGTACATGCAAGAAGCAAAAGGGAACCGGCCGCAAACGTCATCCCGTTCATACCTCGTCCTTTCGAACTTACACCTACCTCAGCACCGCGCTCTCCAAATCCAACGGAAGGCGGTTCAGCACCTCGCCTTTTCGCGCCGCCGAATTCGGTGTCGGAGTCGATCACGACGAAATCGAGAAATCCGTCGCCGTTGATGTCGATGCGCTCAAAACCGTACGATTTTGGTATTACTTACACTCGATTTCATAGAACCCCGACTGCACTTGAAGCAACACGCGCCCACCCTCGGGCTTTAGGTGCTTGACATGCGGGGTCTCGCTGGCCGCTTTGCCATTGATCTTCACTTCCTTGACGTCGACAGCGGGCACGTGGATAGTCGCCGTGGAGTTGGCCGGAATGGTGACATTCATGATGACCGTGTCGCCGGCGCGCTTCCAACTGCTGTGAATCGTACCGTATGGCGTGTCGTGGCTGCCTTCCACGTGACTCAACTCATTGAGAACGGCCGGTTTGATGATTGCGTTCTTGAAGCCGGGCCTGGCCGCGTCCGGACGGATCCCCGCCAACCCCTGGATGAACCACGAGCCGATGTTATTGAAGCAGTTATGGATCCGGGACGCCTGGCCGCCCCAGTGCTCCCACGTAGCAGTGGCCCCCTGCTCTATCATGTAGCCCCACGACGGGCTCGTGGTCTTCGAGGCAAACAGGTAGATCAGGTCGTCGCGTCCGATCTTCTGCAGGTACTGGACCGCCATATAGGTTCCCGACAGCCCGGTTTCCAGATGGCCCTTGTCTGTGTCCTTGAGCGTCCTCTCATATCCAGCGAAGACCTGATCCCGCAGATCCTCGGGAACGACGCCCCCCGCAAGGGGCAGGATGTAGGTCATCTGCCGCCCGCTGCCGTATTTCCTCCCCTCCGAATCGTATTGTTTCCGGTGCGTGGCTGCGCGGCGGGCCCCAGCCCACCCCAGGAACATCCTTGCGTCCTCGGTCTTGCCCAGTGCCTCGGCAAGTGACGCCGCCTGCTCAAGGGCGTAGCACATGTACGCCTGGATGAAGACATCCCCATCTTTCTCTCCGCTTCTGTCGTCGCCCTTTGGCGATGCCCAGTCGCCGAGATACCATCCGCCGCAAAACTTCTGCTGCAGGTTGTCGACGCTCTTGCTCTGGGCAAGCTCAAACCACTTCTTGATGGCCGGGTAGTTGCGCTGCACCATGGCGATGTCGCCGTAGTGCTGGTAGTGCTTGAGGGTTGCCGCCGTGACGAACCCGCACCAGAACGGGCCGCCGCCGTGGCCCGAGGAGGGGGACGTGTACGTCAGGCCGCCGTCCGCCGTCTGCTGGTCGACCCAGTCGCGCGTCCACTTGCGATAGAACGCGTCGGCGCGCAGCAGGCAGAGCGTCGTATCCAATGAGGACTGTCCATCGCCGCCGTACCCTTGACGCTCGCGGGAATGGCAGTCCACCTGGTAACCGCCGAGCATGAGGCAGCGAAGGGTGTGCTCCATCATCCCGTGGATCTTGTTGAGCGTTTCATCGGAACAGCTGAACGTGCTCGCCTTGGGCAGATCGGTGGTGATGAGGAACCCTTTGACGTTCGCCGGGGTGATCTCCCCCTCGGGGGCGTTGGTGATCTGGATGTAGCGGCAGCTTGCGTAGTTGAAGCGATTCCTGAACTGCTCGGTGCCGCTACCGCGACAGATGTATATACTCCTTTGCTTGAAGCTGTTGAGCTGCCCCTTGTTCATGGAGTCGCCGAACTCCATCGACACTTCGTGCCCTTTGGGGGCGCTGGGAAAGGTGATCTCGAAGGTCCCCGTCATCGCCTTGCCCATGTCGACGAGCCAGAACGTGGTGTTGGTGGCGGCCGGATTCTTTGATGACGCGGAGGCCCGGCCGAGTTTCGTCACCTTCACCGGGGTGATCGTCTCGATGACGCGATTGCGCTGAAGTATCTCGGCGGAGACGATGGGGGTGGAAACCATGCCCGGCGCCGCAGGGGACCAGGAGCTGTCGTCGTAGTCGGGATTCGCCCAGTCGGGCTCGTCCAGCCTGGCGTCATGCACTTCGCCCCCGAAGTTCCCCCACTTCCACTCGCCCGTGTACGACATGGAACTGGGCTTCGCACGCCAGTTCTCGTCGGTGATGATGGTCGTTGCCTTGCCCCCGGCGTCCACGATTTCAAGTTGCGCCCGCACGGACGGAGTCGTACTGACCCCGGCGCCACCGCGGTTCCATGCGCTCCCCAGCCAGAAGCCGATGGTGTTCTTTCCCTCGCTCAGGTATGAGGCCACATCGTAGGTCAGGCAGAAGGTGCGCTTGTTGTACTGTCCCACGTGCGGCGCAAACTCGTCGCTGCCGACTCGCTTTCCGTTAATGAAGAGCTGGAAGTAGCCGAGCGCGTTAACGTAGATGGTTGCCCTTGACGGGGCGGCATCGAGTTCGAACGACCGGCGCAGCCAGGGCACGGCGCTGCCCTTGTGGTTCTGCGTGATCCACTTCGCTTTCCAATCGCTGCCGGACGTCATGTCGAACACGGTCCAGACGCCGGGGTTGCTCCAGTCGGAGGCATCCCCCTTCTCATTCCATATCCGCACGGTCCAGTAACACGGTACGCCACGCTCGAGCGCCTTGCCTCCGTAGTCGACGCGCTGGCTTTGGTCAGTTTCGACCCTGCCCGAGTCCCACAGGTCCGTCGCCCCCTCACGCAGCCCGTCCGGAGCGGTCGCGCAGAGCACGCGGTACGCCTTCTGCGACGCGCCGTTGTAATCCGCCTGCATCCGCCAACTCAGCCTCGGCTGCGCGACGTCAATCCCGAGCGGATTGACGAGGCCCTCGCAGCGCGGATCGGTGACGGAGAAGGTCTCCGCTGATGCCGCTGCTGCGAGGATGCAGAATGAGATGACTCCGCCGATGGTCCACATGGCTTTCTTCATGGTCTTTCCGAGAGGCCATTCAGCCTTCCTGGCTTCTACCGGACTTCTGTACCCCATAACGGATTGGGACCGCTGCCCAAGCATCGGGCTCAATCGTCATCCTCCACGACAAAGGGATCCAGGCGGAGGCCGAGGGCTTTCAGCCCCTTGCCATGCGCGCCGGTGTAGGCCACCGGGAACGGCTCGTCGCCGCGCACCGTGGCCCAGGCCCACCGGCTGAACAGTACGGCGTCGTCATCCAGCAGGTCCGGCGCCGAGAAGTCGAGCTTCTCGGTCTTCGGCCCAAGCCGCGCCTGCGTCTTCGACGCGGCTTTCTTCGGATCGGGATTGAGTTCGTCCAGCGGCACGCTGACCGGCCGGCACACGTATGGCGTGAAGTCCGGCGTCGCCTGGAAGCACTCATCCATCACCGGCGCCAGGGCCACCACCTGGTTCATCGGCGGCAGGCCGAAAATGCGGCAGATGGTATGCAGGACGGAGGACTGGTTGTAGAACCGGCTCACCACCGCACCCCCGCGCCGGGCGTAGGGGCTCGCGACGAAGCAGAGCGAACGGTGGCCGTCCACGTGGTCGGCGCCGGTCTGCGGGTCGTCCTCGTTGATGAAGATGGCCATGTCTCGCCAGAAACGGCTCTTCGACAACGCCTCCACCACGCGCCCCAGCGCCAGGTCGTTGTCGGCCACGTAGGCGCGGGGCGTCGGGTTGGCGACGGAGCCGCCCTGCGTATGATCGTCGGGCAGGTAGACGATCACCAGGTCCGGCATCTGCTTCGCCGCCTCGAACTCCCGCAGGGCGGTCAGGAACGCGTCGGCGCGCACCTGGTCCGGGATCAGCATATTCCACCCCGGGAAACGGAGGTCGCTGTAGCGCCGCAGCGCGTCGAACCTGTACGAGCCGGAGAACACGGCTGACCACGTGCCGTTCGTCCAGGCCCGGTAGTTGTCCAGCCACTTGCTGCCCTTGGGCGCGACGCCGTTCCCCAGCTCCCCGAAGTTGCGGAACGACAGCCCCTGGCGCAGCACGTGGTCCCAGATGAACCCGCAGCCGGCGAAGCAGAGCGGGTCCGCGCCGAACCCGTAGATGGCATGCTGGTTGCCCCAGTCCTTCTCGCGGTAGGGCGAGGTCAGCCCCTGCGTGGCCCACTGGTGCCCATCGCACGAAAGCACACCGCCGCAGTAGTAGTTGTCGAGCAGGACGAACTCGTCCGCGAGGGCGTGGGCATTGGGCGTGGTGGCGCGCGGGAACTCGCAGAACTTCGGCTCGCAGTTGCCGCGGCCGATGTCGCCGAGCACCTGGTCGAACTTCTTGTTCTCCTTGATGATGTAGACGACATGCTTGACGGGCGACGGCTCGCCCGCGCGGGCGGGCACCGGCCGCGGGGGCACGCGTGACGCCGCCCGGGCCTGCGCGCGGACGATCTCCGCGAGGTGAAAGCCGCGGCTGGCCGCTGCGGTGAGCGCGCGCAGCGCCGCCGGGTCGCGCGGAACGGTCACCTGCTGCACGTCGGCGGCGTAGCCGGTCACGTTGCCGCAGTAGAGCGTGTCGCCCCGCACGCAGACGGCCCCGGGGAAACCGCCGGCGGCGATGAAAGCGAACGGCGGCTCGCCCGGCCGCTCGAGGTTGAGCAGCGCAACGGCGTTGTTGCCGGCATTGGCCGTGAACAGGGTCTTCCCGTCGGCGCTGACCGCCAGCCCGTTCGCGAGGCTGCCGTACGGCAGGTCAGGTTGCGGTTTGACGTCGAGGCGCTCCACCACCTTGCGACGGGCGACATCGATCACGGAAACGCCGTCGCCGCTCGCGTCCACGACATAGAGCCGGCTGCCGTCCGGAGACAGCGCCAGCGCCTCGGGGTGGATGCCGGTTTCGATTTCGCGGACGACCTTGCGCTTCGCGAGGTCAATCACCGACACGGTCCCGCGCAGGGCGACCGAGCGCTTGTCCACGGCCATGGGCGTGCCGTCCTTGTCCATCCCGGTTGTCCGCTCGACGCGGTCCCAGCGCCGCGGCAGGCTGCCGCCAAGGTTGCTCACGAACGCCGTGCCGCCATCACGGCTGACCGCCACGCCATAGGGGCAGACGCCCACGGGTATGGTCGCCGCCAGCTTGCCGGCGACGAGGTCCACGATTGCCACCCGATTTGCCAGCGCCAGGGCCACTACCGCTGTTTTCCCGCCGGGCACAAGCCCCACGCCCAGCGGGTTGGTGTCACCCTTGTCCAGAGCGAGGTCCACCGTGGGCGCGAAGGTCAGTTCGCCCGTTTCGCTAACCGTGCCGCTGAAGAGATGCCGCGCGCGCCCCGTCAGGTACACCGTGGCATCATCCTCGCCGACCGTGATCCCGTGCATCGAACCGCCGTGCACGCCCCACCCGATGCCAGCCTTCGCCTTCAGTGTCTTCTCCCAATCGGGCGCGGCCTTGAGCTTCGGGGTCCGGTCAGCCTCCGCCCGGTAACGTGCCTCCCGGTCCGCTTCCGCGGCCGCCTTTTCGGGTACGTCGTACTGCTTCAACAGTTTGAAACCCGCCGTGTCCAAGACCGCGGGCCCCCTGTCGGTCTTGACAACGAGGAACCGCCCGCCGCGCACCAGGGCGAGCCCCATCACGCGCCCCGCCACCTCGGCACACGCGCCGGCGGGCGTCATGAGGTGGCCGGTCTGCGCGAGAGCCTGGCCGACGGTCTGCATGGACCACTCGCCGGCGTCGACCTCGACGACTGCGACTGCCCCCGTGGCCGTTCCCGGCTGCGCCCCGCCCCTCTCGCTCGGATTCTCGACCGGCGCCCGCGGCGCCGCCGCCCCGGCCGCGGGCGTCTCCGCCACGCAAGCCGGCGCCAGGACGAGCCCCAGCGCAACCGCCAGGCGCCCGACGAACGCCCCTAGCGCCCGACAATCCCCGCCAGCAGACACACCGTTGCCACACCCTGCTACTTGCTCAATACGCATGCTTGTTTCCTCGTAACCACGCTTTTGCCCGTCTGTTGAGAAAGCACTTGTGACAGCAGGAACATTCCCGGGCGTGTCAAGCTCCCTGATCCTCTGGCCCTTGGCGTTTCACGTTGCCAGGAGCGCCTCGGCCTGGACAATCCGATAGAAGTAGCCGGCGGCTGAGAGATCGCGAGAGGCTACTCCGTGCAACACCAGCACGCGCTGAATCGTCTTCGAAGGGAAGATCCGCCCCAGGAGCTGCGCCTTGCGCTCGACTTCCGGGATGATGGCGGTGGAGATGGGCGCCACGGAGCACTTCATTTCGCACAGCGTGATCACACTGTCGGCGCGACTGAACAGAAGGTCAACCTGTAGCCCCCCCTGACCGCGAGACGGAGCGCGGAAGTACGGGCCAACGGTGAAATCCACGCCCGAGAAGCCGAGGACGTGCGCGATGCGGTGCGCATGCTCCAGACAAAGGTGCTCGAAGGCCCGGCCTCGCCAGGCATGAAAGCGCCCGGTCTGCGACAGCCGGCCAAACAAATCGCGCTGCTCCCCGGATCGAATCCTGCGCAGGTTGGGCCGGATGAAAGCGAAGTAGAAACGCATGTAGGCGTCGCTCAACACGTAGCGGATAAGCCGAGACGTATGGCCTTTATCGAACGGTGTCACGGATGCGATGAAACCGGCCGATTCCAGATCCGCAAGGTGCGCGGTGAGGGTACCGCCCTCGTCCACCCCGGCCTGCTCAGCGAGTTCTTTGCGTAGCAGGCCCTGCGGGTGGGTGGCCAGCACCCCCACGATCCGCCGGAAATCCGGGTTGCGCCCAAAGTGGCTGGTGAAGATCCGCTCGTATTCCTCGACGAAGTAGCCGTTTTCACGGAAGGCCAGTTCCTCGAAGGCGAGGCGGACGGAAGGATACGGACGAACGAGATCCAGGTACTTGGGGACACCGTTGACATACAGGGACGCTTCGATGACCTCGTCCAGACCCTTGTTGTGGAGCAACGCACGCGTTTCGTCCAGATGAAAGCCCCTCAGATGGAGTTCCAAGTCCGTGCGCCCATACAGCGCACTTGCACGCACGACTTTCGTCGTCATGAATGACGCAACGGATCCGCACAGGACAAGTTTCACGCCAGGAATCCTGGCGAGGTACTGCTCCCAGACCAGTTTGAGGTCCGACACGAGTTCGCGCCGATAGTTGGCCATCCACTGGAACTCGTCCAGAACGACGCAGCCGGGCGCCGCGCGCAGCAGCGGTTCGAGTCGAACGAGGGCCTCGCGCCAGTCGCCAACGGGCCTGCCGGCGGATCCGTCTCCACCCTGCCGCCCGAGTTGAAAAAGGAACGCCTGGATCTGTGCCTGCTTCGGTTGGTTCTCGAGCCCCTCGAAGGTCAGCACCCGTCGTCCGGCGAGAGCCTGCTGGATGAGCAGGCTCTTCCCGATCCGCCGACGCCCGTGGATGACGGCGATCGAAGACGTCGGACGCGCCAGGAAGTCCGTCAGGAGCCGCAACTCGCGCACGCGCCCCACAAAGTCCGTATTCAACATATTTCTCCTATGCGTGGGCAATTGTGGATCATAGGCTGAATATCTGCAAGGCCGAATCACGGCATCGGCAGCACGAAGGTGCGCCGGGCTTCGTCAAGGAACTTCCGGGACAGCTCCGCCACGCGCGCCGGTTCGGTGGCGGCGAGGTTGTGCTGCTCGGCGGGATCGCCCGCCAGGTTGTACAGCTCCCAGCGCGCGCCCGGGCGCAGGCCATCGCGGCCAAGGACATCGCGGCCGACCAGCTTCCAGTCACCGTCGCGGATCGCGGCGTTGCGCTCGTGTTCGAAGATCAGCGTGCGCGGTTCGGCGGGCTGCCCCAGCAGCGCGGGCAGCAGGCTGCGCCCGGCCGGCGGCAGGATGGCGCGGCCCTCGACCGCGGCGGGGTACGCCGCCCCGGCCACTTCGACACACGTCGCCATGATATCCATCACGTGCGCGACGTGCGGCCGCCAGGCCCCGCCCCCCGCGATCCGCGCCGGCCAGCTCGCGATCAGGGGCGTGCGGATGCCACCCTCGTGGGCGTAGTGCTTGTAGAGCGAGAGCGGCGTGTTGGACAGGTTCGCCCACGCGCAGCCGTAGCTGAATAGGCTGCCCGGCCCTCCCATCTCCGCCAGCGCCGCGCCCTCGTGAAGCACGTTCGGCCGGCCGGGCGTCCCGCCGTCCACGCCGTGGCCGGGTCGCGGGTTGCGATAAGCCGCGGGGTCGAGATCGAAACCGAACGGCTCCCACTCGGCGCACGCACCGTTGTCGCTCAGGAACAGGATCAGCGTGTTCTCCTGTTCGCCATGCTCCCGCAGCGAGGCCACCAGCCGCCCGATGGCGGCGTCCATGCCCTCCACCATCGCCGCGTAGACCGCCATGCGCCGGGCGAGGTCGGCGCGCCGTTTGGCGTCCAGCGCGTTCCACGCCGGGTTGAGGCCGTCGCCGGTGAGCGAGCCAAGGCGCCGCGCGACGGCCACGTTGTCGATGGGCGCGCGCGGCGGCAGCGCGAGGCCGGCGGGCGCCAGTCCCAGCTTCTGCATCCGCGCCAGCCGCTCGGCGCGCAGCACGTCCCAGCCGCGCTCGTAGGTCGCCACGTAGGTCGCAGTCAGGTTCGTGGGCGCCTGCAGCGGAAAGTGCGCGGCCTGGTACGCAACGTAGAGCAGCCACGGCTGGCGCTTCTGGCGGGCAATCTCGAGGAAGTCGAGCGCGTGGTCCGTGATCGCGGTCGTCGCGTAGAAGGCGCCCGCGTCGTAGCGCCGCTGCGGCCGTCCGGGCGGCAGGCGGATCAGCATGCCCGGCTCCCATGAATCGACCGCGTAGCCGTGCACGAAGCCGTAGAACTCCTGGAAGCCGCGCGCGATGGGCCCGGGGTCGTTGACGTGCCATTTGCCGCAGGCATAGGTCCCGTAGCCGGCCTGGCCGAGCACCTCCGCCAGAGTCACGCAGCGGTCGGAGAGCCGGCCCTGGTAACCAGGCATGGACGGGCCCGCGCCGCCGCCGACAAACCGGCCGATCCCGGCCTGGTGCGGGTAGAGGCCGGTCAGCAGGCTCGCGCGCGACGGGCAGCAGCGACTGGAGTTGTAGCACTGCGTGAACCGCACGCCGCCGGCCGCCAGGGCGTCGAGGTTCGGCGTCCGGATCTCGCCGCCGTAGCAGCCCAGATCCGAGAAACCCAGATCGTCGGCCAGCAGCAGCAGGATGTTAGGTTTGCCAGTGCCGTCAGCCAGCGCAGTTCCCCCCTGCCACCCGACCAGCACAGCCGCAACCCCCGCGAGCAAGCTCTTCCTCATGGCCTCGGAGCCTCCTTACTCCAGCTTTGTGACGCGCGCATAGAACGCGCCGCAGAGATCTTTGCCATCCGCGTCGCGGAACCAGGCGCACAGCTGCGCCGGCCCCTTCGGCAGCGGCAGAGTGCAGACGGCGCTCGCCTGTCCCGGTTCCGTCCGCACCTCGCGCTCCACCCCGGCGATCTCCACGCGCGCGGCGCGGATGGGCACGGCGCGGCCCGGCGGCACGCTGTTCCCGTCGAGCGCCGCCGGCACATCGAACGGCCAGCGCCGCAGTTCGATCCGGTACTCCCCTGCCCGCTCCACGTTCACGTTCCAGGGCCCGCCGCGCGGACGGCCGGCGGCGGCGCGGATATGGCCGGCGTTGTCCACGTACTGGTCCTGCCAGTCGGCGCTGGTCAACAGCACCGGATTCTCCTGCGGCGCACCGAGGCTGACGGGCACGAACTCCCCCAGCCGCGGCTCGACCAGCTTCCACCACGCCTCGTAGTCGGCGCGCAGCGCGGCGACAACGTCGGGATGCGCCGCGGCCACGTCGCGCGCCTGCGCCCGGTCCGCGCGCGTGTCGTACAGCTCCGCCCCGTTCAACAGCCGCCACTGGTTCCGCATCACCGCGCAGGCAAACTTCTGCGGGCCGGTGGCTTCCTTCTGGCCAAAGCCCGGCCCGAACTGCACGACCAGCGTGCGCGCGGGCAGCTCGTTCACGGTTCCGCGCAACACGCCGGCAAGGCTCAGGCCGTCGAACGCGGGGCCGCTCTTCTTCTCCACGCCGCACAACTCCAGCAGGGTCGGCAGGATATCCTGCACCTGCGTCAGCACGCCGACGTCGCCCGGCGCGCGCAGGCGCCCCGCCGGCCAGCGCACGAAGCACGGCACGCGGTGGCCGCCGTCCCAGTACGTCACCTTCCCCCCGCGCAGCCCCGCGTTGTACGTGCTCACGCCCGCCGTGCCGCCGTTGTCCGTCATGAACACCACGAGCGTGTTGTCGCGCAGCTTCGTCTCCGCGAGAAACGCGTCGAGGCGGCCCATGTTCGCGTCGATGTTCGCCAGCATGCCGAAGAACTTCGCGGGCCCCTTGTCCTTGTAGGGCTCGCTGTAGGCCTCCGGAACGATGCAGGGCCCGTGCGCGGCATGGAGCGGCAGGTAGCAGAAGAACCGCTCCTGCTGCGCGCCGCGCGCCCGCATCCAGGCCAGCGCCTCGTCGAACAGGACATCCGTGATGTAACCGCGGAACACGTCCCGTTTGTCGCCACGCAGAATCCCGCCGTCGATGAGCGTGTTCGTCATCTCGGGTGCGCTCGTAAAGCCCCAGCCGCGCGTCCACAGCGCCTCCTGGAAGCCCTTGTCCATCGGGCGGTGCGGATAGCTGTCGCCGAGATGCCACTTGCCGAACAGCGCCGTCCGGTAGCCCGCCGCGGCGAAAAGCTGCGGCGCGGTCGCGAACTCCGGCCGCAGGAAGGTCCGCCCCGCGGTCACGGACGTGACGCCCGTGCGCAGGCCGTGACAGCCGGTCAGCAGCTGGCCGCGGGTCGGCGAGCACATGGGCGCCACGTGAAAGTCCGTGAACCGCACGCTCTCGCCGTGCAGGCGGTCGATGTTCGGCGTCTTCAGGAACGGGTGCCCGTGGCAGCCGAAATCGCCATATCCCGCATCGTCGACCAGGACGATCAGTACATTCGGCGGCGAAGCGGGCGCGGCGCCGCCGGCTTCCGGCGCGCTGTTGGCGGCGGGCAGATGCGGCGCTGACAGGGCGATGGCGGCGAGCCAGGAGATGACGACGGCGGGCTTCATCGCGTTGCCCCCTTGGCGGCAGCCTCCCCGGCGTGCGTCTGCTCGACGCTGGCTGGAGCCGCGGCCGCGGGGGCGGCGACCGCCGACAGCTCACGCTGCACCGCAGCGACCACGGCCCGCGCCAGGATCTGGTAAGCCTCCGATTTCCAGTGAAACTGGTCGCCGCGCGCGAGGGCCAGTTTCCCGACGAGCAAGGCGTAGAAGTCGCTCACCGGCACGTTCATCTCCGCCATGACCTTCGCCGCCATCCGGTTGTGTTCGACAATGGTCGGATTGATGGCGGGGTCAAGCTCCTCCGGCTTGCCTTTCACCGTCACGGGCGTGCTGCTGGCCCAGACGATGCGCGCCTTCGGCAGCTTGCGGCGGATCACTTCGACGTAGGCCTTCGTCAGCGGCTCGAACGTGCCGGCCTTGATGCGCCCCTCAGGCCAGCCGTGGAGCCCCATGTTGAAGTGCACCACGTCGTACGGCCCCTGGTCGAGCACATCGGCCAGCAGGTTGTTGAGGTGGTCGGACTGGCAATGCGGGTTCACCCAGGCATCCACGTAGGCTTTGCCGTCGAGCGCGGCCACGACCGCCTTCAGGTAGCCGTTGAGAATCGAGTCGCCGATCAGCAGCACGCGCGGCCGCGCCGGGTCGACGACCTTCGCCTTGTCGAGCCGCCAGCCCTTGCCGTCCGCCTGCAGCCGCGCGTCCGCCTCCCCGGCCGCACGGGCCGGCGCGGCGGGGGCGTTCGGCGGGACCGCCAGCGCCGAACCTGCAACCATGGTCAGACCAGACAACACCAACCTCGCAGCGTGCAACAGCATGGCTCCTCCAGGCAAGCCGGACATCCACGGACAACGTGCATACCGTGCGGGTGTGCTTACGCTATTGCCCGCCCCCTCCGCAACGAAAAACAGCCGTCGGGCCGTCGAGCCCGTGCCGAGGATTCGCGATCCGGTCAGGGCAAACGCATCTTATCCCACTGAGATCTGTCGGGTGTTGACCCGGATAGG
>CAYOBW010000217.1:0-2244 GCA_964402115.1 uncultured Victivallales bacterium
GCGGGCTTGACCGTCGTGGCGGGGACGGGCTCCGGCACAGTCGCCGGCTTGTTCAGCGCGGGCTTGGGCGAGACGGTTTCGAC
This sequence comes from uncultured Victivallales bacterium, assembly GCA_964402115.1. Classification (GTDB taxonomy): domain Bacteria; phylum Verrucomicrobiota; class Kiritimatiellia; order UBA8416; family CAYOBW01; genus CAYOBW01. The sequence goes on from CAYOBW010000217.1 coordinate 84, forward strand.
GGGCTGGGGCGCGGTGGCCGCCGGCTTGGGCGGCGTGCCAGCGGGGACCTCGGGTGCGGCGGGTGCGGGCTTGACCGTCGTGGCGGGGACAGGCTCCGGCACAGCCGCCGGCTTGGGCGGCGCGGGCTTGGGCGAGACGGTTTCGACGGGCTGGGGCGCGGTGGCCGCCGGCTTGGGCGGCGTGCCAGCGGGGACCTCGGGTGCGGCGGGTGCGGGCTTGACCGTCGTGGCGGGGACAGGCTCCGGCACAGCCGCCGGCTTGGGCGGCGTGCCAGCGGGGACCTCGGGTGCGGCGGGCGCGAGCTTGACCTCGGTCACCACGCCCTTGGCCAACGAGTCGTTGATGGCTTGCACTTTCTGGATGGTTTGGCCTTGTTGCGCCGGCGTCATGCTCTTCACCTGCTTGGCGATGGCCTTTTGCGCCTCTCCAGCGACGGCAGGGTTCTTCTCGGCAACCGCCGCCATGGCTTCAGCGAATTCCTGCGTCGATCGGTTTGCGGCATGCTTGCCGGTAGAGCCGATCAAGTCCGAGGCTTTCTTGGTTTGTACGCCTCTCCCCACCCCCTCGCCCTGCTTGCTCGTGATCTTCGCAATGGCATCTTCACTGGGCGCGGCTTTAACGCTTTCGCCGGCGCCGGCCTTGGGAGCCGTGACGCCCTCCTGCACAAGGATTTGTTTAGTGCAATTGTCGATGCGCTCGATGTACTTCGCCGCCTGCGAGCGATCCAACTGGGCCTCGCCGAACAGCTTCTTTGCGCGTTCGAGTTTGCCCAATTCGTTCTTGCCCAGGCTCTTCGCCGATTCTACTTCGGCCTTCAACGCTTGTGCTTCGGCCTCCAACACTTGCGCGTGCGCAATCTTCTTGTCGACCAGGTGATTCATTTCCTCGACATATTCGCCCGCCGCCGAGATCTTCATCTTGGGCATGGGCTTTGTCCGCAGGTCGGCCTCCATCTGGGCGGCGCCGGCACTTTCATAGGCCGTGCCTCCGGCTGCGTTGATCTGTTTACAGATCTTCTTGAACTCCTCCGGGGAGGTGTGTGAAGGCTCCGGCATGAAGTCCGTGTCGGTGTTAACCTGGCTGATGTGTGGCGCCTTCGCTCCCATCTCCTGCTGGAGGAAGTTGTCGACCTCGGCCTGGTAGGCGCTCTTGATCTTCTTCGCCTGTGCCGCAGTTATGTCCGCCGTCTGGCCCTCTCCCTTGGAGATGATAATGTCCGTGTCGGTCCCCGGCTGATAGTGCGGCACCTCTCCTTTCGGCAGGGCAGGCTTTGTCTGCGGTTTTGCCTTCAGGCCGGCCTTCTTTGCCGCCGCTTGAATGAACTGCTCGTTCTGGTCCACAAACGCATTCTGACAAACCTGATAGACGGAGTCGGGCAGCGTGCCGTTCAGCGCCATCACGTTGATTGTCTTGTTATAGGCGAACACCAGGGCCCGGTCCGACGCGGATGCCGATCCCGTGGCCACCTTGAGAGCGGCCAGTTTGAGTGCAGCGGTGAATTGCACCAGGCCTTCCTGGGCCATAGCCCCAAACGCGAAACAGAGCATGACCAGCACGCCCTGTCCCAGCAGCCACCGCCAGGCAGACAGAAACCGGCATGAGCTTTTGGCTTTCATGTGCATCCCTTATCCCGGCTTCGGTCAAAGTTCGTCGAGTTTGTCCGTTTCCCGCTGAATGAGCTCCGCACGGCGTTGTTTGAGGCGCTTGTGCAAGTCGTCCGTTTTGGTTCTCAACAACTTGTCCGTGATCACCGCAACCTTGGCCGGCAGCGTCATGCTCACGGTCATGTACTTGCGACCGATCTCGCTGTCGAAGAACGTCACCAGCTGCTGGAGCTCGTCCGCCGTGAACTCCCGTTGGAACATACCGCCTAGTTCGGGCTTCAGTTTTTCCCAGGCCAATACGTCGGCAAAATACTGCCGATAGATATCGGCAAAGTTGGCGACATCGGGGTCCTTCTGGAGTTCGAGCTGCAGCAGGGCTTCCGTAATGTCGCGGACGCGCGGCTCCAGGTTGAAGAGATCCACCAGGCGTTCGGAGGTGCGCTGGCTGACGGCGTCATCCGCCGGTCTGAGCGTCACGGCTCCCAGTGCCAGCCATCCTGCGACTGCGATCTTGGCCAGGGTCATAGCGTCACTCCTCGCTTGATCATCCGCCGGT
>CAYOBW010000217.1:2344-12035 GCA_964402115.1 uncultured Victivallales bacterium
CTCGTAGCTGCCGCCGTGAGGCGGCGGACTGGAACCACGAAAACGCCCGTCCGCCGCGTTACCGCGGCAGCTACCGCAAGCTCTCCCCCGCTACTCGTAGCCCCCGCCGTGAGGCGGGAAACGAGCCGCTTGCAGATCCCCGTCCTCCGCCTCACGGCGGCAGCTACGGGAAACCCTGATCCCTCCCTCCGTGCACCGGCGCGGCCGGCGCCGCGGGCGCTACTTCGGCTCTTTCTTGACGGCGTTGTGGATGGCTTCGATCAGCTCGATGACTTCCACGACGGCGTTCTTCTTCTCGGGCTGCTCAGGGGTTGTGGCGGTGGTTGTTTCGGCTGGAGCGGCCGGAACAGCCGGTTTCTCGAGCCGCGCCGCGGCTTCAGCCGCGGCCTTGTGCCCGGCCAGGGCTGCCTGTCGGTAATACCCAAGGGCGAGTTTGGCATCCGCGGGTACGCCCTGGCCGGTTTCCAGCAGGCGTGCCAGGTTGTACATGCCGTACATGTTGCCCGCATCGGCGGCCTTGCGGTACCACTGCGTGGCCTGCGCCGGATCGCTCGCCACCCCCCACCCGTTCTGGTAGCAGCGGCCGATATCGTTCACCGCCGTGCTGCTCCCCTTGTCCGCCGCCTCGCGGAAGCGGGCCAGGGCCGCCACGGCATCCCGCTGCACGCCGCGACCGTTCTGCAGGAGCACGCCCACCGCGCGTATGGCGTTGACATTCCCATTGGCCGCCGATCGGCCGTACCAGCGGAACGCGGCCGGATAGTTCGTGGCGAAGCCCAGCCCCATCTCATAGGCGTAGCCCATGTTGTACTGTGCCAGCGCGTGGTTCTGTTCGGCGGCCTTGTGGTACCATTCCACGGCTTCGTCAACCGCAACCGGCGTGCCCTCGCCTGCCGTGAGGCACCACCCCAGGAGGTTCTGCGCATCGGCGTTACCCTGTTCGGCTGCCTTGCGCAGCCAGGTCACCGCCTCCTCCGGGTTCTTTGCGACGCCCTTGCCCGTTCGCAGATTCTGCGCCAACTGGTACTGCGCCTTGGCTTCGCCGGCCCGCGCGCGCTGGATCACGTCCTCTGCCTGCGTGCCCCCTGGGCTGGGCTGGGGCGTTACCGGCTGGGTCGGGGCCGGCGCCGGCGCGACAGGCGGCGTGACCGGTGGAACGGCCGGCGGGGCCGGCTGGGTTGCCGGCGGGGTGCCGGCCGGCGGCGTGGCCGGCTTCTCCCAAGGCAGGTCCAGTGCCAGGCTCCACTGGACCATCATACCGACCATTCCCGCAGCCAGGCATCTCGTGTAGTCGTGCATGTGTGCTTACTCCTCAGTTGACGCGCTTGAACACGACGGTCCCATCGGGCGTGGTCATCGTCAACGTGTCACCGTCGGCGCTCACCGTCATCCCGCCACCCTCCTCGCCTTCCGCCACAATCAGCTGGTTCCCCCGGAGCGTGGCGTTCAGGGCCTCATCCATGGCGCCCCCGCCGGGCATGCTGGCCTGCATGCGACCCGTGACCCGGCTGCCCTCCTGTCGGAGCGTCAGGGTCATGGTGGAAGTCTCGCCGTCCGCCCGAAATGTCGCTTTGAAAACCCCGGTCAGGTTCCTGGCCGCCGGCACGACCACCGGTTTCGCGGCCGGGGCAGGGACAGGTTTCGCGACCGGGCGCTGCACGTCGGGCGCGGGTGCCGGTGCCGGAGTCGGGACGGGCTTGCGTGCCACGGGCGCCGGTCCGGGAGCCACGGCGGGGGCTTGCGTCGGTGCGGGGGCGGGCCGCGGCTGCGCGACCACCGGCGGCGGGGGCGGGGCCGGCTTCGGGTCGGGGGCCGGCTTAGCCTGCGCCACGGCCTGCGCGGCGAGCTTTGCCTGCAGCTCGGCAATATGTTTGGCCAGCTTGTCATCCGGACAAAGTTCGTGGGCCGCCTGGTACTTCTCGATCGCGCCCGGCCAGTCTTTGGCCTGCTCGCGGGCGAACCCCTGCTGCACGAACTGCTGCGCCTGCGCCTCGCGCTCGAGCCGTGCCCGCAGTCCGTCGATCCGCCCCTGCACCTTCGGGTCCGCCTTCAGCTTCACGGCCTCTTCATACGCGGCCACCGCCTCGGCCACCTTGCCGGCCTGCTCGTTGGCGTACCCCGCGTCGACCAGCTCCTGCGCGCGCTCCTCGTTGACGATCCGCTGCCTCAGCCGCGCCACGCGCTGCGTCAGCCCCTCGTCGGGCTGGATGCCCAGCGCCTCCCGGTAGGCGGCCACGGCCGCGCTCAGCCGGCCGGCCGCCTCCATTTCCTGCCCTTTCGCGATCAACTCCTGCGCCAGCTTGCCGCCCTTCACTTTCGTCTCGAGCTCGGCCATATGTTTCCGCACACGCGGATCGTCCTTCAGCGCCAGCGCCGCGCGGTATTTCTCGATCGCCTTGGCGAGATCCCCCTTCTTCTCCAGCGCGTAGCCCTCCGCGATCAGGGCCTGCGCCTTGCGCTCGTTCTCCTGCGCCAGCGTCCAGTCGGCGGCCTTCTTCTTCGCGGCTTCGATCTCTTCGAGGGAAAGCGCAACCGGGATCTGCACGGCCGCCGAGCCGAGCGCCCCCGCCGCCGCCGAGGAGAGCGTGGCCACGGCCTCGACCGTGCCCTTCGCCTCGAGCAGGACTTCGGTCTCCGCGCCGCCGGCAGCGCCCGCCAGCCGGCCGCCATTCCCCGCGGTCCAGGCGAATGCCGCGCCGGCAGGGACGGGTGCGCCGACCACGGCGGCCCGCACGCGCACGCGCTGGCCGACGGCGTATTGCCCGGTCGCCGGCTTGAGCGTGTGCGTGGCCTCGTCCCACACCAGCCCGGCGTCGCCCGCCACCCCCGCGATCTCCGCCGTCAGCGTGAGGGCCTTGACGGTCAGCGCCAGCGCCGCCTCGCCGGCATTGCCCCACGCGTCCGTGACCCGCAGGCCCACCGAGGCGGCGCCTGCGCGCAGGGCCTGGAACGTGGCCTGCTCGCCCTCGGCGCCGGCCGTGCCGGTCCAGGCGTAGGTGTAGGGCGGCGCTCCGCCACGCACGCCGGCGCGCAGGGGCAGCACCTCGCCCGGCAGGAGCGGACGCGTTTCGCCCCGGATCACGGCCTCGAGGGCGATGGCCTCCACCGCAACCTCCACGCCGGCGTTCGCGCTCTTCCCGGCCTTGTCCGTGACCGTGGCGGTCACGCGCCGCGGGCCGGCGCGTTCGCCTTTGACGAGGGCGGATTCCCCCTGGCCCTCGGCCCCGGCCCACGCGACCGCGTAGGGCGGCATCCCGCCCTTGATCGTGGCCCGCACCGCGACCTGCGCGCCGGATTTGACCGCGGGGGCCGCGGCGGCCACGGTCACCGTGAGCGGCGGCGGCGGCGCGTTGGGCGCGAAGGCGCATGTCGCCGTGGCCGTGCCCAGCTCGCGTCCCTCCTTGTCGCGCGCCGTCACGGTCGCCGTGGCGTTGCCGGCTTCGCTGCGCGTGACGCTGATCGTGTCGCCGAGGCCCGAGCCGCGCAGGGTCGTGCCTTCGTTCACCGCCCAGCTCCACCGTACCGGGTCCGGGCGCGGTTCGCCGGTCAGCGTGGCTTTCAGGCGGATGGCCTCATCCACGACGTAGGCGTTGTCCGGGGCCGGCACGAGCCCGCCCTTTGACGGACTCCAGATCAGCGGCTTCGGGCCCAGGCGCCCGAGCACTTCCGCCGTCACCTTGTAGAGCGAGGGCTCGTAAACGGCCTCGGCCGTGCCGATCGTTTCGCCGTAATGCGGCACCCGCGCCTCCACGCGCAGCGCCACCGGGCGTGCCTCGCGGGGCTTGAAGCCGATGCGGTCGGCGTTGTCGGACAGCTCCTGGCGCATGCTCGACGCCGGCTCGAACCACACGTAGCGCACGAGTTTCTCCGGGATGGGCGGCGTGGCGGTGACGCGGGCCGTGACCTCCTCGCCGACCTTGGCGCCCGGCGGGTCGCAGGCGATGACGAAGGCCGGGCCCTTGACCGTGTACGTGGTCTGCGGCGTTTCGATGGGCGCAGCGGTCGCGTTCGTGTACACCAGCGCCCACACCTTGATCGGACCCATGCGCTCGAACGTCACGCTCGTCTTCCCGTCCGCGCTCTCCAGCGGATTGAAGGTCACGTTCGGCGAGGCCTGGAACACGAAGCGCAGCGCGCCCGTGGCCGGCGGGGCGGGCGGCGCCGGCGCGGCGGGGCGCGGCGGCGTGTTGGTGACGGCCGCGCCTTCATTCAGGAACGCGCCGCTCGGCTCGTCGCTGGCGACCGGGTTGTTCTCCGTGGAGGGGATGCCGACGCCGCGGTTCGCGACCGCGCGCTGTTCGGGGGTCAGCGACGGTTGGGCCGGGCCGCCTGACTTCCCGACGTTCTCGAACCACGTCTCCTTGGCCTTCTGGGCGTTGCGCAGCGCCTCCTCGGCCGCGCGCACCTGGGCCGACGTGTCGCGGGGTGGAAGCGGCTGCTGGGCCGCCTTGCGCAAGGCTTCGAAGAAACGGGCGTTGGCGGCCTGCGTGGCTGCCGAGAGGCCCGGCGGCGCGCCGAAGGCAATGGCCTTGGTCGAGCCGTAGAAGACATCACCGCCCGGCGGCGCGGTGAAGGCGGCGCCCGGTGGCGGCTTTGCGGTCACGAGCGGTCCGACGACCGGCGGCGGTTGTCCGCCGGTCGGCTTGTGGGTCTGGGCGCCCGGTGTGGTCGCGGGCGGGACGGCGGGTTGTCCCTCCGGCGGCGTGGCGGGCGGGGTTGCCGGTTTAACCTCCGGACCGGGTTCGACCGCTACGGCCTCGGGCGGCGTGGGAACGACGGGCTCCGCGGGCTTGGTGGGCTCCTCCGGCTTGGCGACGCGTACCGTGAGCGCGGCCGTCGCGCGCCCGCCGCCCGCCGCCGCGCCGTCGGCACCCGGCCAGGCTGCATCCAACCCGATCGCATACGCGCCCTCTGCCGGGAACGACAGCGTCGTCACGGCGCCCTGCCGCTGCTCCGTGCCATTCAGCGACCAGCGATAGGCCGCGTTGTCGGGCACGTTCTCCGGCGCCGCGACGAACAGGTAATCCACCCGCACGCGCGCCTTCCCCGCGTCGACGTCAGGCGGCGGGATGATGGCGAGGCGCGGCTGCCCCGTCCGCGGCCCGATCGCGAATGCCGCGCGCGCCCACGTCTCCTCGGCGCCGGCACTGCCGGTCACTTCCCACGTAGCGCACACGGCGAGGTTGACCGTGCCCTCCGCCGCGAAGGTTCGCGCGAGCTTCCGCCCGGAGCCCACCTGCTGGTCGCCGCTGTACCAGGCGCACGCGGCCGACTCCGGGACAGCCTGCGCCTTGACCCCGAAATCGTAAGCGACGCCGCTCTGTCCTGTTCCGCCCGCCAGCCCGCGCGGCAGCAGGATCTCCAGCGTTGGACGCTTGTCCGCGTCGGAGCCCGGCTTGCCGACCGTGCAGCTCAGCGAGGCCGAGGCCTGGCCCGCGCGCCTGACGCGCTCCGAGGCCTTCCAGGACGCGACCACGCGCAGCGCATACGTGCCCTCCTTCTCGAAAGTTTGCAGCAGGGTGGCTTCGCGCTGGATCTCCGTCCGGTCCTGGTACCAGACGTAGACCGCCTCGGGCGGCACGTTGCTGGCCGCGATCCGGAAGGCGTAGGCCGTTCCGGCCACGGCGCGGTTCTCGAGGACGGCGGGCGGGGGCAGGATAGTCAGCCCCGGCTCGCGCGGCTTGTAGTAGGCCTCGAACTCCTCGGTCAGCTTCTTGATGCGCTCCCGCCACGTTCCCGCCTCGTCGAAGGCCGCGCTGCTCTGCGCGAAGAGCTCGTTCAGGGCCAGGACCTGGACCTTGTAGAGCCGCGAGCGGGCATGTGCCGCACCCTTCGCAGCGGCCAGGCTGTTGTGCAGGGAGATAATGGAGCCGCAGATCCCGCCGTACGTCCGCTTGTCGAACGGGTCGTCCAGCTGGGCCGCGTTGTCGTTCAGCGCGTTGCGCTTCACCCGCAACAGGTACGTCTCGTTGTCGGCCAGCTCCTGCATCGCCGCGGTGGCGAGCGCGGAGGCTGCCGCGCGGTCGAAGGCCGGGTCGGCGGTCAGCAGCGGGAGGCCCGTGAGCGGGCGCGGCGTCAGCCGGCGGCCGCCGCTGGCCACGTAGGTGCTCTCCAGCGTGGCGCGCAGCTGGTGCACGGCGCTGTACGCGGCGTGGTAGCGCTGCAGGGTTTCCATGGCCTTGATCCGCTGGTCCTTGGTGCTGACGACGAGGTTGCGCATGACGACGTTGAACTGCGCCTCGTAGTTCAGCCACGCCATGCCCGCTTCGTACATGTCGAGCTCGCGGAAGAGCTTCTCGACCGCCGCCAGCAGCTTGAGCGCCTCCTCCTTGCCCTGGTCGAGCTTGGACTCGGCGCGGTGGCGCGCCTCGAGGCTGGCCTTGATGCCCGCGCACAGGGCGGACTTCGCGCGGCCCCAACCCGCCACCCGCAGCGCCAGCAGGTCGTTCAGCGGCTTCTGCTGCGCGCTGTCGAGGGACGGATGTCCCCAGCCGGGGTCCGCGTCGAGCGGCACGCTGCCCTTGTGGCCGCAGCCCTCGACGAAGTCGTTGATCGTCGTCGTGCAGGCATTGACCTCGGCGCACGCCCCCAGCAGGCCGGAGTCGTCCTTCATCACCTGCGGCGCGCCGCCCAGGATCGTGCTCTGCAGCGCGCGCACGAGCGCCATGCTGCCCGCCACGTTGATCCCGCTGAGGACTTCCTGGCTGAGGTTCTTCTCCTTGCCCAGCGCGAGGGCGCGGTCGAAGACACCCTCGACCATCTTGTAGCCGCCCGGCAGCAGCGCGTCGTCGACGAACTGGCTGACGGCCGACGAGCCGCCGTACTCGGCAATGGCCGTCAGCTCGCCGCTCTCCGGATCGAACGAGGCCGCCGCGTACAGGGCCAGGAACTGGTGATCGAACAGCACCGAGGTGGTCACATCGATCGCCGAATCGCCGATGGACTGCACGACCTGCGGCAGCGCCGCCTGCGGGCAGAGCATGATGATCAGCGATTTCGCCAGCGCTGTTGCGTCGCCCTCCACCAGCCCCGTGTAGGCATAGCTGGCGACCATCCCGTAGTAGGTCCGGGAGGCCAGCGTGCGGCCCAGGCCGATCGCAAGGTCGGCGTCGGACTTCGCATCGCGCACCTGCCGGACCACGTCCATCCACATCGCCAGCGACTGGGCGCGGTTGGCCACGTGCTGCGAGGTCGCGTTCAGCTCCCCCGCCACGTCGCCCAGGAACTGCGAGCTCTGGGTGACGCGGCTGCGCTCCCGCGTCAGCTCCTTGAACGCCCAGTCGTAGCCGCTGAGCAGCTTGCGCCCGGTCTCGGTCTGGCGCAGGAAGCCCTGCAGGCGGGCCACGTCCGCGGCCGACACGCGCGTCTGCTCCTGCCGGCGGAAGATCTCGACCTGGGTCCGCACCTCCTGCTGGATCTTCGGGTCGAGCCAGTTCAGGTACGTCTGGCGCTTGCCCTCCGGCAGGTCATAGATCTGGAGCGCCAGGAGGAAGTGCGACTGCCGGCTCAGGTCCGAGCCGGGCGGCTGGGCGGCGGCGATGCGGCCGAGCGTCAGCGCGTACTGCGCACGGGCGGCTGCGGCATAGTCACCCGCCGGCCCGATGGGCGAGGGTGGGGGCAGGCCGGACTGCTGGGCCAGGCGGCCGTTGACCTCGTTGACGCGCTGGACGTACTTGCTTTGCTCGAAGGTCAGGATGTCGATCTGCGCCCGCAGGCGGTTCTGCTCGGCCGGCGACGCGCCGGCCAGCTGCTCGCGCAGATGCGCGATCTTCGCATCCTTCTTCGCGGCCATGTCGAGCATCTCGCTCACGTAGCTGCCGCCCTGGGCCAGGCCGACAGTGGAGCCGGGCGTGCGCATCTGCGATTCGACGACGGCGGCGTCATAGCGGCTGTACGTGTCGGCGCCCTTCGCCTTCTGGTAGGCAGCGATGCGGTTGAACTCCGCCTCCGAGGTCCCGTCCACGCCGGCCATGAAATCGGTGCCGGTGTTGAACTCCTTCGCGGGCGGCGCCACGGGTTTGCCGGCGGCCTGGCTGCGGGTGCGCACCTCCTGGTTGACCTGCATGCGGTAGGCCCGTTCCATGGCCTGCACGTCCTCCAGCGTGAGCGGCTGCCCATCCCGGCGCCGCACGAGGTAGTCGCTGTCCGATCCCGTGCGGTAGGCGCCCTTGGTCGGGTCCACCGCCTGGGGCAGGATCTCGTAGCCCAGGGCGGCGGCGGCGCGGCGGGCCATGCCCAGGTTCTCGGCCTGGTGCCAGGCCATGACGTTCTGGTAATCGGCATCGCTGATCAGCCCCTGGCCGCGCAGGAGGTGGATCTCGTTGATGTGCTTGAGCACGAGGGCTTCGTGGTAGGGGCTGTTGTTCCGCCCCACGTTGCGGGCCGCCTCGCTGATTTCAGCGGCCGTCTCCGCCCGCAGGGCGGATCCTGAAAAGCCCAGGCAGAGCAACGTCGCAGCCGCTTGCGCGCTGCAGAGCGTTTGCGCGAGAAAGCCCCGGGGATGGTGGCGAAGACCGTTCATGGCCGCTCCTTATCGTGCGGTTTCCCATGGTTTGCAGACCACGGACCAGGCATCCCCCCATCGGAGGGATGCCACCTTGCCGTGCCCCAACGGGTGCGCAAGCCTACGGCGTGGCCGCGGGCGCCGTCCAGGCGGAGGGTTCCACCTGACGGAGGATCGTGACGATGCTGTCCACGCAGGCTTTGACCATGATGTCGCGGGTTTTATTCAGGGCGCTGTCCGTGCCCCAGGCGCGCTCGCCGCGTCCGCCGGGCACGGGAATCCACCCGCCCGGCAGGATGGACATCCACCCGGTTTCCTCCAGGCTGTAGTCGGCGTTCTTCAGCCCCGCGACGGCGCGCGGCGGAACCGTGGCCAGGTCCAGCCGGTAGTCCGTGCGGTCCGCGGTCCGCAGGGGGAGGATCGTCAGCGTCAGGCAGGAGACGCAGGCCGCCGCCTCCCCCATGTAGGACTCGTTTGCCACGCGCGACACCGTCACCTGCAGCGGGATGGCCTGCGGCGCGGCGGAGAACAGCGCGGGATACCGATCCCGCGCGTCTGTCGTCAGGAGGCTGGCCAGCGTGCTGCTGTTGGTGTTGCCGCCGAAAGCCGGCAGACAACTGGAAACGAGGTTCGTGGGCGAGACAAAGGCCACCGAAACGATCTGGAATTGCGGTGAGCCCTGCGGAATGCTGCCCGCCGACACCGGCTTGGCGGTCGCATGGATCCGATACGAGGTGCACCCCGTCAGACCCGTCAGCATCACCGCCACGCCAGCCACGCACATACCCCGCACGACACACAGCTTCTTGATCATCTGTTGTTCCCTCTACTTCTTCGCCCGCGCCCGACGCACCATTTCCCAGCGACCGGTCTTGGCCGACTTCAGGACCGCGTCGGTGACGAGGTCCGTGGCCAGCCCATCCTCGAACGAGGGCCCCGGCACCGCCCCGCTTTCCAGGCCTTCGACGAAGTCCGCGACCTGGTGGACGAAGGAGTGTTCGTAGCCGATCTGGAGCCCCGGCACCCACCACTTGCTCATGTACGGGTGGTCGCCGTCGCTGACGTGGATGGACCGCCAGCCGCGCACGATGCCCTGGTCGCGGTGGTCGAAGTACTGCAGCCGGTGCAGGTCGTGCAGGTCCCAGAAGATCGAGGCGTGCTCGCCGTTGATCTCGCACGTGTACAGCG
>CAYOBW010000218.1:0-12021 GCA_964402115.1 uncultured Victivallales bacterium
CGGGTCAGGGACGCGGGGGGCTCCCCGTGGCCTCGCGCCACGGGAGCCGGAAATCGGCGCCCCACGTCACTGCCGCCTGACCTGCCCGCTACTCCGTCCACAGCCGGGAGGTCTGGTCCGTGTGCAGGAGTCGTTCGCTGCCATCCGGCAGGCGGCAGAGGGCTGTGGCGACGTACCCGGTCCCCGCGGCCTGGAGATTCGTGAGCTGGGCATTCCCCTTCTGCACGGGCGGGGGCGGGGTTAACGCTTCGAGGGACGGCGCCCAACGCTGGTTCCGCTCCTGAAAACCGCGCTGCGCGTAGTACACGCCCATCAGCAGTTCGCGGGCGGCCTGGGTGGGGTCGCGGACGAACGTGTCGGCCCCGGCGGGGGCGGTCGAGAACTGGAGATAGCCCCAGGTTTCGGGGCGGTGCATGTTGACGACGCCCTGCGGCGACCAGACCCAGTTTTCTTCCGCCGCGTCGGGCACCTGGCGGTAGGCGCCGTTCACGACCATGTGCCGCCACTCCACCCGCCCCAGGTTCATCCGCCACAGGTCGCCGTGTTCCGGCGGCAGGTTGAGGGCGTGGTAGCGCGCGAAACCGGCCCAGGGGAGGACGATTTCGATCGACCAGCCGCCGTCCGCGTCTTCCGGATTATTCAGCGTGCCGGAGACGCGCACCGCGAGCTGCAGGCCCGCGATACCCGTGCCGCGCAAGGCGGGTCCGCCATCCTTGTGGGGCTTCGCGAGGGTCGTTTCGCAGCGCGTGGCCAGCGCGTTGAGGCCGAGCTCGTAATAGTTGTGGTTGTCCCCGTCGGGGTCCAGGTAGACCTCGAAATCGTTGTCGCGAAAGACCGGCTGCAGGGGATCCGTGAGCGCGGCCCAGACGTGCGGCTCCTGCAGCGTGGCGCCGATGTAGAGGGCGTGGCTGTCCCAGAGGAGCTTGGCGCGAGTCGTGAAACGCGGCGCGGGGCGGAACTCGCCCTCGATGTCCACGAAGAAATCGGTCCAGGGCGCGAGCTGCCAGGCGGGGTCCGTCAGCGCCCCGTCCACAACGGGCGGGGTGTCGCAGCGGTAGCAGACGTAGCCCTTGGGCAGGGTGGGCTCGGGTTCGGGCTGCGTGTTCAAGACGGGTTGCGCGGGCGGGCCGGGGGGGAGGCGGCGGGCCGGCAGGGGCTCGGCCGCCGGCCGGCTGTAGACGAGAAACAGTCCGCCCACAACCACGAAGAGCGCGCCAATGGTGACGTCCACCGCGACGAGATGCCGCAGCGTGAACTGGCGCGACCGGTAGGCCTGGTGCGCCAGCAGCAGCAGCCAGATGACCACAACGGCCGAGACAATCAGGACTACCGTGCCCTCGGTTGTGGAAAACATCTCCAGCATCTGTCCGCCCCCCGGCGCGCCACCACGGCGCTACCGCCCCCAACATAGCGCTTCCCGGCCCGGAAACAAAGGGAATCAGACTGGACGCGGTCGAGCACCCTCAGATTTCGGTCGATTTCCGGCCCCGGTTCCTTGACAGGGGCTCGTGCGCGGAGATACTGTACACCGGTTTTTGTCCGGCACCGGACAGCGCGCGCGTTTTCATCAACCAAGGAGTCAAGCAACATGGCGAAGAAGTACGTCTACACGTTTGGGCGCGGGAAAGCCGAAGGCACCGCGGACATGAAGAACCTGCTGGGTGGCAAGGGCGCCAACCTGGCCGAGATGAGCCGCATCGGGCTGCCCGTGCCCGCCGGCTTCACGATCACGACCGAGTGCTGCACCGACTACTTTGCCGCCGGCGGCAAGTATGCGAAAACCCTCGACGCCGAGGTCAAGGCCGCGGTCGCGCGGATGGAAAAGGACATGGGCATGCGGTTCGGCGACCCCGCGAACCCGCTGCTGGTCTCCTGCCGATCGGGCGCCCGCAAGTCCATGCCCGGCATGATGGAAACCGTCCTGAATGTCGGCCTCTCCTCCAGCACGATCCCCGGCCTGGTCAAGAAGACGCAGAACGAGCGCTTCGTCTACGATGCCTACCGCCGCCTGATCATGATGTACGCCGACGTCGTCATGGAGAAGGCCGAGGGCATCGAGCCCGAGGAAGGCAAGGGCATCCGCAAGCAGCTCGACGGCATGCTGGCCGCCGTCAAGCAGGCCAAGGGCTACAAGACCGATACCGACCTCACCGCCGAGGACCTCAAGGAACTCGTCGTGGCTTTCAAGCAGCGCATCAAGGACGTGCTGGGCACGGCGTTCCCCGATGACCCCTGGCAGCAGATGTGGGGCGGCGTCGGCGCGGTGTTCAAGAGCTGGAACGGCAAGCGCGCGATCTCCTACCGCCGCATCGAGGGCATCCCGGATGAGTGGGGCACCGCCGTCAACGTCCAGGCGATGGTCTTCGGCAACATGGGCGACAGCTCGGCCACCGGCGTGGCCTTCTCGCGCAACCCCGCCACAGGCGAGAACGTGTTCTACGGCGAGTGGCTGGTCAACGCCCAGGGCGAGGACGTGGTCGCGGGCATCCGCACCCCGAGCCCGCTGAACAACGCCACGAAGAACGAACAGAACAAGCACCTGCACTCGCTGCAGGCGGCAATGCCGAAGCTCTACAAGCAGCTCTACGACATCCGGACGCGGCTCGAGAAGCACTACCACGACATGCAGGACATCGAGTTCACGATCCAGGAAGGCGTGCTCTACATGCTGCAGTGCCGCAACGGCAAGCGCACCGGCACCGCGGCCCTGAACATGGCCATGGACATGCTGAAGGAGAAGCTGATCGACGAGCGCACGGTGGTGACGCGCGTGGAGCCCGGGCACCTCGACCAGCTCCTGCATCCGTTCGTGGATCCCGCCGCCGAAAAGACCGCCATCCTCGTGAGCAAGGGTCTGCCGGCCGGACCGGGCGGGGCCGCCGGGCAGATCGTCTTCACAGCCGAGGACGCCGTGGCATGGGCCGCGCAGAAGAAGACCGTGATCCTGGTCCGCGAAGAGACGAACCCGGAGGATATCGAGGGCATGCGCGTGGCGCAGGGCATCCTGACCGCCCGCGGCGGCATGACCTCGCACGCGGCGCTCGTGGCCCGCGGCTGGGGCAAGTGCTGCATCGTCGGCGCCGGCGAGATCCACGTGAACGTTCACACCAAGCAGATGAGCGTGGGCGGCAAGACCTACGCGGAGGGCGACTGGGTGACGCTCAACGGCACGCGCGGCCACGTTTACGAGGGCCAGCTGCCGATGGTGGACGCCTCCGAGAACCCCCGGTTCAAGGCGTTCATGAAGATCGTGGACAAGTACCGCACGCTGGGCGTCCGCACGAACGCGGATACGCCCGAGGATGCGAAGATCGCGCGCGCCTACGGCGCCGAGGGAATCGGCCTGTTCCGGACCGAGCACATGTTCTACGGCGCCGGAGCCGACGAGCCCCTCTTCCTGCTGCGGAAGATGATCCTCAGCTCCACTGAGGCCGAGCGCCGGGCCGCGCTGAACGAGCTGTTCCCGTTCGTCAAGCGCGACATCAAGGCGACCCTCGATGCGATGGGGGGCCTGCCGGTCACCGTCCGCCTGCTCGATCCGCCCCTGCACGAGTTCGTGCCGCAGAGCGCGGAGAAACAGGCCGAACTGGCCAAGGCCCTCAACATCACGCCGGAAGATGTCCGCAAGCGGGGCGAGGCCCTGCACGAGAACAACCCGATGATGGGCCACCGCGGCGTCCGCCTCGGCGTCACCTATCCGGAAGTCACGGAGATGCAGGTGCGCGCGATCTTCGAAGCCGCCGCCGAGCTCAACAAGGCGCGGAAGAAGTGCAAGCCGGAGATCATGGTCCCGGTGACCTGTGACGTCAACGAGCTGAAACACCAGAAGGCGCTCTGCCTGAAGGTGTATGCCGAGGTCTGCAAGGCCATGAAGGTCAAGGAGATCCCGCACCTGTACGGCACGATGATCGAGATTCCGCGGGCCGCGTTGCTGGCCGACCGGATGGCCCAGGAAGCCGCGTTCTTCTCGTTCGGCACGAACGACCTGACCCAGATGAGCTACGGGTTCAGCCGCGACGACATCGGCGGCTTCCTGCCGGCCTACCTGGACAAGAAGATCCTCGCCGCCGACCCGTTCCAGACCATCGACCAGGACGGCGTCGGTCAGCTCATCGAGATGTCCGTGCAGAAGGGTCGCTCGACCCGCAAGGACCTCAAGGTCGGTATC
The DNA here is from genome assembly GCA_964402115.1 of uncultured Victivallales bacterium. Classification (GTDB taxonomy): domain Bacteria; phylum Verrucomicrobiota; class Kiritimatiellia; order UBA8416; family CAYOBW01; genus CAYOBW01. The sequence continues at coordinate 4,169 of CAYOBW010000218.1, forward strand.
TGCGGCGAACAGGGCGGCGATCCCGCCTCGGTCGAGTTCTGCTTCAAGGCGGGGCTCAACTACGTCAGTTGCTCGCCGTTCCGCGTGCCCATCGCGCGGCTGGCGGCGGCGCAGGCGGCCCTGAAGTTCGCCAGCAAGGCCAAGCCGGCGAAGAAGTAGTTCGCCTCCGGGATGACGATCCGGCGCGGACGGGAGGGGCAACCTTCCCGTCCGCGCTTTTTTGTGGGCAGGGAGGTTAGCCGGCACGCTCTCCCGCCGCTCGCCACCAGGGGCGCTGAGGCCGCGCTGCAAGTGACCTTCTTCAGCCGTTTTGAAAATGACCCCCGCCAGCCAGTAGCCAGCGTTGCGCTGGCTACTGGCTGGCGGGTAGCAAAATGCGGGAGTTTTCACGGCGGCGTCCACACGCGGCCGGAGTGGCCGGGGTGTGGGATCGCGTGCGCGTCTCAGGCCATCCGGGGTCCCGCGGCCGGCGCGCGAATTGCCACCGCGCTGCAATGTCTCATTGTGTTTGCGACCGCGGGTCGGCTACAGTAGTGGCGTCACGAAGGGAAAGGGACGCGGACACCGTCGGCATGAAGTACGCCATCATCTCGGATATCCACGGCAATCTGCCGGCTTGGCAGGCCTTCTGGCGCGATCGCCTCAAGCATGGTGTGGAGGCCGTCATCTGCCTGGGCGACATTGTGGGGTACGGCCCGCGCCCGGCCGAGGTGCTCGCGCGCGTGCGAAAAACCACGCAGCACATCCTGATGGGCAACCACGATGCCGCCGTCTGCGGCCTTTTCGGGGCCGAGAACTTCAACGACGAAGCGCGGCACATGGTCGAGGTCACGCGGTCGCTGCTCTCCGATGAAGCGTATGCCAGCCTGCGCAGCCTGCCCTACGTGCTGGAACTGGAGTGCGCGCACGGTCTCGTGGCGCTGACGCATGCCTCGATGTGCCAGCCGGACCAGTTCCCGTACATCTTCACGGAGCGGGATGCCCGCCGGTGCTGGGCCGCGTGCGAGGCTGTGCTCGTGTTTGTCGGCCACACGCACCTGCCGCGCGTCATGACGCTGGCCGTCGACAACACCTACAGCGTGGGCCTGCCGAATGCCTTCATCCCGGAGCGCCGCAAGCGCTACATCGTGAACACGGGCAGCGTCGGGATGCCACGCGTCAATGAACTCTACGCCTCCTACTGCACATACGACACGGAGACGCAGATGGTGCAGTGGCACCGCGTGACGTACGAGACGGAGGGGTATCGGCGGGACGTGCTCGCGCGCCTCGGGGACACGCGGGAAGCGCGGGAGCTGCTCAACCTCTTCCTGCCGCATCCCGAGCACCCGCAGCGGGGCGTGCCGGCCGGAACGGAGTTTCCGATTTCCGCGATGCGCTTCCGGTGAACCGTCCCCCGGCTCAGGCCATGGTCAGCGGGCGGCCCAGCCGCTGGGTGATCTGGACGATATCCCGCTTCAGATTGGGATCCACATCCATCCGGTTCTCCGTGGCCTTGAAGGCGTGCAGCACGGTCGCATGGGTCTTGCCGAATGCGCCGGCAATCTCCGGCAGCGAAGACTGCGTCATGCGCCGGCAGAGGTACATGGCCACCTGGCGCGGCCAGGCCACGGCGCGCGGCCGGCGCTTGCTCGCCATATCGGCCACGCGCACGTCGTAGAACTCCGCCACGGCCTTCTGGATGACGGCGAAGGAGACATCCTCGTTCTGCTCCTGCTCCAGCGTGTCCCGCAGGAGATAGCGCAGCGAATCGAGCGTCAGCTCCTTGCGCGTCAGCGAGGCGTAGGAGACGGCGCGAATGAGCGCGCCTTCCAGGCGCCGGATGTTGGAGCGGATGTTCTCGGCTATGAACGCGATCAGCGGGTCGGGCAGCTTGATGCTGGCCAGCTCCTGCTTCTTGCGCAGGATGGCGATGCGCGTCTCCAGGTCCGGCTCCTCCAACTCCACCACCAGCCCCCACTCGAAGCGCGAGACCAGGCGCTGCTCGAGATCCATGATCTCGCTCGCCGGTCGGTCGCTCGTCATCACGATTTGCTTGTGGGCATCGAACAACGCGTTGAACGTGTGGAAGAACTCCTCCTGCAGCCGTTCCTTCTTGGCCAGGAAGTGGATATCGTCGATCAGCAGCACGTCCGCGCTGCGGTAGCGCTTGCGGAACTGCACGAGCGTGCGATTGCGCAAGCCGTCGATGTACTCGTTCAGAAACGCCTCGAGCGTCGTATACGTGACCGTGCCTTTTGTCGTGGATTGCACGCAGTGGCCGATCGCCTGCATCAGGTGGGTCTTGCCCAGCCCCACGCCGCCGTAGATGAAGAGGGGATTGTACGCCCGGGCGGGCGCCTGCGCGACGGCCATCGTGGCCGCGTGCGCAAAGCTGTTCGACGGCCCGACGATGAACGAATCGAAAACGAACTTCGGGTTCAGCGCCGTCGCCGGGACCGGCTTACGGGCACGTTCAGGCGCGCGGGGCGCGGGCTGGGAGGGTTCCGCCGCCTCGTTCGTGTGCGCCCCGCGCGGCCGGACGACGAACTGAATCGTCAGGTGATTCCCGTTGACCGTACTCAGCGCGGTCTTGATGAGGGGAACGTAATTCTCCTCCAACCACGTCTGATAGTAGTCGTTGTCAACGGCCAGCGTGATGGCACTGTCGGTCAGCTCGACGGCGTCAATGACGGCAATCCACCGGTCGAAGATGTCCGGCTGTAAAATGGACTGCAAATGACGACAGGTTTTGCCCCATAAAATGGCTGCGTTTGTCGGTTTCACACACCTGGCTCCCCGGAATCTCTATGGCGAAAAAGGTCCTCATCGCTCGGCGCTTGGACACGGGTAAGAACCTCGACAGTCCACACCATACACTCCGCTAACTCAAGCAAAAACATGCCCAAACATATCTACAGACTATGAACAGGTTATTAACAGGCTGCCCGTGAGGTGAAAACGTGTTCTTTTGGGCTTTTCCGGGCAGTTTATGGCTACCACATCGGTGTCATTTACGAAACGGCCGCTTGCGGCGCGTCACCCTCCACGGCGGATTGGCGCGGTTTGGCGGGTGCGGCGGGCCGTCTGGCGATGCGGGCTCGCAGCCACCGGCCACGGGGCAAAGCTCAATCTGAGACTAGTCGCAACCTGTTCCTGTATAATGTTTTACGAGTGCTCTTGATGCGTAGTGTGAAGATGGGCCGGGGCGCTTGCGTGCGTCCGCGTACCGACCGGCCACGGCGCCTGGGGCGCGGGGAGCCGCCGCCTACGGTTCCGCGGGCCACGCCGGCTCTTGCGCGGCAAGCCTTTATGACGCGGTTGGAGCGTATCACGGGGCCGCGCCCCGCGCCGGCACCCGCCGCGCCCGAGCCGCGCTGCGTGCGATTCATTAACAACGCGTTTTCGGCCGCTTTAACAACGTGTTTTCGGCCGCTTTTCCGCCACTTGGCGGGGGCCGCGGCCGGCCTGCGGGCCGCCCGCTCGCCACCGGTTTGGCAGCCCGGCCACAATAAGCAGGCACGGGTGTCCGTTTAAGGGCCAGTGCGCGACAGAGCGCCGCGCGCAATAAGCGATCGGAATCAGGGAGGTTCATATGCTGGGAAGCAACGGAAAGATGACGGTGGTGGCGGCGAGTCTGATGTGTGCAACCCTCGGGTTCGCGCAGGATGAAGGGCGGCGCGGGCCGCAGCCGGCGCCCGTGCAGCCCCTGATGCGCGAGGGCGTCGCGGCCTTTCGTGGCGGGATGCACGGGGCCATGGGTGACGCGCCTTTCATGGGTGAAGGCGCTGACATCGAGGGCATGGTCAGCCGCCTCGTGGCCAATAGCGAGCTGGCCGCGCGCGCGGGCCTCACCGAGGAGCAGACCACGAAGCTCAAAGACGGGCTCTTCGACCTCAAGCAGAAGGGCATCGAGCTGAAGGCCCAGGTCGAGCTGGCCGGTATGGAGCAGGCCAAGCTGATGACCGCGAAGGAGATCGACGAAGGCGCGCTGATGAAGGCCGTCGAGAAGGCTGGCGAGCTGCGCACGGAGCAGGCCAAGCTGCGCGTCAAGGGGCTTGTGCTCATGAAGAAGACGCTGAAGCCGGAACAGGCCGAGCAGATTCGCAACATGATGCGCGAGCACATGCGCGAGCGGTTCCGCGAGGCGCGCGGCGGCGAAGGAACCAATGCCCCGCGCCAGGGTGACGACGTGCGCGACCGCCGCCCGCCGATGCAGCAGGAGCGGCGCGGCGACGCTCCGCGCGACGAGCAGATGCGCGGCGAGGGCCCCCGGGGCCACGGCCAGCGTACCGAGGGCCGCGGCGGCGATCGCGACAACTAAGCGGCGGTCGGCAATTAGGATGACAGCGGCGACCCGGCCAGCTTACGCTGGCCGGGTCTTTGTTTTCGCGGGCTACTCCTGGCGCTCGATCTGGGCGCCCAGGGCGCGCAGGCGCTCGACAACGGACTCGTAGCCGCGGTCGATGGACTGCGCGTTGTCGATGGTGCAGGTGCCCTTCGCGCACAGCGCGGCCAGCAGCAGAGCCATGCCGGCGCGGATATCGGGGCTGGTCAGGTGCGAGCCGTGCAACCGCGCCGGCCCCGCGACCAGGGCCCGGTGCGGGTCGCATTGGATGATCCGGGCGCCCATGTCGATGAGCCGGTCCACGAAGTACAGCCGGCTTTCGAACAGCTTCTCGAAGAAGAGCAGGGTGCCGCGCGCCTGGGTTGCCACCACCACCATGACGCTCATCAGGTCGGACGGGAACGACGGCCAGGTGCCGTCCTCGATCTTCGGAATGGCGGCGCCGTAGTCGTTGCGCACGCGCAGCCTTTGCGCCGGAGCCACCCGCAGCAGGCCGTCGCCGACGGTCCAGCGCACGCCGAGCTTGCGGAAGGCGCGCTCGATCACCAGGAACGGTTCGGGTGGGGCGTCGCGCACGTCCACCTCCAGCGCGCCCCCGGTCAGGGCGGCGGCCGCGATGAAACTGGCCGCCTCGATGTAGTCCGGTCCGATGCGGTGCGCGGCGCCATGCAGCCGGGACACGCCAGTGACCTGCAGCCGGTTCGTACCTATGCCGGTGATCACAGCCCCCATCTTCGTGAGCAGAAGGCAGAGATCCTGCACGTGCGGCTCGCAGGCGGCGTTGCCCAGCGTGGTTTCGCCCGGCGCCAGAACCGCGGCCATGAGGATGTTCTCGGTGGCCGTGACACTGGCCTCCTCCAGCAGAATCGGCGCCCCGCGCAGCACCTTGCGTTCGAACACGAAGCAGGCTTCGTCCTGCCGCATGGAGATGCCCAGCTGCCGCAGGCCGTCGAAGTGGGTGTCGAGCGGCCGGCGGCCGATCATGTCGCCGCCGGGGGGAAACACCCGGACCCGCCCCTCGCGCGCGGCCAGGGGACCCGCCAGCAGGATGGACGTGCGCACCTTGCGGCACAGCGCCTCGGGCAGCCGGGTCTTGCGAATGCGGCGGGCGCAGAGCGTGACGGCGTGATCCTCCAGGCGGACCTCGACGCCGATGGCTTCCAGCAGCGCCAGCATCGTGCGCACGTCGTCGATCAGCGGCAGGTTCTCCAGCCGCAGGGGCTCGTCGGTCAACACGCACGCTGCCAGCATCGGCAGGGCGGCGTTCTTGTTGCCCGACGGGTTGTGGCGGCCGGACAGGGGCCGGCCGCCCTGGATGATCAAGCGCGCCATGGGAGGCCGCCCTTTCTACGACGCGCGTGCGGCCGGCAGGCTGCGTACGACGGCCACCACGTTGTCCACCGTGAAGCCGAAATGCTCCGCCAGCGTCTTGGCGGGGGCCGAAGCGCCGAACCGGTCGATGCCGATAACGCGGCCCTCGGGTCCCACGTATCTCTCCCACCCCTGCGTAACGCCGGCTTCGACGGCCACGCGCCGCGGGCAACCGGGCGGCAGCACCTCGTCGCGGTACGCCGCGGGCTGCTGTTCGAACAGCTCCCACGAAGGCATGCTGACCACCCGCACGTTCGTCTCCGCCGACAGCACTTTCGCCGCCTTCATCGCCAGCTCCACCTCGGAGCCCGTGCCGATCAGGATCACGTCCGGCCCGCGCTCGGCGGTGGTCTGCGACAGGATGTAGGCGCCGCGTGCGACGTTGGCTGCCGCGGCATGGCGCGTGCGATCGATGACCGCCATGTTCTGGCGCGTCAGCATCAGGGCCGTCGGCCCCTGCGTGTTGCGCAAGGCCACCGCCCAGGCCGCCGCCGTCTCGGTGGGGTCGGCCGGCCGCAGGCAGGTGAGGTTCGGGATCACGCGCAGCGCCGCGAGGTGTTCCACCGGCTGGTGCGTGGGGCCATCCTCGCCCACGTAGAAGCTGTCGTGGGTCAGCACGTAGATCACCGGCAGCTTCATCAGCGCCGCCAGCCGGATGGTGGGCCGGAAATAGTCGGTGAACACGAAGAACGTCGAGCCATAGACGCGGAAGCCTCCGTGCAGGGCCAGGCCGTTGAGGATCGCGCCCATGCCGTGCTCGCGCACGCCGAAGTGCAGGTTGCGGCCCGCAAAGGAGGCCGGCCCGACGCTAGCCTCGCTGTCCATGAACGTGCGCGTGCTGGGCGCGAGGTCCGCCGCGCCCCCCACGAGGAACGGCACGGCTTTCGCCAGGCACTGCAACGTCTTGCCGGAAGCCTGGCGCGTCGCCAGCGGCTTCTCGGGATCGAACACCGGCAGCATGTCGTCCAGGTTCTCGGGCAGCCGGCCCTCCTGCCCCGCCTGCCACGCGGCGGCCAGGTCGGCGTGCATGATCCCGTACTGCTTCTGGTGGCGCTTCCACGCGTTGTACTTGCGCTTCAGGGCCGCCGCACGCGCCTCGAAGCAGGCGCGCACCCGCGCCGGCACGTAGAACGTCTCGTCCGGGGGCAGGCCCAGCGCCTGCTTGGTCAGCTTGACCTCCTCGACGCCGAGCGGTGCGCCGTGGGCCTCGTGCGAATCCTGCAGGTGCGGGCTGCCCTTGGCGATGTGGGTGCGACAGATGATGAGCGTGGGCCGGTCCGGGCTGCGGCGGGCCTTGCGAATGGCCTTCTCGATCTGCTCGAGATCGTGGCCGTCGATCTGGAGCACGCCCCAGTTGTACCCCTCGAAACGGCGCTTCACGTTGTCGCTGTAGGCGAGCTTGGTGCTGCCCTCGATGGTGATGTCGTTGCTGTCGTAGAACACGATCAGGCGGTTGAGCCGCAGGTGACCGGCCGTCGAGAAGGCCTCGTGGCTGACGCCCTCCATCAGGTCGCCATCGCCGCAGAAGACGTACGTGTAGTGGTCCACGGGCTGCAGCGCCTCGGTATTGAAGCGGGCGGCCAGCATGCGTTCGGCCAGCGCCATGCCGACCGCATTGCCGCAGCCCTGGCCCAGCGGGCCGGTCGTGGTCTCGACGCCGGGGGTCTCGTGGTACTCGGGGTGGCCCGGCGTGCGGCTGCCCCACTGGCGGAAGCGCTTGAGCTCGTCGAGCGGCAGATCGTAACCCGCGAGGTGGAGCAGGCTGTAGAGCAGCATCGAGCCGTGACCGCCCGAGAGCACGAACCGGTCGCGGTCGGGCCACTGCGGGTCGGTGGGGCAGTACTTCAGGTGGTTCATGAACAGCACGGCGGCGACATCGGCCATGCCCATGGGCATCCCCGGGTGGCCCGAGTTGGCGGCCTGCACGCCGTCCATGGCCAGCCCGCGGATGGTGTTGGCGATCAGTTGCAGATCCTGCTGGGTTACCTTGTCACTCATCTTGCACACTCCTCGCGCGAGTCATATTGAACGACCGGCGGTTCCCCCCCCGGCACATGCGCGCTTTGTGGCATAACGGGGCCGTTTTGTCCAGCCGCCGTTCTGCCGCCCCGGCGATTCGGGCGCCCACCGCTCCCGCCCCGGCCGGCCCGGGAGG
>CAYOBW010000219.1:0-3265 GCA_964402115.1 uncultured Victivallales bacterium
TCGACAAGAAGATCGAGCTCCGGAGCATCAAGCCGTTCCTTGAGAGGTCCGGCATGAAGGAACCCGAGAAGGTGTTTCCGCAGAAGGAGTGAAAAGGGGAACAGAAGGAAATCGGGAGACAGGAGTCAGGAGGAGCAGAATGTGCAAAGTGAAGATGCGGCCCCAATTTCTGCGCGTTCCGGCCGTTGCGGCGCAGAGGAGACGGTCTGTCATGGGACGGCGATTCGAGGGGTACCGCCGGATGTCAGGTTTCCATTGCGCGCTGGCCCGGTGCGCGCTGATTGCCGCGCTGGCGGTCCCTATTCCCGCCCCCGCGGCCGCCCCAGCCATGCGCCCGCCCAACATCCTCTTCATCGCGATGGACGACTTGAACGATTGGATTGGCTGCCTCGGCGGGCATCCGCAGACGAAGACGCCCAACCTCGACCGCCTTGCCGCCAGCGGTGTGCTGTTCCGGAATGCCTACGCCGCCGCGGCTGCATGCAATCCCTCGCGCACCGCGGTGTTCTCCGGCAAGGCCCCGTGGCGCACCGGCGTCTACGGCAACCTCGACAAGATGCGCGACGTCCTGCCCGACGACGTCCTGCTGCCGCGCCACTTCGCCAACCACGGTTACTGGGCGGCCGGCTCGGGCAAGCTCCTGCATTACGTCATCGACCCGCCTTCGTGGGACGCCTACTACCCGGAGAAGGAAAAGGACGATCCGTTTCCGCCGACGCACGATCCCGCCAAGCGCCCGGTGAGCCTGCCGCGCGGCGGCCCGTGGCAGTATAGCGAAACCGACTGGGCCGCGCTGAACATCGATGACGAAGCGTACGGCGGCGACTGGCTTGTCGCGCGGTGGATCGGCGAACAACTGGGCCGGGACCAACCGCGGCCGTTCTTCCTGGGGTGCGGCATCTATCGTCCGCACGAGCCGTGGTTCGTCCCCAAGGCCTATTTCGAGCCCTTCCCGCTGGAGTCGATCCAACTCCCGCCGGGATACCGCTCCGACGACCTCGACGACGTGCCGCCCGCCGGCCGCCGGATTGCCCGCAATCGGTACTTCCCGCACATCCTCTGGCAGGGCCAGTGGCGCAACGGCGTTCAGGCCTACCTCGCCTCGATCCACTTCGCCGATGCCATGGTGGGCCGCGTGCTCGACGCCCTGGAAAGGGGCACCCATGCCGACTCCACCATCGTGGTGCTATGGAGCGATCACGGCTGGCACCTCGGCGAGAAGGAGCACTGGCAGAAGTACACGTCCTGGCGGGCGTGCGCCCGCGTGCCCCTCATCATCCGCGTGCCCAAGGGCTCGCCGGGTCTGCCCGAGGGCACCACGCCCGGCACTGTTTGCGATCGCCCGGTCAGCCTGTTGGACCTGTACGCGACCCTCACCGATCTCTGCGGCGTGCCTGCCAAGCCCGGCCTCGACAGCCGCAGCTTGATTCCCCTTCTGCGCGACGCGCAGGCCGAGTGGCCGCACGTGGCCATCACCCACCTCGGTCGTCCGCAGAACTACGCCATCAGCACCGAGCGCTGGCGCTACCTCCACTACACCAACGGAGACGAGGAACTCTACGACATCGCGAGCGATCCCTTCGAGTGGGAGAATCTCGCCCGGGACCCGACCTGTTCCGACCCGCTCACCCGCTTCCGTGCGCTCGCTCCGGCCGCCATGGCCCCCCTCCGCGAGGCACAGCCCGGCCTCGCCGATTTCGAGCCGGACGACCTCGTGTTGCTCGAACCGTTGACCAACGGCAAGGTGCCCGCCTCGAGCCCGCCCGGAAGGGACGTCGCGGTTCTCTTCCAAAACAAGCGCCAGTTCCCGGTGACGGTGATCCGCATCGACGGGGCAGGACAGCCAGCCGACCGGTTTCCCATGAAGGGCGCCTCGCAGCGCCTGGTGAAGACGTCTGCCGGCCAAGTATGGCTCGTCTGCGACGACAAGGATGCGCCCCTCGGCTGTCACCGGGCCGGCGCGCGCCCGGTGACCGTGATTATCGAGTGAAGGGCCGGCGCTGAACCGCGTGCGGAGGGGAATCAAGAATGCTCCCTGATCCCCTGGGCCCTTGGGGCGACCGGCCCCGCAAGTGCCTGGGGTGGATGACGCCAAGGGAGAGGATGGCCGCCTACCTTGGCTACGCCCCCTGAGGCGCGAGGCACCGCAGCAACTCCTCCGCGCCCCCCACTGCGGTTCTGCTGTTGCGGTTTAGCTTGCCTTTCCACCGCCAGCAGCCCAATCTACCTCACCAATCGGTGCCCCGAAGACAGAAGAGGCTCTTGCAGAACCCCTCGCGTCGCCCGCCTGCGGCGGTCGCCACGAGGGGTTCTGTAAGTGAAAATGGCGCGTCGGCGCGCGTTTCGGCATGTCCGGACGTGTGAGGCAGCGAAAAGCGGTGTTTTCGAGCACACTCCGGCCTTCCCGGCTTTCGCAACCGGGCTTTTCGATGCGCCTGCGGCCCGCGACGGAGCTATCCGAGCATCTTGAGCATTTGCTCGGCGGCGATGACTAGTAAGCCGAAGGCCAGATGGGCCGCCACCTTGACGGGCCCGCGCATGTGGACATGCCGTCCGCCGTGCTCCTCGTGCAGATGGCTGTTGACCCGCTCGACCGCCGTGCGCTCGTTGTAACGCCGCGCTTGCGCCGGCGAGAACTCGATCTTCTCGCCCCGGCGCGGGTTGTGGTCGATGAGTGGCACATGGCCGAGGCGGGCGGACAGCTCGCGGATCTCCGCGGCGTCGTAGGCGGCGTCGGCCAGGTCATAGAGGTTGGCGACGCGACGGGCCGTCATCTGGGCCAGCGGAATGGCGGCCTGGCTGTCATGCAGACTGGCGGAGGTAAGGATGAAGCTGACGGGGATATCGCCGTCGATCGCGTCCAGATGCGCCTTGTAGCCGCGCCAGGACTCGACCTTGCCCTGGCCGTTCTTCTTGCAGCTCCAGTCACAAGCAGTGGGTAGATCGGCAAGGCTTTCGTTCAGACTCCGCTCGAGTTGCCGTTGCAGTCTGGTGGGTTCCGGTGGCGGAGCGGGGGCTCGCCTTTTCGGCGGCGGCCGCGCTTGCGCGGCTTCGGCTCGCCCGCGTCCGGTGTTTTCGCCACCGTTTTCTCGCGCGCATGAATCGCGGTGGCATCACGGCTGACGTGGCCGGCGAGCTTGTCGCCGTAATGCGTCTTGAGCATCGCTTCGTGGATTTGCTGCGGCCGACCGTCGCGGGCGAAGGTCTCGAAGGCGCGCGAGAAGGTGGACTCCGAAGGCACCTCGCCGAGCGTCTCCCATCCGCA
>CAYOBW010000219.1:3300-11975 GCA_964402115.1 uncultured Victivallales bacterium
GCGATGTACGCCTTGCACAGCGCCAGCCGGTCGCTGGGCGGACAGCCGTTGCCGATCCAGCGATAGGCGGCCATGTGGTTGTGCGGCGCGCACAGTTCGCAGACGGCGACGAACTGCCGGTGCTTCTCGTCCAGTTCCCCGAGCTCGTCCTCCAGTACCAGGAACAGCCAAGTCTGGATGCTATTCCACAGTTCGCCTATGGCGGTGTGTCCCTGCGGAGTCGTCATGCTGCGATTCTCCTGCGCGATTGTTCTCGCGCGCAATCGCCACGATGCGCGCATTTCCTGCAATATAACATATTGCACCGCAATATGATACAACTATTCCAAAAAACAAGGGGGGGGTAGACAAGTTCCCTGAAAAGTGCCATACTCATGGCCTTGGTCTTGGGCGCGGCATGGCACCGCGCAGAAGACGAGGGGCGCAGCTCGGAAGGTCACGCGTGCCCCTGTTGGGCGGTGGGGCCGTTCACTTTACAGAACCCCACGCAATGCAAGCCGTCAGGCGCAGCATTGCGGGGGGTTTTGCAGGAGCCTCTATGAACAGTAAGCACACTCGCCCGGCCGACACAACGAAGTGGTTCGCCCTCGCGCTGGCCGCGCTGCTGGCGTTTACCTGCACGCTCAGCGCCACGCGCGCGGCCGAGGTCACGCTCGACGGCACGAGCGGCTCCAACTCGATCGGCACCGGCTACTCGACCGACGGCAACCTGACGGTAAACCTCGGCTTCTTTGCCGAATACCTCATCGTCGGAGGCGGCGGGGGGGGCGGTAATGGTAGCAACGCAACTCGGAGCCGGGGCGGCGGCGGCGGCGGCGCCGGTGGTCTGCTGACGAATGTGGGTGGTACATTGCTGCAGGTGGTTGCCGCAAGCCATCCTGTCGAAGTCGGCGCCGGTGGCGCCGCGGGCCTCTTTGAGACGGCGGGGTCCAACGGCGGCGACAGCAGTGTCTTCGGCATTACAGCCCTCGGCGGTGGCGGCGGTGGCGGTTTCGGTAGCGGGCAACCCGCCAAGATTGGGGGTTCCGGCGGTGGCGGCGGTAGTGGTTCCGCTGCCGCTTCTGGAACAACTGGTCAAGGAGAAGCGGGTGGAACCGGCAAAGCTGCCGGAGCTGGTTCGGGCGGTGGCGGTGGCGGCGCTGGCCAAGCTGGTATCAATGCCGTGGATAACGCCGTCGGCGGAAACGGGGGGAATGGCCGTCAAAATGCCATTACGGGCACAGCCGTGTGGTACGCAGGCGGCGGTGGCGGCAGACGCTCGTCCACAGGTGGTCTTGGCGGGGGCGGTGCTGGCAATGACACCGCCACACCTGGCACGGATGGCTTGGGCGGCGGTGGTGGCGGTGGAACGACGACCGGCGCCGCAAAAGGCGGCTCCGGCGTTGTCATCGTTCGCTACGCGGGCTCGCAAGCGGGCACCGGCGGTGACATCTCGACCGTCAGCGGTGCTACGGTCCACCGGTTCACCAGCTCCGGAAGCCTGTCGGGCCTCGACCTCGACGCCCGGCTTGGCGTTACGCTGACTGGCGAAATCACCGGCCCCGGAGGGCTGATCCACAACGGCCCCGGCAAGCTGACGCTCTCGGGCGCGAACACCTACTCCGGCGACACCACCGTCAGCAACGGCACGCTGAAGCTCGGCGCGAACAACGTCCTGCCTCCCACGGCCGTCTCCATCGGCGCCGCCATCCTCGACGCCGTTACCCGAACCGACACCGTCGGCACCCTGGACGTGACAGGCGCGGCGACCATCAACCTGGGCATCGGCGCGGCGCTCGCCTTCGCGGACAGCAGCGCGGTGGACTGGACCGGCGGAGCGCTGAACATCACCTGCACGACGATGTCGGGTTGGTCCCTGCGCTTCGGCGCCGACAGCAACGGTCTGGCAGTCGCCCAGCTCGCTCTCGTCAGCGTCAACGGCAGCGGGGCCGGAACCTGCGCGCTGGATGCCGGCGGTTACCTCGTCCCCCCGCCCAGCACTATCACCGTTCCGGCGACGCTGCCGGGCAGCCTCTCGACGACCTACGGCACGGCGTCGGCCGCGCAGAGCGTGGCGGTGTCCGGGGCGAACCTGACGGCGGACATCACGGCGACGGCCCAGACGGGCTTTGAAGTGTCCAGCGACGGCTCGACTTTCGGCGCCACGGCCACGTTCGCCAGGCAAGTCGACAACACGGCCGGCGGCACGCTCTCTGTGCGCCTGGCGGCCACGGCCTCGGCGGCCGGCAGCTACGACTCGGTGCCCGCCGCCATTCTGAGCAGCAGCGACGCCGCTAGCAAGAACGTGGCGACCCCCCCGGGCGGCAACACGGTGTCCAAGGCCACCCCCACGGTGACCGTGACGGTCGGCACCTACATTTACAATGGCAGTCCGCAAGGGCCGGACAGCTACACGACCAGTCCGACGGGCGATACCGGGACGCCGACGTGGAGTTACAAGGGCGCCGCCGCGACGAGCTATGCGCCGAGTCCGACTCGGCCGACAGAGGTTGGCGCCTACGATGCGACGGTGTCCCTGGCGGCGGATGACAACTTTGAGACCGCCTCGTCCAGCGCCACCGCCTTCACAATCCTCACCACGCCCACGATTTCCGCTCCGGCGTCGCTGCCGGGAAGCCTCTCAACGACCTACGGCACGGCGTCGGCCGCGACTAACGTCGCGGTGTCCGGGTCGGACCTGATAGCGGATGTCACGGCCACGGCCCAGCCGGACTTTGAAGTGTCCAGCGACGGCGCGACGTTCGGCGCCGCGGCCACGTTCACCCAAAGCGGCGGCAGCGCCAGCGGCACGCTCTCTGTGCGCCTGGCCGCCACGGCCTTGGCGACCGGCAGCTACGACTCGGTCATCGCCGCCATTCTGAGCAGTACCGGCGCCACTTCCACGAACGTGGCGACCTACGCCAGCGGCAACACGGTCAATCCGCGGGCGTTAACGTTCACGGGCAGCAAGGCCTGCGACGGGAGCGCTTCGGCCACGGCGGCGCAGTTGGCGTTTGGGAACAATCTGGACGGGGCGAACCTGACGAAGTCCGGCAGCGTCACGCTGGACGGCGCCGGTCCGGGATTGCAGAACATCAACTCGTTCGCCGGACTGTCGCTGGGCGGCTCAGCCGCGGACAACTACACCTTGACCGGCGCCAGCGGCTCGGTAACGGTTTCCAGCTTCTCGAACGGGGTGTGGACACTCGACGGCGGCGGCAACTGGAGCACCGCGGGCAGTTGGCAGGACAGCGTGATCGCCGATGGTCAAGGCAGTACGGCCTGGTTTACCAATAACATCACCGCTGCCCGCATCGTCACGATTGACGGAAGGTCCCGCACCGTGGGCACTTTGAACATCGGCGATTCAGACAATTCCCATTCGTTCACCCTTGCCGCCAGCGGGGGAGCGACGCTCACTCTCGACAACAGCGGATCGGCGGCGCAGATCAATCAGCTCAGCACAAGTCGAGGCGATGCCAGCAGCGTCCCGCTCGTGCTCAGCGGCGGTTTGGATGTCAGTAACGCCTCGGCGAACGCGCTGGCTTTATCCGGTATCATCTCCGGCACGGGCCCCATCACCGCCACCGGTAGCGCTGCTTCGTCGTTGATCCTGTCCGGCACCAACACCTACACCGGCGGAACCATCCTGAACCAAGGCGGAATCACCCTCGGCACGGGCGGCACGCTGGGAACCGGGCCGCTCAAGGTCAACAACAATAACAGCACGGCGGCTGGCACGGCGGTGCAACTCACCCTGCCCACGGGTGCGAATCTGACGGTTGGCAGCCTGAGCGGCGCCATCGCCAGTCCGGTCGGCGGCGCCAACACCGCCCGCATCGCGACCCAGAGCGGGCGCACCTTCACGGTCAATCAGACCGCCGACGGCACGTATGCCGGCACGATTACCGGTGCGGGCAACTTCACCCTCGGCAGCCTCAGCACCCATACCCTCACCTTGGCCGGCGCCAACACCTACACCGGGCCCACGACGATCAATGCCGGCACGCTGCGGCTTGGGGCGGACAACACGCTCGGCACAACCAACAACGTGGTCCTGGCGGGCGGGGCGCTGGACATGGGCGGCTACAGCAACTCGCCCGGCACGCTGGCGGTGACCGGAGAAGGCACTCTCGTGCTGGGGGCGGGAAGCATCAGTTTCCGTGACAGTTCCGGGGTCGCATGGACGGGAAAGCTAACCGTGGCGGGCGCGCTCGGCGAGCAGACGGTACGCTTCGGCGCCAGCAACACCGCCCTGACGATGGCGCAACTGGACCGGATCAACCTCGGCGGCCATTTCGTATACCTCGATTCAGCCGGCTATCTGCGCTCGGCGAAGTCCGGAATGATGCTGATCGTTCGATAGTACCTTATAGGAGGCAGATCGTATGAACACAAACAGTAGGAACCGTAAGCACACTCGTCCGGCCGACGCAACGAAATGGTTCGCCGTCGCGCTGGCCGCGCTGCTGGCGTTTACCTGCACGCTCAGCGCCACGCGCGCGGCCGAGGTCACGCTCGACGGCACGAGCGGCTCCAACTCGATCGGCACCGGCTACTCGACCGACGGCAACCTGACGGTAAACCTCGGCTTCTTTGCCGAATACCTCATCGTCGGAGGCGGCGGGGGGGGCGGTAATGGTCGCAACGGAACTCGGAACCGGGGCGGCGGCGGCGGCGGCGCCGGTGGTCTGCGGACGAATGTGGGCGGTGCGTTGTTGCAGGTGGGTGCCGCGAGCCATCCGGTCGAAGTCGGCGCCGGTGGCGCCGCGGGCGGCTTTGAGACGGCGGGTTCCAACGGTGGCAACAGCAGTTTCTTCGACATTACAGCCCTCGGCGGTGGCGGGGGCGCCGGTTATCTTGCAAACGCTGGAAGTGGGGGCTCCGGTGGTGGCGGCAGTGGCGTTAAGAATCCCGGCGGTTCTGGAACAACTGGCCAAGGATACGCGGGTGGAACTGGCGAAGCTAACGGAGCTGGTTACGGCGGTGGTGGTGGCGGTGCTGGCCAAGCGGGTAAGAATTCCAGCGGCATAGGCGGAAACGGGGGGAATGGCCTGCAGAATGCCATCACGGGCACAACCGTGTGGTATGCAGGCGGCGGCGGCGGCAGACGCACATCCTCGGGCGGCCTTGGCGGTGGCGGTGCTGGCAATGACACCGCCACACCTGGCACGGATGGCTTGGGCGGCGGCGGTGGCGGTGGAACGACGACCGGTGCCGGGAAAGGCGGCTCCGGCGTCGTCATCGTTCGCTACGCGGGCTCGCAAGCGGGCAACGGAGGCGCCGTCTCGCCCGTCAGCGGTGCTACGGTCCACCAGTTCACCGGAGACGGCGCGCTGGATCTGTCGGGCCTCGACCTCGATGCCCGGCTTGGCGTCACGCTGACTACCGGAATAACCGGCTCCGGAGACCTGATCTACAACGGCCCGGGCGCGCTGACGCTCTCGGGCGCGAACAACTACTCCGGCGCCACCACCATCAACGGCGGGACGCTGAAGCTCGGCGCGGACAACGTCCTGCCTTCCACGGCCGTCTTCATCGGCGCCGCCACCCTCGCCGCCGATACCCGAACCGACACCGTCGGCACCCTGGCCTTGACAGGCGCGGCGACCATCCAATTGGACAGTGGCGCGGCGCTCGCCTTCGCGGACAGCCACTTGGTGGACTGGACAGGCGGGACGCTCAACCTCACCGGAATTATTGTGCCGGGGTCGTCCCTGCGTTTCGGCGCCGACAGCAACGGTCTGACTCCCGCCCAGCTCGCCCTCATCAGCATCAACGGCAGCGGGGCCGGCACCTGCACGCTGGATGCCGGCGGCTACCTCGTCGTCCCGACCGCCACCACGATCACCGCTCCAGCGACGCTGCCGGGCAGCCTCTCGACGACCCACGGCACGGCGTCGGCCGCGCGGAGCGTGGCGGTGTCCGGGGGGAACCTGACGGAAGACATCACGGCGACGGCCCAGACGGGTTTTGAAGTGTCTGCCAACGGCTCGACGTTCAGCGCCACGGCCACGTTCACCAGGCAAGGTGACAATACTGCCGCCGGCACGCTCTATGTGCGCCTGGCGGCCACGGCTGTGATCGGCAGCTACGACTCGGTGACCGCCGCCATTCTGAGCAGCAGCGGCGCCACTTCCGCGAACGTGGCGACCTCGGCCAGCGGCAACACGGTGTCCAACCCCACGGACGGGGTGTGGACACTCGACGGCGACGGCAACTGGAGCACCGCGGACAACTGGCAGGACAGCGTGATCGCCGACGGTCTGGGCAAGACGGCCTGGTTTACCCATAACATCACCGCTATCCGCATCGTCACGATTGACGGCAGCTCCCGCACCGTGGGCACGTTGAACATCGGCGATTCAAACAATTCCCATTCGTTCACCCTTGCCGCCAGCTGGGGAGCGACGCTGACTCTCGACAACAGCGGATCGGCCGCGCAGATCAATCAGCTCAGCACAAGTCGAGGCGATGCCTGCAGCGTTCCGCTGGTGCTCAGCGGCGGTTTGGATGTCAGCAATGCCTCGGCGAACGCGCTGGCTTTATCCGGCATCATCTCCGGCACGGGCCCCATCACCGCCACCGGTAGCGCTGCTTCGTCGTTGATCCTGTCCGGCGCCAACACCTACACCGGCGGGACGGTGATCGACGGGGGCAGGCTTCAGTTCAATTCCGGCGCGGTGCCCGACACCGGGCAGATCACGATCAACTCCGCCGGTGTCCTGGCCGCGACGGGCGCCTACGCCGGCGCAGCCGACTGGCTCGGCAGCGGCAAGATCGCAACCGGCTCCGCGGGCGTCCTCGCCCTGACGGCGAACAACGGCGCAGCCGTCAACTTAAGCACCGGCGGGCACAATGATCTCTACCTGGGCGCGACCGGCGCCTTCGATTTCGGCAACTACGTCCTGACGCCGGGGGCCAACGGCTACCTGCTCGGTGGCGGCGGCGGCACGCTCACGCTCAGCAGGACTGGTGCCCTGGGTGCGGGTAAGAACCTGACGGTCGGCGGCAACGTCACCCTGTCGGCGGCCAACACCGCCTTCAACGGCACCGTCGCGGTCAACGCCGGCACGCTGACCTTGCGGGACCCAACCGCACTGGGCAGTACCATTCCCAGTATCACGGGTGCCGGTAATGTCACGTTTCACGCCAATGAAACGACATACACTCTCAGTGCGGCCAGCAGCTACCTTGGCACCACGACCTTATCCTCGAACAATGAAACCGTTGGCTACATCCTTGGTACTGCGAATGCGCTGCCGACCACAACGGTCCTGATGTTCGCGAACGTTACGGGACAAGGCTCAGGCCGGACATCTACCTTCGATCTCACAGGATTCAGCCAACAGCTCGGTGGCATGGAGGCCCCGGTGAATGGCCAGAGACGTCATCGGATCCGCAATACCAGCGGCCCCGCCGCCACGCTGACCATCAATGACAACGGCACCCGCACCTTCAATGGCACGCTCGAGGGCAACTTCGGGGTGGTCAAGAATGGCACGGGCACTTGGACGCTTGCGGGCCAGACCTTCAACGGCAGCCAATACTCCAACTCCCACAATGGCGGCACCATCCTGAACCAGGGCGGAATCACCCTCGGCAACCTCGGCACGCTGGGTGCCACCACCGGCACGCTCCAAGTCAACAACAATAACAGCACCGCCGCCGGGACCGATGTAGTCCTCACCCTTCCCACGGGGGCGGATTTGACCGTCGGCAGCCTGAGCGGCGCTATCGCCACTCCGATCAGCGGCATCAACACCGCCCGCCTTGTGACCCAGATCGGCCGCACCTTCACGGTCAATCAGACCGCCGACGGCACGTATGCCGGCACGATCACCGGTGCGGGAAGTTTCACCCTCGGCAGCCTCAGCACCCATACCTTGACCCTGACCGGCGCCAACACCTACAGCGGCGGGACGGCGGTGAACGGCGGCACGCTGCTGGTGAACGGCTCGCTGGCTGCCGGCACTGCGGTGACGGTCAACGGACCCGGTACGTTGGGAGGGACGGGCACGATCAACAGGGCGACCAGCGTGCTTTCGGGTGGGACGCTGTCGCCGGGCGCGTCCGTCGGCACGCTCACCTTTGGGGCCGGGTTGACGCTCCAGGCCGGAGCGAACCTCGTCATGGAACTGGGGACCTCGTCGGATCTCGTGCGCGTGAGCAGCGGCAGCAGCATCACCGGCCCGGCGTCGGGCACCGTGAACCTCAACGTTACCGACAGTGGCGGCTTGGGCGAGGGGGCGTACACCCTGATCGATTGGACCGGTGCCACGCCGAGCGGCGTGGACGTATCGGACTTCACGGTGACGATGCCCGGAGGTTGGGTTGGCAACGTGTCCGTTGACGCGAACAAACTTGTCCTGAACGTGACCCCAGTACCGCCACCGACGGTCTTCATATTCCGGTGAGAGCAATGTTGAGTAGCCTATCCCCCATGCAAGCACCTGACTCGAGACCTTTCGTCCGCTCCGGCATGAAGAGACGCCACCGTGACAGCGGTTGGCACCTGACAGGAGCGGCATTCACAATGACCTGCGTGTTGGCATGCACACAGCCGCTGCGGGCCGCCGCGCCGCGCCAGTCGGTGGAGCCCGACTACACCAAGGGCGAGAACCCCGAGCGGACCGATATCCCCTGGGCCCTTGGGTCAACGGGTGCTTTCGGGAACATCTGGCCCGGCGACCAGC
>CAYOBW010000220.1:0-11880 GCA_964402115.1 uncultured Victivallales bacterium
CGGGCGCCCCGCCTGGCGGCGGGAGATCCTTCGCTGCGCTCAGGATGACGAGGAAAGAAGCTCAGGATGACGAGGAGGGAAGCTCGGGATGACGAGGAGGGAAACTCGGGATGACGCGTACTTTTCAGCGGCAGAAGTTCGAGGGATGAGATGCGTTTGCCCTGGGGGCCCCCGCGTAGGTCTCGACACACCACCCCGCCGCAGGGTATAAACCAACGTTGCACGGGAAAGGGTAACGCATGAAGATTCTGGTAACCGGGGGCGCCGGGTTCATCGGCAGCAATTTCGTCCACCACCTGCTCGCGGCGGAGCCGGAGGTCGCTGTCGTCAACCTCGATGCGCTGACCTACGCGGGCAATCTCGAGAACCTGGCGGACCTGGAGCGCAACCCGCGTCACATCTTCGTGCGCGGCGATATCGCCGAGGCGGCGGACGTCAAGGCGCTCTTCGAGGCGCACCGCTTCGACGCCGTGGTGAATTTCGCCGCCGAAAGCCACGTGGACCGCAGCCTGCACGTCGGCGCGGACACCTTCATCCGCACGAACGTCAGCGGCGTCCAGGTGCTCCTCGATGCCTGCCGCGGCCATGCGGTCCCGCGCTTCCTCCAGGTCTCGACCGACGAGGTGTACGGCAGCCTCGGCCCGACGGGGCAGTTCACGGAGGAAACGCCGCTGCAGCCCAACAACCCCTACGCCGCCACCAAGGCCGGGGCGGACTGCCTCGTGCGCGCCGCGCACCACTCGCACAAGCTCAACGCCGTCATCACGCGCTGCTCGAACAACTACGGCCCCTACCAGTTCCCCGAAAAGCTGATCCCGCTGATGATCACCAACGCCCTCGCCGACCAGCCCCTCCCCGTCTACGGCGACGGGCTGAACGTCCGCGACTGGATCTACGTCGAGGACCACGCGGCCGCGATCGCGCTCGTCCTGCGCGATGCCGCGCCCGGCAG
This sequence comes from uncultured Victivallales bacterium, assembly GCA_964402115.1. Classification (GTDB taxonomy): domain Bacteria; phylum Verrucomicrobiota; class Kiritimatiellia; order UBA8416; family CAYOBW01; genus CAYOBW01. The sequence continues at coordinate 953 of CAYOBW010000220.1, forward strand.
CGTCTACAACATCGGCGGCGGGCACGACGTGCCCAACATCGACATCGTCACGGGGATTCTCGACATCCTCGGCAAGCCCCGCAGCCTGATCCGCTACGTCGCGGACCGTCCGGGCCACGACCGCCGCTACGCCATGGACGCCGCGCGCCTCCGCCACGACCTGGGCTGGGCGCCGGCCCACACCTTCGCGCAGGGGCTGGAACGTACCGTCGCCTGGTACCTGGACAACCGCCCCTGGTGGGAGCGCATCCGCAGCGGGGCCTATCGCGGCTATTACGAGCAGATGTACGGCCAGCGCCTGCAGCCGTCATGAACGAACGCACCCTCAACCGCCGCCGGGTCTTCGAAGGCCGCCTGCTGAAGGTGGACGTCGTGGACGTCGAGCTGGACTCCGGCAAGCGCTCCGTGCGCGAGGTGGTCTGCCACCCCGGCGCGGCCGTGATCCTGGCCCGGCACCCGGACGGCCGCTTCGTCTTTGTGCGCCAGTACCGGAAGGCGGCCGAGCAGGTGCTGCTCGAGGTGGTGGCGGGCACGCTCTCGCCCGGTGAGGATCCGGACGCCTGCGCGGCCCGCGAGCTGCGCGAGGAGACCGGCTACGCCGCGGCCGAAATGCGCAAGCTGGGCGTCGCCTACCCCTGCCCCGGCTACAGCGAGGAGCTGCTGCACTTCTACTACGCCCGCCTCGAGCCGCAGGCCGGCGCCTGCGCGCCGGACGAGGACGAGCACCTGGAGACCGTCCTGCTCACGGCCGCCGAAATCGAGCGGCTGATCGCCGCGGGTGCGCTCCGGGATGCCAAGAGCCTGGCCGCCTGGACGCTCTATCGCAGCCACGGGGCGGCGCCATGACCCCCCGGGCGCTCATCCGCCGCGCCTGGCGCTTCGTCGTGGGCGACATCTGGGAGCTCGAGCCCGAGCTGCTGCCGCCCTGGCGCGCCTTCGGCTTGAAGTTTCTCCGCGTCCTGCATCTGGTCTGCCGCGGCTTCTATGACGACCAGTGCCCGCTGCATGCCTCCGCCCTCACGTTCAGCACGCTCATGGCCATCGTGCCGATGCTTGCCATCTCGCTGACCATGGTCCGCGGCTTCGGGGGCACGGAGCTTGTCAGGACACGGCTGCACACGGCGGTCGAGCAGTGGACGCGCGGGTTCACCCCGGTCGGGGGGGACATCACCAACGCCGTCTCCGCCCTCACCAACCCCCAGCCCCCGGCCGGAACCACGGCCTACAGCGAGGAGCACCTGCAGACCTGGCTGGTCGACCGCATCAACCACGCCGTGGACGCGGCCTTCGCCAAGATCGAGAACGTGAGCTTCGCCGCTCTCGGCAGCGTGGGGCTCGTCCTCCTGCTGTGGATGATCATCCAGGTGCTCGGCAACATGGAGCACTCCTTCAACACGGTGTGGAGCGTGACCGCGGGGCGTTCGCTCTGGCGCAAGTTCACCGACTACACGAGCGTCATCATCGTCACGCCCTTCCTGATCGTCGCGGCCACCACGCTGCCCGTGGCCGACCTCGCCACCCAGCACCTGAACCCGCGCGCCGCCGCCGCGGTGAGCGAACTCGTGGGCTCGGGGATGCTCGGCCAGCTGACGGCGCTGCTGATCACCACGCTCGGCTTCACGTTCGTCATCGCCTTCATGCCCAACACGCGCGTGCGCGTTGCGCCCGCGCTGGCGGGCGGGCTGCTCGCCGCGCTCCTGTTCCTCGGCTGGCTGACGCTCTGCGCCGCCCTGCAGGTGGGCGCGGCGCGCTACGGCAAGTTCTACGGCAGTTTCGCGGTCGTCCCGATCCTGCTGGCCTGGGTTTACGTCAGCTGGGAAATCGTGCTGCTCGGCGCCGAGGTGGCCTTTGCCGTGCAGAACTGCGCGACCTACCAGATGGAGCCGACCGCCCGGCAGGCCAGCGCGCAGGCGCGGCTCCTCCTCGCCCTCAGCGTCGTCACGCAGGCGGGACGGTCGCTCCTCGGCCTCGCGCCGGCGTTCGAAACCGCGGCGTTCGCCCGCGCGCGGCGGATCCCCGTGCGGTACCTCAACGAGATCGTCGACGAGCTCGTGCAAGCCGGTTTCCTCGCGGAGCTGGCGGGCCAGGGCGGCACCTACGTGCTGCTGAAGGCCCCCGCGCAGATTACGGCGCGCGAGGTCGTGGAAACGATCCTGCGCGCCGGCGTGCAGCCGGAGGCCCTCGGGCTCAACGCCCTCGACCGCTCCGTGGGCCGCACCGTGGCCCTGGCCGCGGCCGGCCTGGGCGACTCCGTGGGCCGCACCAGCATCCTCGACCTGGTCAACGCCGCCGGGGACGACGAGCCCGCGGCGCTACCCGTGGCGCCCGCGGCGTCGGAAGGAAAGACCGGGCATGGCGGGCATTGATTTCCAGGCCGACCTCAACCCCGAGCAGTTTGCCGCCGCCACGGCGCCCGACGGCCCGCTCCTCGTGCTCGCGGCCGCCGGCACGGGGAAGACCCGCACGCTGGTCTACCGCGTCGCCTACCTGGTCGAATGCGGCATTCCGCCGGAGAACGTGCTGCTGCTCACCTTCACCAACCGCGCCGCGCGGGAGATGCTCGATCGCGCCCGCCACCTGGTCGGCCCCCACATCAGCGGCGTTTGGGGCGGCACGTTCCACCACATGGCCAACCGCATGCTCCGCCGCTTCGGCCGCGCGCTGGGCTTCCAGCCGGACTTCGCCATTCTCGACAGCGACGACCAGGAGACCGTGCTCGCCGCGTGCCTGAGGGAGCTCAAGCTCGGCGGCAAGGAGTTTCCGCGCAAGGAGGTGCTGCTCGGCCTCTTCAGCACGGCGACCAACACGGGCCGCCCGCTGGACAAGATCGTCGAGGACCGCCTCGCCGGCGCCAGGGCCTCCGCCTCGTACGAGGAGATCGAACGCGTCCGGCAAGCCTACATCGCGCGCAAGCTGAAGCTCGGCGCCATGGACTTCGACGACCTGCTCGTCAACTGCGCCCGCCTGCTCGAGGAGCACCCCGAGGCCCTGTACCACTACCGCGACCGCTTCCAGCACATCCTCGTCGACGAGTACCAGGACACCAACACCCTGCAGGCCCGGCTGGTGGACCAGCTCGCCTCGCGCCACCGCAACCTGCTGGTCGTCGGCGACGACTTCCAGAGCATCTACGCCTGGCGCGGCGCGAATTTCCGCAACATCATGGATTTCCCCAAGCGCTACGCCGACGCGCGCATCTACAAGCTGGAGACCAACTACCGCAGCGTGCCGGAGATCCTCGCCGTCGCCAACGTCTGCATCGCGCACAACCCCGACCAGTTCCAGAAAACCCTGCGGGCCACGCGCGCCGCCCACCGCAAGCCGGGCATTGCCTTCCTGCGCGACGGCCACACCCAGGCGCGCTACGTCGTCGAGAACCTCCACCGGCTGCTGCGGGAAGGCTACCGCGCCTCCGAGATCGCCGTGCTGTACCGCGCCCACTTCCACGCGATGGAGCTCCAGATCGCCCTCGCCCAGGAGCACATTCCGCACGTCGTCACCTCCGGCGTGCGCTTCTTCGAGCAGGCCCACATCAAGGATGTCTGCACGGTGATCCGGCTGCTGGAGAACCCCGGCGACGAAATGGCCTTCAAGCGCCTGCTGGCCCTCCTGCCGGGGGTCGGCGACGTCACCGCCGGCCGCCTGTGGAAGAAGCTCGACGGCCGCTGCGACCTGGCCCTGCCCGCCCACCGCGCGACGCTGGCCGAGGGGCTCAAACCCGCCGCCCGCGCGCTGTGGGAACCGCTCGCGCCGGTCTTTGCCGAGTACGCGGGGCGCCACACCGGCCGCGACGGGGCTGAGGTGCTCAGCCGCTTCGTCGAGCTGTTCTACGTGCAGCACGCGGTCGACACGTTCGAGAACGCCCCGGCCCGCCTCGACGACGTGCAGGAACTCATCGTCCACACGGCCCAGTACGAGCACCTGGGCCAGTTCCTGGGCGACATGGCCCTGCTGACGAACATCGACGCCGTCGCCGAGTACAAGCTGGCGCAGAACGCGGACGCCGTGCACCTCAGCACCGTCCATCAGGCCAAGGGGCTCGAGTGGCGCGCGGTCATCATCCTGTGGGCCGTCAACGGCATGTTCCCCTCCGCGCGGTCGCTGACCGATGACGACACGACCGGCGGGCTGGCCGAGGAGCGGCGCCTGTTCTACGTGGCCGTGACGCGGGCGAAGGACGAGCTGCTGATCGGCGTGCCGGAGCTGCGCCGCGCGCGGGACGGCAACGTCTTCTACGTCGAACCGTCGCCCTTCGTCACCGAGATCATCGCCGACGCCCCCAACCTCGTCCGCCAGATCCGCCGCAGTTGGTGAGCGGGGGCGGCCCCCGGCCTTCCACCTCAACCTCCGGCGCTCGCATATTGCCAGCGGGCGTCTTTGCCTCTATATTCGCCGGCATGCTTAAACACAGTCTGTCTTCCGCCGCGCTTACCCTCGGCCTGGCCGTCGCGGCCGCCCGGGCCGCCTCTGGCCTGCCGGACACGAGCCGGATGAACATCCTCTTCGTCAACATTGAGGACTGCAACGCTGCCGCCCTCGGCTGCTACGGCAACCCGATCTGCCGGACGCCCAACCTGGACCGGCTCTGCGCCAGCGGCGTGCGCTTCGACGCCGCCTACGTGCAGGCCATCTCCTGCAACCCGTCGCGCAGCAGCTTCCTCACGGGCCTGCGGCCGCGCACCACCGGCATCACCTCCAACGGCCACGTCATGGACGAGCACCTGCCTCCGGGCACGCTCACGCTGCCCGAGATCCTCAAGGCCGGCGGGTTCCATCTCACGGACATCGGCAAGCTCTTCCATAAGCTCGAGTACGCCGAGAAGCGCTACGCGGCCTTCGATCGCCTGGAGTTCTATCAGAAGCCCGCCGGCTGGAGCGGGCCGAAGCCGCTGCTCGCGTTTCCCCCCGTGAAGAACCCGAACCGCGATCCGGCGCCGCAGGACGAGAAGAGCCGGGAATACCGCGAGTGGAAGGCGCGCCACTCCGACCGCTACGGCGACTCGGGGCTCGCCTACGAGGAGCACGGCGACTACCGCATGGCGGCGACCGCTGTCGCGGCCCTCAGGGACTACGCCAGAACCGGCCAGCGCTTCTTCCTCTCGGTGTCGCAGTCACGGCCCCACACGCCGCTGATCGCCGCCAAGCGGTTCCTCGACCTGTACGATCCGGCCAGGATCCCGGAGCCCGCCGCGCCGGCCTCGTCGCTCAAGAACTTCCCCTACATGAAGCGCGCCACCGGCGGCAACCCCGATATCTTCATGAAGGCGCAGCCCGCGCCGCAGCAGGCGCGCGAGGCCATCGCCGCCTACTACGCCTGCTGCACCATGGTCGACGCGAACATCGGCCTGATGCTCGACGCCCTGGACGAGACCGGGCTCGCGAAGCATACGATCGTCGTCTTCCTCGGCGACCACGGCTTCCACCTCGGCGACCACGGCTTCTGGTCCAAGTACTCGATGCTGGCGCCGACGCACCGCGCGCCGCTGATCATCCGCGTGCCCGGCGCAGCCGGCAACGGCAAGCCCTGCCCCGGCATCGTCGAGTTCGTCGACTTCGTGCCCACGCTCTGCGCGCTGGCGGGCCTGCAGGCGCCGGCCAGCCAGGAGGGGCTCAGCTTCGCGCCGCTCTTCGCCGACCCCGCGCGGCCGTGGAAAAAGGCCGCCTTCATCAGCGAGGGCGACACCGAGGACGGCGACGGCGTGCGCACCCCGCGCTTCAGCTACCTCGCGTTCAAGAAGGGCGAGATGCCCGCCGCGCTCTTCGACCTGGCGAAGGACCCGTGGGAGACCGTCAACGTGATCGACGACCCCGCCTACGCCGCCGCGCGCGCCGAGATGGCCGCGCTGCTCAAGGCCGGCTGGCGCGCCGCGCTGCCGGAGGGCCTCCGCTGAGGCGAGCCGGCCAGGGGCTTCCTCGCCGAATGCGTGCGCGTGCCGCGCGCCCAGGTGGTGGGCTTCGCCCTCTATGGCATTGGCGGCCGGCACCCCCTCGCTGCTGGCGGAAACCACCTTCCAGCCGTCGCGCGAAAGACCGTGCACGCCCCGCGCCGGCAGCGCGCTTCCGGCCTCGCGCCGGCTGGCTTCCGGTTCGAGGTAGACAGCAAGCTCGGTAAGCGCCGGACAAGCCGCGGCGCTGACGATCCGCAGCCGGAGCTTGTCGCTGGTCAGAGGTTCGCCACCGGCAGATCCACGTGCACCTTGGTCCCTTGCCCCGCCTCGCTCTCGATTGTCATTACTCCGCCGTGTTCCTGGACCATAGACCGGCTGATCCACAGCCCAAGGCCCGAGTGGCGCGTCCGGTCCTTCGTGGTGAAGAACGGATCGCAGACGCGCTCCAGAACCCCAGCCGGCAGGCCGTGTCCGTTGTCTTCCACGGTCAAACGAACGTGCAGTGAAGGACCCGCTGTCCCCGACCCCTCTTCCGTTCGTCCCAGCTTCAGCGCGCCAGCGTCGATCCGTTCCGCGCTGATGCGGATCCTCATGTCCTCGCTGCCCAAGCGTCCGGCGCCTGACGTCATGACCTCGCAAGCTTCCACAGCGTTCCTGAGCAGGGCACTGATGACCTGGTCCATCCGGCTCCGGATACAGGACACCGGCGGCAAATCAACGGGGATGGCGCAGGTCAGGGAAATACCCAGGGCCTGCGCCGCCCCCGCCACAGCCGGCAGCGCGGCGGCAACGATCTCCGTCAGCGTGACGGGCACAAACGGCTGAGCGTCCTGTTGTTGCGTGAAGCCCAGCAGGCTGTGCGTCATCGTGGCGACCCGCTGGCTCTCGGCGATAATCTCATCGGCGAACTCGACGAGGCAGGCGTTGGCGCCTGCCCTGTCTTTGATGAGTTGCGCGTAGTTCATAATCCCCATGATCGGGTTATTGATCTCGTGAGCCATGCCGCGGGCCAGGGTCCCGATCGCGGCCAGTTTCTGCGCATCATGCAGCTGTTCCAGCGCCAGCTCGCGCGCTTCCTCCGTTCGCTTGGAATCGGTGATGTCCAGAAAGACCACAATCCCCGCCACGACATGACCCGACTCGTCGCAGATCGGAGCGGCCCTGGCCAGGACAATGCGATCGTCGTCGGCCGCTCTCCGGATGACGAACTCCCGGCTGCAGGTTTCCCCGAACAAGATGGCGCGGCTCAAGGGCACTTCCTCGGTCGTCAGCGGTCGCCCATCAAGGTCCAGGAGCTGCCAACTGGCCACATACTGATTGAGGCCGATCCCGTCGATGACGGTCTGGCGTGTGCCGCCCCGCATGAGCAGGCCCGCATCGTTCACGTAACGCAACTCGCCGCCGGGAGCATCGGCAATGGCGATGCCGGCGGTGCTTTGGTCCATGGCGGCCTGAAGAATCGCCTGCGTTTGGCGCAGCATCTCCTCCGTTCGCTTGCGGTCGGCGATCTCCACTCTCACCCGTTGCATGGCCCGGGCCAGTTCCTCGGCCTGGCTCGCCGCCGCCGTGCGTTGGGTGGCCTGCGCCACCTGGAGTGCATGGTTGCGCAGTTGCTTGATCTGCGTCTCCAGCAGGACGCCTTTGACCTCGCGATCCATCTTCTCTGTCGGCTGGCCGTTTCCAGCCCCTGCAAGGATGCTCTCTGCCAGAACCGCCCGGTATGCTGCTTCCATCGAGCGCACCTTTCCACCGGCGCCCCAGCGGCTATAGCACACATAGGCCTGCTGCCAGTAGACATGCGCCAAACGCTCATTCCCGCGTTCCCGCCAGAAGCTATGCGCCCGTTCATTCGCGATACCCTCCCACTGCAGGAAATCGCCGGCCTGAGCGGCTTCGACCGCTCTGTCGTACAGTTGCATGGCTTCCATGAGCCTGCCGTCGATTCTCGCCACTTCCGCGGCCGCCAGCAGATACTTGTGCTCGAAGTTCTCGGGGCCATTGTCAGCCCATATGCGGAGCATGCCCATCATCGCGTGAATTTCAGCGCGCCACCGGGTTTGCCGCTCGCCCTCTGCCCTGGCATACAGTGCCGTGAGAATCAGCAGACGCGCGAATACATGTTCGGGCCAGGGTAACAGTCCCTGAGTCCCCACCGTATAAATCAACGGCTCAGCCTCGTCGGACAGCCCCAGCGCACTTTCGCAATCGCCCAACACCAGCAGGGAGCATGCCTTGAGTACTTTGTAAATGCAGGTGACTTGAATATTGCGGTGATCCTCGACTCTGCGGAGGAACAGCAACTCCGACCAGGCGTCATCCCCATGCAACGCGGAGTCTGCGCCTGACAGTGTGCCGAAGATCTGCAACCCGCCCTCCAAGAGGTCAATGGCCCACTGATTCGAGCGTGTGCGGCTGAACGCGAGGGAACGCCGCGTCTCCTGCATCAGGCTCGCCAGCGGAACGCCCTGGTAGAACCGGCAGTACATGTTATGCCCGAAGGCGTAGGCCGCGTATTGCAGATTGCCGGACCGCAGGCCGCTTTCGTAGGCATCGGTGTAATCCTGGGTGCCATACCTCAGGTGTTTGAACCAGTGCCGGAGCGAACTGCCAATCATCAGATAGAATACGCTTTGATCGGACGGGGAGCGGAACGTTTGGGTCATGAGAGCAGTCGCCAGCTCGCCGAATTCTTTTGCCGTAGCGTAATCGTGGTCCACCCACCCCAACAGCCCGCCGAATGCCGTGTGACTGTAGCCAACCTGGGGGATGTTTCCGTAGCGCAGGGTCAGGTTTACCACTTTCGGCACAATCACACCCCACAGCCGCTGGTCTGACCGATAGCAGGGTGGCCCCATCGTGATCAGCAGCTTTGCAGCCAGAAGCATCGTGGGATTGCCCATAACCGGGAGGTCAATCAGCGAGGAGACCGAACGGCTCCCCAACTCCCGGCGCACCTCCCTGATCTCAGCCTGACAGGCCTCCTCATAGCCGTCCTCGGGCAGGCTGACGCCCAGAATGGCCAGCGCCTGTCGGCCCACTGCGATCGCTTCTCTGTACCTGGCTCGCAAGGTGTAGTGAACGATCAGGACATTGAGGGCGGCCGCCTTCTCGATCGCTGTTTCGGCATAGGCGACCGCCTGCTGAACGCACTCTGCGGCCTCGGGGTGGTGCCCCTCCAGGAACGCGCACTCTGCGCGTTCCTTGAAAAGCTGCAGGCGCAATTCGCGCCCATCGGGCCCGAGGCGTTCAGCCAATCCGGGGCTTGCCTGGAGCGCGCAGGCCACCCGATAGAACTGCAGCGCCGAACCGTACGCGGTTGCCGCGTAAGCTCTGCGTCCCGCGGTTATGTTCAACTTCACCAGCGTCATCTGTTCGTCAGGGTCCCGCATCAATTGCCGCCCGGCATTCAGGTCGTTTACAACCTCGAACAACCTTTCGGCAAGCTGTCCGGGATGCAGGCTCGCGAGCAGGAGTCTGCCGATCCTGAGCAGATGGCCAGCCCGTTCCGCCGGTTCAATCAAGGTGTAGGCCGCCTGCTGAATGCGATCGTGCAAGAAGGCAAACACCTTGGGGGCGCCAAGTTCTTCGCAACGGGCGTTGCCGCCGCCATCCTCCAACGGCATTAGCATGTCTCGGGCCTGATCGGAGGAGAGCAGTTCAAGGCACTTCCCGCGATCGCGACCGCTGATCATGCTCAGTGTTTCCACATCGAAGCGATTGCCAAGGCAGGCGGCCCACGAGATGAGATCCTGGCTGTCGGCATCGAGACGGCGAAGCTTAAGGACGAACAACTCGACCGCGTTGCCGGGCAGTTCCCTGCCTCCAGCCGCATCTACTCGCCAGCGCCATACGCTTCGGACTTCATCGAACCAGATCCAGTTGACGTCGTGGAGAAAGCTGAAAAACGACCTGACAAAGAACGGGTTCCCCAGGGTCTTGCCGTAGATGAGCGCTACCAGACCTTCGAGGTCTTCTGTAGCCGGTTTCTGCGCGTCGGACACCATCTTCTGTACCTCAAGCGTGACGATGTTCGTAACGTGAAGCAATCCAACGGGAACCCCCTGAGCCCGCATGGCGTCCACTGCGGACATCAGCGGGTGGCTGGAGCTGACCTCGTCGTCCCGATACGAAGCGACGACCAACAGGTAGTGAAGTGAAATCCCCACATCTATCTGCTTGAGCAGCTCACAGGAAGCGGCGTCAGACCACTGCCAGTCATCAAGGAACAGCACGAGCGGATGCTCCGGCCGGCATATGACCTTGAGGAGGTTGCGCAGAACACCGGCAAAGCGGTGCCGGGCTTCCTGCGGGCTGATGTTGTCCAGGGGGGCTTGTGCCCCGAGAAACGCCCCGAACTCCGGGACCAGATCCACCAGCACCTGTCCCAGATTGCCAACGGCCTGCAGGATGTCAGCTTTGAATCGCGAGCGTTGCTGCGCATCCCCGCTCTGCAATTCGCGACACAGTTCCGCCAGCGCCTGTCGAAACGCGAAGTAGGGGATGTTCTGCTGGTACTGCTCGAACTTCCCCTTTATGAAGAAGCCGTTGTTGTTTCGGATTGGCGACCGGAGTTCCTGAACCAAGGCTGTCTTCCCCACCCCGGAAGAGCCGGGAAGCAGCAACGCTTCGCCATGACCGCTGCTGGTGCGCTCGAATGCCGCAAGCAGGATGCCAATATCCAGCTCGCGGCCATAAAGCTTATGCGGAAAAGCGGGACGGGGTGGATGCCGTTCCGCGACCAGGTCCTGAGTGTTTCGATCACTTATCATGAATTGCTTCCCCTCCCTCTCCCGCGTCCATCTGGCGCCGTTCCCACGTGCAATTGTGCTTCACCACGTTTGCGTGGCAGATTCGATTGTGACAGCCAAGGCCGCACGTAGCCAACTGAACTTCTCTTTCATGAAATCGAAATCCGGACCGGACGTCACGAACCTAGCCTTCCCCTTGATCAAGAATCCAGCACCCGCTCCATGCAGGCCCTCCACCTTGCTGCTGCCCAATGTAATCAAAACATCCGGATTGTGGGCAATGTTGGCCTCC
>CAYOBW010000221.1:0-3815 GCA_964402115.1 uncultured Victivallales bacterium
GGACTAAGGCGCGCGCCGCGCCTTCAGCCTGTAGAAGCGGTACGCGGCAGCGCCGCTCGCGTTCGTGAACGCGCGCGGGGCGCCGTCGCCGGCAATGGCCGCGCCGCCGGCTGCGTTGCTCCACGCGCCGGGCCGGCCGCCGCACTGCACGGCATACACCCGGCCGCTGACGCTCGCCCACTGCACGACGATGCCGCCGCCCGCTGGGGCGACGTCGTCGATCCGCAGCACGGAACCCCTGTCGGACGCCGCCGTGCCCGCGATCCACTCGTCCCCGTTCGGCACGCCGTCGCCGTCGCTATCCGCGGCGGCGTCGGCAGCATCGAACACGTTGAGCCCGTGGGCGGCTTCGTACGTGTTCGGCATGCCGTCGCCGTCCAGGTCATCGTCCAGGTCGTTGGCGAGACCGTCCCCGTCGAGATCGGAAGCGATGGCGGACGTCGGCTCCACGTACACCGCGTTGCTGCTCGTGTTCACGAGCGCGTAGCCGTTGCTCACGGGCAGTGTCACCACCGACCACGTGGACGTCGCGTTGTCGAACGTCACGGGCAGCGCCCCCGTGACGCGCACGGCGGCAACGGGACCGACGGGCAGCCGCACCGTGCCGAGGAGGTTGGAGTAGTTCCACAGCACCCAGGCCGGCTGCCCTTTCACGATGAACTGCCCGCCGAGGTTGCCGTTGCCCAGGTCTTCCAGCAGGTGCGACCGCTCGAAGTGCTCCAGCTTGCGCATCATCTGCTGGTAGACGTAGAAGCTCATGCGCCGGTTGCCGGACGAATCCGTCAGCACGGCCCAGTTCAGGATGGCCGGGAAATGGGAGTCGTACTCGAGCTCCGTGTAGCACAAGTGATCCACCCCGCAGGCCAGGGCGAAGGGGTACGCCTGCGCCAGCCAGCGCGCGTTGTCGGCCTGCGAGGCCGTGGAGCCGTTCCGCGCGTATGTGTTGACGAAGTCGGTCTCCGTGGCCCAGACCTCGCGATCGCCCAGGCCGTGCGCGGCGAGGTACCCCAGCACGTCGCGCACCATGAGATACTGGGGGAGGCGGCGCCCGCCGACCGTGGTCCACGACAGGGCCTCGTACGAGTGGTAGTTCACGGCGTCGATGAAGGCCGTGATGCCCGGGAGCTTCAGCAGGTCCTGCCAGTACCAGCCCGGCTCCGCGTCCGGCACCGCCACGACGGCACTGCAGAGAATCGTGACGTCGGGGTCGGCGGCATGGGCCGCCAGCCAGGCGTTCGTGAGGTAGGCGGCGTACTTGGTGACCGGGCACGCCGCGTAGTCCGGGAAGTTGGTCGTGTACTCGTTGAAGACTTCCCAGTGCCGGATGGGCGCCAGCAGCCCGGGCATGTCGTTCGTGCCGTCGCCGTCGTAGCGCTCCACGTAGCGCCCGACGGCCGCGCCGAAGGCCACGGGGTCCGGCCACGTGCCCCCGGCACGGATGTTGAGCACGCCGAACTCGCGAATGTCATGCGGCTGGGCCACCGCCAGCCGGCTGTCCAGCCCCATGAAGTCGAGCGAGTCGGGGTCGGCGATTTCCGCCGGCGTGAGTTCGACCGCCACGCGCTCGAAGCCGATGCCCAGCGCCGCACGGGTCGTGTAATCGAGCGCGCCGCCGCCGCCGCCGAAGCGCACAATGCGTTCCTCCTCGTCCCCCGAACCACCGCCCGAGGCGGTGAAGTCCTGCCCCGTCTGCGAGGCCGAAATGGCCGTGAACACGCGATTGGTGGGCGTGAACGTCAGACCGCGTAATCGACGACCTTGGGATCCATGTTCTCGTCACGCTCGACGACGATGAAGCCGCTCCAGCCGTTGGTCACGGTGAGCGTGAAGTTGCCGCTGCCGTCGGCCGACACCGAGCCGCCGCCGTGCGAAGCCCGGATCAGGGAGACACCCGAGAGGCCACCGCCCATGGGGTTGCGAATGGTGCCGGAGATCGTGAGCCCTTCGCACCAGGAGACGTGAACGCCGAGCACCAGGAGAACCATCCATGCACAGCACGTGCGCAGCATAGCTCCACCTCCTCTCAGACAGCCTGAGGGGAATCTAGAGCGGGGGCTGCGGGAAGGCAACGCGAAAAGCGCTTCAGAAACGCCAGGCCTTGCCGGACAAAAGCCTCCGGCTCCGGACAAACATCGCCAAAGACGCCGCGCTCGAAGCCAAAGCCGTGCGGTCCCGTCCGGTATGTTTCCATCAACAGCCGCACGGGGCCGTTCTGTTCGCCCAACGCGGCGAACACCACGGGCCACGGCACGAGGCCGCCGCCGGGCACGCCGCGGTCGTTCTCGCAGGCGTGGATGCCCCACAGCCGCGACCCCGCGCAACGGATGGCCGCGCCGTAATCGCGTTCCTCGGTGATCATGTGAAACGTGTCGAGGTTGATGAACAGGTTCACGTGCCCGGCCAGTTCCGCGAGTTGCACGACGCGCCGGGACGTGTTGACGAGGTGATTCCGGAACCGGCTCATCGGCTCGATCACCAGCCGCACGCCCAGCCCGGCGGCGTGCTCCGCGAGGATGCGCAGGTTCTCCGCCGCACGCGGCAGCTCATCCGGCGGCGGCTGCCGGCGACAGACACGACCGGGATGACTGTAGAGCGCGCCGCAATAGGCCGCTGCGCCGCACGCGGCGGCGCGCTCGAGAATCTGTTTGTGCCACGCGATGCCCCTGCCACGACTGTCAGGGTCGTCGTGGGAGATGTCGCACTCCATCGGCCAGGCATTGCCGGGGCCGATGCTGAGTTCCAAGCCAAGCGCTGCGGCGTGCCGGCGCAGGCGTCGGCAGTCGAAGCGCACGTCGTCACCCAGCGAGACCTCGAACAACGTCAGCCCCAGGGCGCGCGCCCGGTCGAGGATGACGAGGTCGTCATCCGTCCAATGGCTCTTCCAGAGGAACTGGTGTGCGCCGAAGCGGAACTCACGGGCGTGCGCCGACGGGATGGGAGTCGTGTTCATGCACATCAAGGCCGATGGCCCTTCTATCCTCTCGTCATGCAGTCGAACGTGGTTGCGGGGCAGTGGAAACGGTCAGGGGTTGCCGGCTGCTTCCTGGCCTGCCGCGGGCGGCAGAAGCGTGACGCAGTCGAGCCCAAACAGGTAGCGCGCACCCTGGGACGCGGGATTGGCGCCGCTGACTTCGGCGCGGAGGATGAACTTCCCGCCGTTCAGCGCGGTGCCGTCGCTCTGGTCGGAGTAGGCGAAGCCTTCATAGACGAGCAGATCCGCCTGCGCGGTTGTGGCCGTCAGTGCGGCCAACATCCGGCACAGTCCTGTCCGCCCGATCCCGAACCGCCTCATCCGCCTCCACCTTTCTCGCCTCCCGCCCGCCTCCCCTACCGCGCCATGCGTAGCAGCCCCCGGGGCGGCGCCTCCACAACGATTGTTGCGGAAATGGCCGAATTGTCGCCGTTCCAATTGCCGTTGGGACCGATCACGAAGTCCACGGTCTGCCCCGGCGAGATCGAATGGCCGGTCAGGTTGAAGGTGTAGCCCGTGCCGTCGGTGTTGGCAATGGTGGTGGTGGCTCCGCTCTTGCTGCCGTTGATGTACGTGGCAAAGGTGATGCCGTCCGCGGGTGAAGGTTGATTGGTCGTGAGCTTGCGGACGTTGCCCGCGACCGTGAGCGGGCCGCTCACGTCGCTTCCCGCGGTCCAGCGCAAGACCAGGTACTGCCTGGCCGTTGTCGCACTGCCCGGATGGATGGCCAATTCGTTGTTCGCGGCGTTGGGGCTGCCTTCCCCGGTACCGACAGTGAGCTGGGTGCTGCTCACGCCCGGCAGCCAGTTGACGGTTTCGCCATGGTCGCCGAAGGAATTGCCGG
>CAYOBW010000221.1:3825-11842 GCA_964402115.1 uncultured Victivallales bacterium
CTGCGCGGTGAAGCTGGCATGGGCTTCCGTCGAGGCGTCGTAGAACGTCCAGGTTCCCGTGCCAAGCGCGTCGGCAAAACCGGCGGACTGGCCGCTGCTGAAGGTGTTGGTCACGTAGTCGGGCCGCAGCCGGGCGACGGCAAGGCCCACTATCAGCGTCTGCGACACGCGCGGCGCGGCATTCCAGTTGTCATCGCCCGCCTGGTCGGCGTGGATGCGGGCGATACCCAGGCCCGTGAGCGTGACCGTGCCATCGGCAGCCACCGTCGCCACGTTCGTGTTGTCGCTGGAATAGGCGACCGCCAGCCCTGAACTCGCCGTCGCCGTATCCGCAAACGGGGCGTCGGTCGGATGCTTGGCCAGCGTCAACCCCAAGGCAAAGGCGATAACCTGGTCGCCGCCTGCCGCGAGGCTGTTGGTGGAGTAGTAGTAGACACAATGGCGGTAGGGAATGGGCGCGGCGCCCAACGCGGTAGCAGCCCAGCCGTCATTGGCCCAGGTCAGGACCCATTTGCAGGACTTGCGGAACGAGATCGCATCCCGACTCCGACAACGCAGCACCGCGATGCGCGAACCGGTGGCGCCCAGCGTCTCGTGGCGCAGGACCGAGGTGTACCGGCTGTCGCCCTGGGGTTCGATGAAGCCCCAGGAACCGCCATATAAATCCTCGCTGCCCATCGACTGGAGTGTCGGCCTGGCATCGCCGTCAAGGAAGAACTGCTGGTCGGCCTCGCAGATCAACTGGCCGTCGAGGGCCTTGTCCGTTTCATACTGCAGCCAGTGGGCCACGATCACCCCGGCCGCGCCCGACTTGAACAGGGTGTTCGTGGTTTGCGCGGACAGACCTCCGGTGCGATAATCCGCGCGCAGGGTGCCGCACTCGGCGGGCATCGCGTCCAGCGCGTCGTAGGTCAATTCGATGTAGCCGGTCACTTTCACGTCGGAGGGATTCTCCACCTCGATCGTCACGTGCTTGCGAAAAGGCATCGGCATGCGGAAATTGTGCGACTCCTTGACCTTCGACATGAAGACCGAGGTGAAATACTGGCTCTTGCACTCGATGTCGCCCACGAAGTCCATCAGCGGCATGTCGATCGCGGCACGGGGCTGCCCGTCGTAAAACACGCGGAGGATGAGCCCGGCAACGGGGGCGGAGCCAAATCCCAAGCCTCCAGCCGCCATCGCGGAGACATGGAAGCTGGTGACCACCCCGGGCCCGTCCACGTCCAACACCGTGATCCTGGCCTTGGGATTCAGCTCGGGCAGGCCACCCCAGAAGGCCGTCGTGCCCCGGGTTCTTGCCTCGCCCACCTTCGAGAGATCCTGCCAGCCCGGCGCGCCGCCGGCCAGGCCGCATGCAGCCGCCGCGATGAGAGCCGACAGCACAGTGAGGATGCGGGGCTTGGCTGGGGCTTTCATGGGTAAATGCTCATCTGACTCCATGGATGAACGAAAAGCCAGTGACTTCAGCACAACTGGCCGCGGCACGAAGGCACCCTTGATGCCGCGCAGGATTCCCTGGTCGTAGTTCTGATACAGTTGCAGCAGCAGGGCGACTTTTCGCCTTCGTTTGATCATGCCCGGCCGATTCCTCTTTCATCCCGGGAAGAAGGCGATCTCCTTCGCCGGCTACCGCACGATCAGCAGCATGCCGCGGTCGCTGTAGGATGTGCGCAACCCGTAGCGCTGCTCCAGGTAGAGGCCGACCAGCCGTTCCTCGTCATCCGTCAACGCGCGGTTGTAGATGAGCAGCTCCGCCAGGTCGCCGTCCCACGTCCGCCCCGGCCGCACTCCGGCGGACCACCGGTCGCTGCTGAAGGCGTTGGCCGTGCAGTTGTTGACCGTGCGCACCGAGATGATGGCCAGGCGATCGGCCGGCAGGGGTGCGGCCAGGCCGTTGACCGTGACGCCATCCAGGCGGGTGACGCCGTTGCGGACGTTCGCGCTGGCGCTGGCGTTCCACAGGCACTTCGCGGCCGTGGTGTCGCGGTGGAAGTGGAAGATGTCGCCGATCCCCTCCGAGCCCAGCAGGAAGCGCGGGAAGGTGGCGTCGGCGTCCTCACGCAGCACCCAGAAGACCGTGCGGATGGTATCGAGCCGCGTGAACGTATAGTAGGTGTTCGTGCCGCCATCGAACCGCACGACCGGCCGCGTGCCGGCCGCGTTCGGTTTGAAAACCGGGTTCCCGGCCGCCGGCGCCGTGCCGTTGCGGCCGTTGCCGGAAAGGTCCGGCCAGGTCGGCACCCTGGCGCCGTCGGCGTACCCGGTCAGCGCGGAAGCCGCGAACCAGAGGCTCAGGCCGTCCGTGACGGGCAGGTCCGGCTGCGTGTGCAGCGTGCCCAGCGTCGGCGACCAGCCGAAGTCCTGCGCATTCGTCGCGTAGTAGCGCGCGTAATACGTCGTGTCCGGCTGCAGGTTCGCCCCGATCAGGGAGAAGGCGCCGCCAGCCGCCGCCAC
Organism: uncultured Victivallales bacterium; assembly: GCA_964402115.1. Taxonomy (GTDB): domain Bacteria; phylum Verrucomicrobiota; class Kiritimatiellia; order UBA8416; family CAYOBW01; genus CAYOBW01. The sequence continues at coordinate 6,283 of CAYOBW010000221.1, forward strand.
CATGCCCGTGCTCTGCTGCCAGGCGTTGGTGTCCTCCCCGCCGTTGACCGTCCCGTAGTAGAGCCGCACGGCCGCGCCGGGCAGGGTGTTGTTCCCATTCACGGCCGCCTGCGTCTGGCCCACGGCGCCGATGCCGGTCAGCTCGATCACGGGATAGCGCACCGCCAGCCCGTAGCGGCCCTGGACGTACTTGCCCAGCTCGTACTGCTCTGTGAGCGTCAAGGCGCGGTTGTAGATCAGAACCTCGGCCAGATCGCCCTTGAAGAACCGCGACCTGCCGTTCAGCACCAGCATCTGGCTGAGACGATAGGCGAAGTTGGGCGCGCCCGCGGACACGGCGTGCAGCAGGTGCAGCCGGTTGTTGTGGGTGAAACCGCTGCGGCCGTCGATCGCCATCGCGCCGTTGAGCGCGAAGTCGCCGTTGTTCGGGCCGTTCCCGGGCCCGGTCCATGTGGCGGCTGTCGGGCAGCGCACGTTCTGCAGGTCCGCGCCCTGCTGGGCGAAGACGCCGCTCAGCAGCGGCGCGTCGGCATCGACCTTGCAGACGATCAGGATGCTCTTCGCCGTCAGAGCCGCCACGCCATCGAGGTAGTTGGTGGCGTTGTCGAAACGGAGCAGGGCCTGGCCATTCGTCACGGAGGGCTTGAAGACCGGCTGGCGGGCCGCGGCGGCCTGCCGGGCGTGATTCTTGAAGCCGGACCAGTCCGACAGCTGGGCGACCCTGCCGCCGTCCGCCACCCCCGTCACGGCCGATGCGTCGAGCCAGAGCTGCAGGCCGTTGGTAACGGCATGCCCCGGCGTGCGGAACGCTTCCGTCGCGTCCGCCCAGGCCGTCCCCGCGGCGCGCGTGCCGCGGAAGCGGTAGTAGTGCGTGGTCAGCGGGACCAGGTTGGCGACGGGCAGGCTCAGCGTTGTCGAGGCGGTGTAACTGCCCAGCACGCGGTTCGTCGCCCAGGCCGCCACATTCGTGCCGCCGTCCGCCGTCCCCCAGTAGACCGCCACGGTCGTGGGATCGTCCGCGCTGGCCTGCGTGACCGCACCGTTCAGCGTCGCCGAGGTGCGGGCCATGCGCGTGGCCGCCAGGTTGACCACCGGCGAGTAGGTCACGCCCAGCCCGTACTTGCCGGCCAGGTAAAGGCCGACAGCCGCCTCTTCCGCATCGCTCAGGACACGGCTGTACACGAGCAGTTCGGCGACGTCGCCCTGCCAGTTGCGGCCAGCACTCGTCCGATCGCGGGAGAGGTTGTTGGCCGTCGCGTTGCCGCTGGTGCGCACCGACAGGATCGCCGGCTGCGTGGGCAGCGGCGTCACCCGTCCGTCCACGAGCACGCCGTTCAGCTTGGTGGCGCCGTTGAACATGAGCGGCGCATGCGTGCTGTCCCAGATGTAACGCTGCGCGGACGTGTCGCGGTGGAAGCCGTAGGTGCTCCCGGCCCCGGCGCTGGTATCGCCCAGCAGGAAGCGCATGCCCGTGGCGGCGGCGTCCTCCTTCAACACCCAGAAAACCGTGCGGATGTTGTTCTTCACGGGAAACGTGTAGTAGTGGGCGTCGGCGCCGTCCAGTCGGACGACCGGCAGGCCACCGACCGCGTTGGTCACGCAGATGCCGCTGCTGTTGGTGGCCTGGCTGGCGTGATTACCGTACCCCGAATAGTCCACGAGCGTGGCAATGGGCAGGCCGTTGGTCAGATTGACCTGGGAGGCGAGATCGTACCAGATGAGGGGATCGGCCGCGCCCGCCGGGAGGACCGACGTCCCGTAGGCCGCGGCCTTGAACCCGTACTTCGCCGCGAGATAGCGCCCGACTTCACCGCGCTCGGCCCTGGTGAGGGTGCGGTTGAAGACGATCGTCTCGGCCAGGTCGCCCTTGAGGTAGCGCGCGGCGCCGCCCAGCACGAGGATCTGGCTCAGGCGGTACTGGAAGCTGCCCGCGCCGGCGGCGACTTCCTCAAGGATGTGGTACTGGTTGGCGTGAGTCGCCGTGGCCGAGCCGTTGACGTAAACCGCGCCGTTATAGTTGAAATCGGCCACGTTCGCCCCGTTTGCGGGCGTGCGCCACGTGGTGGCGTTGGCGTTGCGCACGTTCCACGCGTCCGCGCCCTTCTGGCAGAAGGCGCCGGACAGCGAGGGCGCCGTGGCCTCCAGCTTCAGCACCATGAAAATGGTCTGGGCCGTCAGGTTATTGGCCGGACCATCGAGGTAATCCGACGTGCCGTCGAACCGCACCGCCGGCTGCCCGCCCAACGCGCTCGTGACGTAGCGCGGCTGCGCGGCCGCGGCGCCCTGCGTGGCATGGTTGACGTTGCCGGAAAGATCGGGCCAGGCCGCAACGGCCCCGCCGTTCGTCACGCCCTCCAGGCTATCCGCCGCCAGCCAGAGCTGCAGCCCGCCGGTCACACCGCTGAACCACGTGACGAAGCTGGCCGACGACGACGCCCAGGCCAGGCCGCTCACGGCGTTGGACACGCTGAAGCGGTAGTAGTACCGCACGCCGGGCGTCAGTCCGCCGAGCGCGCAGGGAACGGACTGCGGCTGCGTCACGGCGCCCGCGTCATTCGTTTGCGCCCAGCCGCCGAACGCCCCGCCGCCGTCCGCCCGCCCCCAGCAGACGCGCACCGTCGTGGTCGCGCCGAAGTCCGTGTCGTTGACGTGGCCGTTGAGCGTGGCCGTGGTCGCGGCGAGCGGCGTGGCGCCGCCGTTCTCGACGCGGCCGAAGCTGCCGGCGATGTCGTACTTGCGCTCGAGGTACCGCGTGACCGCGCCGCGCTCGGCGAGCGTCAGCGCGCGGTTGTAGATGAGGGTCTCCGCCAGGTCGCCCTTGAAGAGGCGGCTCTGGAACGTCTGGCTCAGCCGGTACGGGAAGGTGCCCGCGGCGCCGCCGATTTCCTCGAGGATGTGGTACTGGTTGTTGTGCCAGGAGGTGCGCGCGCCGTTCACGTAGACGTTGCCGCCCCAACAGAAGTCGGCGGTGTTGGCCTGCCACTCCGGCGCGTTCCAGCGCGCGAGGCCCGAGCGGATGTTGTACGTGTCCGACCCGCCTGTCCGGGCAAACACACCGGCCAGGCTCACGGCATTCGTGGCGAGCTTCAGCACCATGAAGACGGTCTGCGCGGTCAAGCCGGCGGGGGGCCCATCCAGGTAGTCGTTCGCGCCGTCGAAGCGCACCACCGGCCGGCCGCCGATCGCGTTGGTGTAGAAGCGGGGCTGCAGCGTGGCGTTGGCCTGCACAGCGTGCTGGGCATTGCCCGACCCGTCGGTCCACGTCGCCACGGCGCCGCCGTTGGTCACGCCGGCAATCTGCGCGGCGTCGAGCCAGAGCTGCAGGCCGTTGGTCACCGCGTGCGGCGAGGTGACGAACGAGGCGGTGCTCGGCGCCCAGGCGCTGCCGCTTACGGCGTTGGAGGCGTAGAAGCGATACCGGTAGGCGGTGTACGGTTGCAGCCCCGTCACGTCCAGGGCGAAGGTCTGAAGCGCCGTGACAGCGGCCCAGCCATTGGTGTGCGCCCACGCGCCGAAAGCGGCCCCGCCGTCCGTCGGCCCCCAGCACACCTGCACCGCCGTCGGCGTCCCGCCGTCCGTGTCGCCGAGACTGCCGTTCAGCGTGGCGCCCGTCGTCCCGATCCGCGTCGCACCGGCGCCGTTGTCCACGCGGGCAAACGTGCCGGCCAAGCCATATTTGCGCGCCAGGTAGAACTCCACTTCGCCGCGCGCGGCGGGCGTCAGCGTGCCGTCGATGGCGAGTACCTCGGCGAGGTCGCCCTCGAATGTGTTCCCGACACGGCTCAGCGCCGTCAGCGCCGACGCGCTGACGGCTGAGCCCGCGGAGGCGCCGTCGATCCAGAGCTCATAGTTGCCGGCCACGGTCTGCAGGGTATTCACCGCGAACTGCTTGGCTGAGACGGTGGAATTGATCGTGAACGCGCCGCCCGCAATCGTCAGGCAGAACATGCCATCCAACGTCGTCGTGTGCAGGTTGCCGCCGAGCGCAAGCGTCCAGGCGGTCTGGGCCGCCGCCTGCTTGTACACGAGGAAGAGGGTCCGGCCCATGGGGTCCAGCGGCTGCGACAACGCCAGCGTCTTGCCCGCGCCGTTGCGCACGACGGGACGGCCGTTCAGGGCGTTGGTGACCATGAGCGGGCGTTCGCTGTCCCTGGTCAGCACGGCGTGCCGGCTGCTGCCGGAGAGGTCGGGCCAGAAGTCCAGCGCCGCGCCGTTGGTGACACCGGGCAGGGCGTCCGCGGCGAGCCACAGGGCCACGCCGCCGGGGGCCAGGCTGAAGTCGGTCCGGAACGCGGCGGTGGCCGGCGCCCAGACAGCCCCGTCCACGGCGTTGCTGGCCTGGTAACGGTAGTAGCCGGTCGAGGCCGGGCCAAAGCCGGTCACGGGCTGGGCGAAGGTTTGCGGGGCGGTGACGGTCGCGAGCACGTTCGTGTGCGCCCACGCCCCCGGCGCGGCGCCGCCATCCTGCGGCCCCCAGAAGACGCGCACGGTGGTCGGCACGGCGCCCGCGACGGCGTTCAGCCGCCCGTTCAGCGTGGCCCCCGCGGCGGTGACCGCCGTCGGGCCGTTCTCGTTGTCCAGCACGGGGTATGCCGCGGCAAGCCCGTACTTCTGCGCGAGGTGATAGCCCACCTGTCCCAGCTCCGCCGCGGTCAGGGCGCGGTTGTAGAGTATGAGCTCGGCCAGGTCGCCCTTGAAGTAGCGGGAGTACAGGGTCTGGCTCAGGCGGTACTGGAAAGCCCCGGTGGTCGCCGCCACCTGCGCCAGCACGTGGAACTGGCTGCGGTGCGTGAAACCGGGACGACCGTTTACGGCGGACTGACCGTTCATGCTGAAGTCAGCGAAGTTGGCAACGTTGCCCGGTGCATTCCAGGTTCCGTTGGTGGATCGGATGTTCCAGGCGTCGGCGCCCTTCTGCGCGAACACGCCCGAAAAGAGCACGGCCGAGGGCTGCACGAGCGAGACGACGAAAACCGTGCGGGCCGCGACGTTGGACGCGGGGCCATCCAGGTAGTCGTTGACGCCGTCGAACCGCACGACCGGCCGGCCATTGATGACGTTGGTGACGAATAGCGGCTGGCGGAGTGCATTGGTCTGCGCGGCGTCGTAGCGCAGCGGCGCCTGATCCGGCCACACGGCCACGGGCTGGTTGTTGGTCAGCCCCGCGAGGGCCCCTGCGTCCAGCCACAGCGCCAGGCCATTCGTCACCGGCAGCGCGCCGTGCGACACGCAGGTCAGGCCGAAGATGCCAACACCGACGATCAGACGATCGATACGACAGTTCATATGCTGCCTCCGCGGGGAAAGGGATGTGCCTGACTGTTGCTTCAGGATACCCGGCCCGAGCGCGTGGGGCAAGTTCAGTCTGGCTGTGCGGGAGCGTCCGCCAGCCTCCCTGTAGCCGCCAACGTCAGGAGGCGGGCCGGCCATGACACATGCCGGCGGGATGACGCGCGGCATAACGGCGGAGGACCGCCGTCTCCAGCCGGTGGTCCCGCATGCCGGCTTTTCCCGCCGACAAAGGAGCGCCCTGGAGCCGGCGGTCCTCCGCCGGTAGACC
>CAYOBW010000222.1:0-11803 GCA_964402115.1 uncultured Victivallales bacterium
CGTCACCGCCCTCGACACGCCCACGCAGCGGATCCGCGAGAACCTGACCTACCGCTTCCGCGCCCTGCAGGACGCCGAGTCCGCCGCCTTCCGCCTCCTCTGACCGCCGCGCCGGCCGCCGCCGGCCCGGCCCTCACAAACGCCGGTGTACCGGAATACCCGTTGTAATCCCTTGAACCTTAATCGCACGGTCGTAGCAAGCCTTGGCCGCGCAATGGATAACACCGACTCTGTGTTACTGTGAGATCGGCGCACTCCATCAGAATACGTCGTATTCTTGCTCTCCACGACTTGATCAAGCGCCATTTCTATCCAGCGGGAGTGGGTTCGATGCGGGCGCGCTTGAGGGCTTATCGGACGGTTCGGACACTTCCCGGCTGCTTCTTCGCGTGAAGACGGTCATTGTTGACATCCACATGTGCGTATAGGTGTGAGCGTGTGACAAGTAGTAGGCAAGGAGTCGCGTGGAACCGTCCGAGCCGTCCGACATAGTCCCATCACAGAAGTCGCGAGACGGTTGCGAGGCACAGCCGGCTGAATCCCCGCTGGTTCTTGCCGTCCCGCTTGATGTCGTTACGTCGCGGCGCACGGTGGATCTCCATAACTACATCCCCGACTTGCTTCTCGAATTGCCGTGCCGTAACTGCCTCCCATCCTTGCTCGTCGCAGAAGTCGTTGTATGTCGTAAGTAATTCCGAGACAGTAACATCGGAGTGTGTAGCCTTCGCTACACACTCCGTCACGAAGTAACGCACACTGTCGGACTCGTTCAAGAGCGCGGTAACTCGTTTCCGCTGGGCTTCTGAGATGACGAACCCGTCAGCCTGCAACTCAGCCAGAAGCTGCATTGCCCCCCGGATGCACCAGTTCAGGATTCCCGGTCCCTCGGCTTCCACCAGTTTCTCGGAGAAGTACGGAATTGGCTTGGCTGTGGGCGGTTGCTCGTAGTCCAGAACCAACAGACGTCGTTGCCAAGCGCCCCCGTCTCCGTCCAGGCGCACGTGAAGTCGGCTGTTCGATGTAATGATCATGTTGAAGTCGCCAATCACTTCGAAACGGTGCTTCACGTTCTTCTGCTCCGCGCTCAGACGGTCTCCGCCTGTCAGGCACTTGATCGTACTGGCGCCTCGGCAGTTCAGGAAATCGCCGGGTACATCCTTGCCGGTTAGCAGGGTCTTGCCGACAAAGCCGGCAATCTCAAAGCGGTCATCCAAATGCTGAACACGTAACTGTCCCACGTTGTGGGTGCCGATTATGCGTTCGATGACGTCCACGGCCGTGGACTTTCCGCCGCCGGGAGTGCCCCGCACCAGTAGCAGCCGGTGCGTGGGATTGCACCCCAGCAGGCATTGTCCTGCATACCGTTGCAGCAGAGAGACATCGTCTGTGCTCATGGCCGGTCGGATCAGTTCATTCAGGAAGCGTGGGCAGGTTGCCTCCGCGTCGTAGCAGACCACGGAGCGGTTGCGTGAGTAGTACTCCGGGCTGAATTCCGCGAGTCTGGGTGTGTCGCCGTCGAGGTGCAGGACGCCGTTCCCGACATGGACCACAAATCGCTCGTGTCTGAACGCATCCGGCTTCTCTGTCATTCCCCGGAGCAGTCGTACGATCTGTCCAAGCAGATTCCCGGACCGCTTGCGGAGCAGTGATTCTGCGCCAAGCGCGATGAGCGGAGGGATGAGGCTTTCGCCCACTTCCACGATGACCCGTTCCTCGGTCTTCTGGCGCCACAGGCCCGTGGGCGGGTCGTAGGCATAGAACATCCCCAGTTCCGGTTCATACAGGATGAGGTTGTCGCGCTTGAAGAGCGCGGCGAAGAACATCTGGTTCAGATCTATCGGGTAACCTTCAGAGTTCAGGTGTATCGGGTCGCCGTGACGAAGGACTAGATCGCGATCCTCCGGGGCTGCCTCTGCGGTGGGTTGTGGATCCCGTCGCCCCTTCCGGCTTGCGGATGGTTCGAACTTCTCTCTGAGGTCCTTCCAGTGGTGCTGCCCGCAACTATCGTGCAGGCACCGGAACCCCAAAGCACCATTGGCGCGGAGCACGACAACGGCAGAGCCGTTCGCGTGTTCAGCATTGAACGGGCAGACATCCAACACCCATTTCCATCCACCATCATACGGCAGCGCTGGCCCCGGTCTGCATCCGCCCAAGTGCATGTCGATGAAGCCCTGCATGCGATCTTGATCCCATGGCGCACGGCTTCCCCAGGCGATTCGGTGGCGTGGACTCGCGGGCACCTCTTCCTTGTCCGCGGCCGGGCCGGCCAGCGTCTCCAGAAGCGCCACGGGGACCGGATCAATCATATCCGGCACAACCTCCACCTTGGACATCCGATGGAGCCGGCCGAGGTCCGGGCAGTGGTCGCCCTTCTCGGTGCGCGTGCCGTACAGTTTGACGATTCGGGACGGATTGAACACAGTCCGGTCCACAGAGACGGCAGCATCGCTGAAGCGCAAGGCGAGTGCGTCCAGACAGCGCTTCACAAGATCGGACTCCACTGGGAGATCCAGTCGGTAGAGCAAGTGATACCCGTTCCCAGAGTCGCCCAGCACAGGGTCCGGCCATCCGACGGACCGCAAAGCATCGCGGATCGCAATAGCGCGGCTCTTTGCGCAGGCCTTTTCTGCATCGGTAGAAGAGACGCCGGCGGGTCGCACGGGATCGCAGTCCACCAGCAGCCAGCGGCGCCGAAGGATGTTGCTGTCCGCTGTTGTTTCGCCCCTCCGCGCGACCACCAGCCTATTCTGGCTCCGGGCAAGCAGCGTCGGATCGATGGGGTTCAGGGTCACATAGAAACCCTTGGCGCCCACGAGTCGCAGCCCCGCCAGCGCGCCCGGAACATGGGCGGCACTCTCGAAGTAACCGCAGATTGTGCAGGGATGTTGAGAGCCCTGCCGGCGTGCCTCCAAGATCCGAACCTCGAACGTCTGTCCAGGCTCGACCAGAATCCCCAACGCGCGTTGAATCTCGGCTGTATCCACCGCCGAAACGGATGACTCGTTCATATGACGGCCCTCAATCCCTGTTTCCACCGTGCTGGCAGGCATGCCAGATGTCGCACGTCCTGTCTTGACACCGGTAGTCAAAGGCAGACAGGCAGCCCAGTTTGGTGACCTGCGGTACACCCCGTCCTGCACCCGCCGGCCTGTGCACTCGGCTGCCAGTTGGCGCCTCTGTGCGCGAGGGGCCGACCACAATGCCAGTGGTCGCCACGCCGGGCAGGCGTAGGGGATTCCCGTTACCTCCGGCATGGCGCAATGCAGGCGTCGCCCGTCGCGGATTGTCATTCGGCTTCATCATGCGGAACCCCCTCAGTCAGAAGAGTCACAACGTCAGCCTCCAGAAACCCGCCTGCCCGCGTGCGGCCAGGCAACTTCCGTTTCGGTAACGCGCCCGCCTTGGCGAGCCGGTCCACCGTTCGCAGCGAGACGCTCAACCGTTCAGCTACTTCTCCACGGCGCATCAATCTCAGCCCCGTGCGGGCGGGTGGATTCCCTGTCGTCGGTTCCGCTGTGCGCCCCTGTCTCAGCAGCGACAGTAGCCGATTGCGCTCCGGCGGATCGACAGACGGGTCTGCCGTCAAAATGGAGCGTACGGCGGAAAAAGTTGTAGCAAGCATGATTCAGCCCTCCCTCAGCATATCGAGACTCGGGAATAGCCTTGCTGGCGACACAGCGAGTGCGCGCGCCAACTTCCGCGCGGTCCGCTGCGTTGTCGTCGCTCCGCGCTCGATGAGACACAGGTGCGCCGGGTGCATTCTGCACCTCTGCGCCAGACGATTCTGTGACAGCCCTGCCTGTTGTCGGTACTCTCTGAGTCGGTTCTCGGCCATATCCGCCCCCCTCCTATCGTTGCCTTTGCAAATAGGTGGGGTAATCAACAATCTGCATGGAAGGCGACGGGAAGGCCGTGAACATTGGCTGGAGCGCGGGTGTGACGAAGGGACAACGCGAAGTGTAGTGCCCCATTCAGCAAGGCATCAGACGAAGCGGCCGATTGCCTTTTGCCGGTTCCGTGCACGGTTGCAGCGCGCCGCTGCACGTTGCCATTCTCGACGGCTCTTGTAAGTGTCTGGGTAGGATTCGACTTGAGCCTTGCATACCGCCATGGCGGCTGAGAGGAAACCCTTCCAGTGGGCCAGAGCTCCGGCGACGGTTCGGCAGTCGTTGTGACGGCCCAAGGTGACAAGGTTCACCCGGCGCGGTCCCCGCGGTGTGCGCACCGACCGACACAGACGAAAACGCCCGTGCTCATTCACGACGTAAGTCTTCATCAGTTCGTAAGCGCGACCAGTTCCTCTTTCACGGTCTTCCATGACTTCGCATTCAACCGATCAGCAATAGCGCGGATCGCCTCGGCGGTCACCGTCCTCGATGCGGGCAGGGAAGGGGGAGACGCTGGCCCAAGGACAGAGGGTAGGGCGGCTACCGCGGCGGTCGCTGCGGCTTCTCCGGTGTGGGTGTAGTGGCGTGTCATTGCGGGATTGCTGTGACCGACCATGGCCTCGACAACCGCGAGTGGTGCGTTGGCCTCTCGGCATAGCGAAACGAACGTATGGCGCAGACTGTGGAAGCCCACCTCAACGATTGCACGCTTGCCGGTGTGGACGCGGCGCACTATGCCTTCCGAGTTCGCTTCCGTCGTGAAGCCCGTGCCTGGCCGTTGCGTTCGGACGCCGCAAGCCTCGAAGTGGTCTTGGATGCGCTTGCACACGGCGGAGGCATCGCGCAGATACATTTCGGCTGTTTCCGGCAGGACGTACAGGCTGCGGCGGTCTGCTGCGGTTTCAGACAGCATGGTACGTAGTGTAGCGTGCAGAGGCACGTTTACCGTTTTGGGGTTGCGGCGGGCGGTCTTGTTGGGGACGCGTCGCAGCATGCTCCGTTCAACATCAACCTCACCCCATCGTAGCGTTGCACAATCGCCCAGACGGAGGCCGGTGTAGATGCCCAAGGCGAACAACAGTCGGGTTTCGCCAGTCGATGCGCCCACAACTCTTCGCAGTTCCTCGACGGTCAACTCCCTTCGTCCGGCCGCGGCTACGCGTCTCCTGCCCACATCCACCCAGGGGTTTCGATCGGTCTTGACCTTCTTCCGCAGTACGCGCCAGACAAGGCGAAGCAACCCCACATGGGCATTGAATGTGGCGGCGGCCATGCCGGTGCCGGCGAGGTCGCGTGCGTAGGCTTCCGCGATTTCCTCCGAGACATCGCGCATGGCTGTAACCTCGGGGTGTGTCTTGTCGATCCAAACCACGAACCGGCAAACCTTGCCCGCGTGTTTCTTCAGCGTGCTCGGAGCCGTGTCGGGGCGGTTCGGCGTCTCGAGATAGGCGGACCAAGCGTTGCCGATAGTGAGTGGAGGGTTGCGCTGTTCATCCAGTACCACAAGCTCGGCCTTGGCGCCCTCGATTCGAGCCCTGACGGTTTCAAGGGTTCGCACTTCGCTCTCGATCAGGAATGGCTGCATGATCCGGTCGAGGGCGGTTTGTGCCTCCCGTCGGTCACCTGTGGCCGTGCTTTTGCGGAACTTTCTCGCCCCGATAGTCCAACACGCGTAAAATGTCTTGCCGCGCTTGATGAGGTAACCGGTCCGTGTCTTCATGGTGTGCCTGTCGGTCTCTTGCAGTCCTTTGCTGTCTGCACTCTCCCAAAACAGGGGTGCGGTGTCAATGCCAAAAAGGTACCATAGTATGGCAAATGCTAACAAACAGGCTATGTCCCGTACTCTTTTAATGTACGGGTCCCGGGTTCGAGTCCCGGACGGCCTACCAGTCGCAACTCCTTCAATGGCAGCCGTGGCCTGCTTTCGCCGTCCGCTCGCATGTTCGCGGACGTACTTTGTCCGTCCGTGAACGCGGCGCAACGGGCGTTCGGGCACTATGGCGGTCACGGGGCAGTGGATAGGATTCAGCGTTCAGTCGGGAACTGCGACCGGCGCGGTCGGATGGGTGAAGCGAGAACCTGAACGCTGAAAGCTGATCACTGAACAAGGGGAGGCGCGCACATGCAGACGATGACCGGGTTGGAGCGTTGTCAGGCGGTGTTGAACGGCGGGGTGCCCGACCGGGTGCCGGTGGTGCCGCAGACGTTTCTCTTCGCGCTCGAGACCGCTGGCCTGCGGGTCTGCGACGTCGTGCGCAGCCCCGCCCGCATGGCCGATGCGCTGGCCCGCTGCCAGGCGGAGCTGGGTTACGACGGGTGCGTCATCGATTTCGACGACGCCACCATGGCCGAGGCCATGGGCGCCCGCGTGGTCTACCGCGACGACGAGCCTGCCATCGTGGACGACGAGCATCCCGTGCTCAAGGATCTGCGCGACCTGGACAAGCTGCGGCTGCCGGATCCGTGGAGTACGGCGCGGTTGCCGCTGTGGCTCGAAACGACCCGGTTGCTGGTCGAGAAGTTGGGGGACCGCGTGTTCGTGATGGGGCGGGCCGACCAGGGGCCCTTCAGCGTGGCCTGCCTGCTGCGCGGCACCCAGCAGTTCATGATGGACCTCATGGATGAAGAGAACCACGCGCTGATCCTGCGGCTGATCGATTTCTGCCGGCAGGCCTGCGCCCGCTTCGCGCTGGCCCAGAAGGAGGCCGGCGCCCACGCGACTTCCATCGGGGACGCCCTGGCCGGCCCGAACCTGATCTCGCCGGACTTGTACCGGCAGTTCGCCTGGGGGCCCGAGCGGCTGCTGACGCAGGAGGTGCAGGCCGTCGGCCTGCCGTTCTCGATCCACATCTGCGGGAACACCACCGGCATCATCGGCGACATGGGCCGGACGGGGGCGCGGCTGCTGGAGGTGGACTGGCAGCTCGACATGGCCGCGGCCCGCGCTGCCGTGCCCGCGGAGACCGTGCTGATGGGCAACGTCAATCCCAGCGATCCGCTGGTGTTCGGCACGCCCGCCCAGGTGACGGAGGCCGCGCGCAAGGTTCTGAGCGCCACCGACGGGCGGGGGTTGATCCTGAGTTCGGGCTGCGCGCTGGGGCGCAATACGCCGCCCGCGAATGTGCGTGCGCTCGTGGCGGCGGCGGAACAATTCGGGCGCCCGGGACAGCGCGGATGAACGACCGTGAGCGGATCCTGACGCTGCTGGACGGCGAACGTCCGGACCGCGTGCCGTGGTGCGGCGATCTCGACTACTGGGCCACGGCGCTGGTCGGCCGCGGGGTCAAGCCGGCGGGCTTTCAGCGCAGCCGGGCCTACCTGGACTGGCATCAGGACCTGGGCGTCGGGTTCTACCTGCAGGGCTACTTCCCTTTTACGGCCACCGTGGACGGGGGCGCCGTGCGGGAGTGGCGCGAGGGGCTCCGGCGCTACCGCGAGATCGCCACGCCCAGGGGCACGCTGCGCGAGTGCTGGCAGTGGATGCCCGACGATTTCACGGAGGGGCCGGTCGAGCACCTCGTGAAGTCGGTCGCCGATCTGCCCGCCTACCAGTGGATCCACGCCCACACCCGCTACGAGCCCGACTACGCCTTCGCGCAGGAACGGCTCGGCCAGCTCCGGCACAGCGGCGCGGGGGTGATGCTGGCCTATCTCCCCAAAAGCCCGCTGATGCAGCTGGTGGCGCTGGACGCCGGCATCATGGCAGTCGTGGAGATGGCGACCGACGACGAGGCGCTGTTCGCGGAGACCGTGGCCGTGGTTAAGGCGTCCCATGACCGGGCGGCCCGCCTGTCGGTGGAGAGTCCGGCCGAGGTGCTGATGATTCCCGAGAACCTCTCTTCCGAAGTTGTCGGGCCCGCCCTCTTTGCGTCCTACATGCGCCCGTACCAGGCGGAGTGGGCCGCGGCGATCCGCGAGGCCGGCAAGTTCTCCTGCATCCATCTCGATGGCACGCTGAAGGGGTTGCTGCGCGAGGAGTGCGGGGTGGGGCTGACCTTCATCGAGGCCATGACGCCGGCGCCCGTGGGCGACCTGGCGGTCGAGGACTGGGCCGGGTTCTGCGGCGAGCCGCACACCGTGCTCTGGGGCGGCATCCCCGGCGGTTTCTTCACGCCGCTGGTCTCCGACGCGGTCTTCGATGACCATGTGCGGCGGGTGCTGGCCGTGATGCGGCAGGCGCCGCGCTACGTGCTGGGCGTGGCCGACCAGGTGCCGCCGGGCGGCCTGGAGTCGCGGGTGCGCCGCGTGCGGGAGCTGGTTGAGCTGCACGGGCGCTACGGGTGAGTTTTGCCGTTCACTGTTCACTGTTCACCGTTCACTGATTACGCGGAGTGCACACATGGCTAACAACATGGTCGGACGCAATCGCTGGTTTCTCGTCATCGCCACCTGCGTATCCTCGCTCGGCGGCTTTCTGTTCGGCTACGACAACATCGTCATCAGCGGCGCCATCGGCTACCTGACCAAGGCCTTCGGGCTCGATGCCGCGGGCGTGGGGTGGGCGGCCGGTTGCGCGCTGGTGGGGTGCCTTGGCGGCTCGGCCGGCGCGGGGTGGGTCGCCGATCGGATCGGGCTGAAGCGCAGCCTCTACATCTGCGCGGCGTGCTTTGCCGCATCTTCCGCGGGCGTCATGGTCTCGCACTCCCTGGCGAGTTTCGTGGCCTGGCGGATCCTGGGCGGCGTCGGGATCGGCGCGGCGTCCATCCTGGCGCCCATGTACATCGCCGAGATTGCGCCCACCCGCGTCCGCGGGCGGCTGGTCACGCTTTACCAGTTGGGCATCGTCCTGGGCATCCTCTGCGCGGTCTTCGTCAACATGCTGATCCAGAAGGCCGGCGACGAGGCGTGGAACACCACGATCGGCTGGAAGTGGATGTTTTTCGCCGGCGTCGTGCCCGCGGCGCTTTTCGGCGTGGTAATCGTTCCGGCGCTGGAAAGCCCGCGCTGGCTGATGAAGATGGGTCGCATCGCCGCGGCCGAGGACGTGTTGACCCGGATCAACGGGCAGGCCGTCGCGGCGGTGGAATCGCGCGGCATCCAGGACTCGCTTGTGGACGACACCGGCCGTTTCTCCGAGCTGTTCACGACGGGGTTCCGGCGTGCGCTCATCATCGGCATCCTCCTGGCCGGCCTGTCGCAGACCAGCGGCATCACGCCGGTGTTCTCGTTTCTGCCCTCCATCTTCGAGGCCGCCGGCGCCCGGACGGGCGACGCGTTCTTCCAGTCGGTGCTGGTCAGCGTCATCAACACCGTGTTCACCCTCTTCGCCCTGTGGCTGGTGGACAAGGCCGGCCGGCGCACGCTGCTGGTCATCGGCACCGTCGCCCAGTTCCTGGCCTTCAGCGCCGTCGGGCTGATGTATCTCATCGGCGGTTACCCCGTCGGCATCCTGGTTGGCGTGATGGCGTTCGTGGCGGCGCATGCCATCGGCAACGGCGTGATTTGCTGGGTGATCATCTCCGAGATCTTCCCGACGAAAGTGCGCGGGCGGGCGATGTCGGTTGCCACGACGGCGCTCTGGATCTGCGCCTACCTCGGCAACCAGGTCTTCCCGTCGCTCCAGCGCGCGCTCGGCAACCACGGGGTGTTCTGGGTATTCGCCGGCATGGCGCTCGTCAACACGATCGTGGTGCTGACCCTCGTGCCGGAGACCAAGGGCCGCTCCCTCGAGGAGATCGGGGCGATGTTCGTGCGGCGCAAGGACGCGCGCGGCTAGCGGCGCGGGACGCGCCGGTCAGGTGCCGATGCGCGCGACCCCGGACGCCGCCGGACGTGCGGGGGACCCTGATCCTCAGCGGAGTGGCTCTCCGACGCGACAGGTGTTGGCACAGAGCGTGGGCAACGTCCGGCGTCATGGTGGCGAGCTTGCGAGCCGACCATGCGCGCCGAGGTTGGCCCGTGTTGCGCGGGCGCCACCGCGTCCCCCGCCATGTCGTCTCCGCTGCTCGTCAGAGTACCGGCTTCAGCGGCCCCCTCTGCGCGAGAGATTCAATGTCCAACACGGAATGTCCAAGGGCGAAGTTCACCTCCCCCCTTGTTCATTGGACATTCCGTGCTGGACACTGGGTGTTGAGATCGAAAAGCCGTTTTGTGGCAAACCACTGACTTACGACTGAAGTCTCAGACAAGCCGGGCGTGGCGGCCTGAAGGCCCGCCGCCAGCTTCCGCCTGAAGGCGGTACTCCGACACGCATTCCGCCCTGCCGCGCACCGGGCCGAACGGCCGGCGTCACGGGGCCGAGCTTGCGAGGCTACCGCCGCTGTTCGGCCGTGATCGTCCTTTCCTGAACGGCCCGCCCAATCAATGCATCCCCACTCGTCCTCGTCGTCGTCCTCGTTCTCGTACTCGATCCCCACTTCTTCGAGTACGCGTACGAGGACCGTTCGCTTCGCTCACTGAGGACGATGTACTCCGGAATCCCTCCATCTTCCTCCCGCAGAACCTCTGTCCCATAGACGTCCATGTCGGAAGTCATTGGCCCGGCCAAGGGCCAAGGACTGCCGTGGCGTCTACGGAGGGGGGTGGATGTGACGCGTGCAGCGATCCACCCCCGCTACCAAGGCGGACACTAGAACTTCAGGGGTGGAGGCACAAGGCAAAACGGCGGGCGGAGGCTCGAAGTGGGTGGATGAGTAGGGGCGTGTCATGTGGCGTGGACCGGGAAGAGGGTTTGAACAGGCGCCTTCGCCGATAGGCTACGGCGTCCCACAGAAGGACGCAAAGGACGCGAAGGAAGATCGAAGCGGTTGGGACATGCTCACGGCCGAGATGAAGCAGTATGAGTATGCCATCGGTGAAGGAGGGCGGACTTCGTATGCGGCGCCTGCCGGGTATCACGATAACTGCGTGATGGCGTTGGCTCTGGCGAATCATGGTCGGTGCGAGAGCGAGAGTGCGGGCACGATGGTGCGGTTGCTGGTGAGGGGCGGCGGAGTGGCGTGGTGCGATGGGGTCGAGGCGGGAGAGGGCAGTGGTCGGGTAGGCTGTACGGCGAGGGTCAGGTTCGGCGAGTTTGCGAGCCTACCATGCACGACGATGTTGGCCTGCCTCATGGATTCGCTTGCTTGAAGAAGGCAGTCTGGTCATTCCCTGAATACCAGAGTTCTATGGTTCCACCGTTCCCCCTCCAGTACTGACAGTCGTTCCTGGGCGCAAACCATGTTGGCTCCTGGATAGGCACTTGGCGTGCCTCCGGCCAGAGCCGCAGGGAGTGCGCGATCCGTTCAAGATCGGTTGCCGGAATCCGAAACGAGAGGAAGACAACAGCATGGCTGAGGCGGCTTTCGGCTCGCTCAATCGACACGCTCTCCGGAATTGGGTCTGCGATGAACTTGCGAAACAGGTGGCTTGGGCGACTCTCAAGTAGGGCCGCAACTGCAATAGCGACGCCAATCGCCACCAGCATGGCGAGTGCAACAAGGCAGCCTTTCGCCCGTGATCCATTCTTCGCATTCATGTCAGAGGCCAACGCCCCGGTTCAGACTGCGAGACCCTCCGCGGGTCGAGCTAGTCTGCGACCGGACGTTGGCACTGGTTGATCCCCTTCATGCAGAGCGCCGCATTGACCCCCGAGAGCAGACCGAAACCGATCATGAGCCCGGTGGCGAGGCGGAGCATCTCCTGTTGATCGTGCAGGTGCGACTCGAAACCCGCCTCGGTCTGCCTGATTCTCTGCTTCAGTACGTCAACGTCGGTCGTCTCCGCAAGCTTCTTGGCGAACTCCGGCATTCTCATCCGCCGTTCGGCAAAGAAGCCGTCAATGGCATGAGCCGTCTGCCACGAAATGACGGCGCCGACCACCGTCAGGCAACACACCAACAAGTTCGCCACAAGGAAGACTCTCACTATTCCCCTTTGCCAACCTCTGTCCTTTAGTCGTCAATGTCGGAAGTCACGGGCCCGGCCAAGGGCCA
>CAYOBW010000223.1:0-11737 GCA_964402115.1 uncultured Victivallales bacterium
ACAACGGCGGCAACATGTACAACGAGGTGGACGGCACCACGCCCACCAGCAACGCCCCCCTGCGGGGCGGCAAGGCGACGCTGTTCGAGGGCGGCACCCGCGTGCCCTGCGTCATCGCCTGGCCCGGGATCACCGCCGTCGGCTCGCGCAGCGAGGCCCGGATCCAGAGCGAGGACTACTATCCCACGCTGCTGGAGGGGCTCGGCCTGCAGCCCGCGCCCGGCCAGCGCTTCGACGGGATCTCGATTCTGCCCGCCCTCCGCGGCGGCGCGCTGCCCCCGCGGGGTCTCTTCCAGTTCTTCCCGCACGATCCCGGCGTGCCCGACTGGCTGCCGCCCGCCGTCTCCGTGCATGACGGCGACTGGAAGCTCATCCGCATCTTCAACGGCGGGGCGGCCGGCGCACATCGCCACCTGCTCTTCAACCTGCGCGACGACCTCTCCGAGACGAACAACGTGGCCGCGCGCTACCCCGAGCGGGTAAGCGCGCTCGACGCCCGGATCGGCGCGTTCCTGGCCGGGACGCAGGCCGTCGTGCCCATTCCCAATCCGGTATTCGATCCGGCGCAGTACCACCCCGAACTGGAAGGCCAACAGGTCCCCCGACGCAAGCCGCAGCCCGCCGCGGCCGCCAGGGACGATGGCGATCCGGCGCTGAAGGGCTGGAAGGCGCGGAGCTGCACGGCGACGGTCAAGGCTGGCGTGCTCCGGATCGCCGGGCTGAACGACGCCAGCTTCCTCGGTTTCGCGGCCAGCCGGCACAGCGGCACGAGCGTCGTGAAGGTGCGCCTCAACGCCGGCCCGGCCGCGTCGCGCGTGGACTGGCTGCCGGGGGGTGTCCAGGGCCAGGCGCAGAGTGTGCCGTATGCACTGGTGGCCGGCGGCTGGCAGGAGGTTACGGTCGACCTTCCGGCCGCCGGCCCGCTCGGCATCGTCCGCCTCTATCTACCCAAACAGGCTGCACCCATCGAGATCGACTGGATCGAGATCACGTCCGCGGGCGGCGGCAAGTCCACGCGCACGGAGTTCTGATAGCATTCCGCACGGGAAAGCGGAAAGTGGACGCAGGACGAGTTGGACACAGGACGCAGGAAGGTGCGTCCCCAGTCCTGCGTCCTGGGTTCTCGAACCATGAAGGGCACAAGGAGCGTAGATTCATGCAAACAGTCCAACCCATAGTCCGGCGTCCCGCGTCCTGCGTCCTCATTCTCCTCGCGCTCATGGCGGTCGCGGTGGCGGGCGCCGCGGCGAGCGGGGCGGCGGGCGCGGGCGGCGCGGCCTTGTGGCTGAAAGAGGCCTCGCCCTATGTGCTGACCCCCAGGGGCGACCGGGTCATGCCCGTGCGGGTCGTGCGGACCGAAGGCCGGGTGGAGGGTGCGGACGCGCTGCTTGCCGAAGATGGAAAGAGCTGCCGCCTGACGTTCGATGCGGGCGGCCCGAAGCCGGTGGCCGTGCTGGATTACGGCGCGCAGAGCGTGGGCGGCTACGCCGTGTTCACGGTCACCGCGCACACCGGCCAGCCCGTGGTGCGCCTGGCCTACGCGTGCCATCCCGACGGGCTCTCGGAAACCGGCTGCTTCACGCGCGAGACCAGCGCGCGTTACCTGGGCAAGGAAATCGACCTGCCGGTCCTGCCGGGCAACGTCAACCGCCACGAGATCTACACGATCCCGCGCACGGGGCGGTTCATTGCGCCGCTGATCCAGGGGCAGACCCGCTACGTCCGGGTGCAGCTCGACACGCCCGGCACCGCGGTGGATATCGATGCGGTGGCCATGGTGAACAGCGGCGTGTATGACCGTGCGCCGTATGACGGCTGCTTCCTGTGCAGTGACGAGCGCCTCAACCGGCTGTGGGCCATCAGCGCCTGGACCCTGCAGATTGCCTCCTTCCCCAATCACGACGCCTGGAAGACGGTCGACGGCTGGCTGCTGCCGCGCAAGCTGGAGCAGGCCGGCGACGTGGGGCTGAGCGTCGCGGGCGCGGAGTGGGGCGACGTCGCGGTGGAAACCACCTGCGAACTGCGGGCGAATCCGCACCACGTTTCGGCCGCCGGCGTGGCGTTCCGCGCGCGGGACGCGCAGAACGCCTACCTCGCGGAGGTCGCGCTCGACGGCACCATCCGACTGCTCCGGCGCCAGGACGGCCGCGACACGGTGCTGAGCGCGAAGCGGCTGGCCGCGCCGCTCGTGGACGGCGCGCGGTACCAGCTGACCGTCGCCGCGCGCGGCGATACGCTGACCGTGCGCCTGGACGGCGCCGCCGTGTGCGAGGCACGCGACGGAACGTTCGCGGCCGGGCGCGTTGGCTTCTACTCGCGGAAGGAGCAGTGGCCTTTGTTCGACGGCATTGTCGTCAGGGACGGCGCCGGGCAGACGCTCTTCGAGGACGACTTCGCGGGCGACCTGCGGAAGTGGCAGTTCGCGCGCACGCTGTCGTTCGTCGCCGACGGCGCCAAGCGCGACCGGCTCGTCTGGTCCGGCGACCTCTACTTCGCCCAGCGCAGTGCCTACTACGCCAGCGCCCAGCCGACCTACCTGCGCGACTCGCTGAAGATGCTCGCCTTCAACCAGGCGCCCGACGGGTACATTCACGCCTCGCCCTACCCGGAGCGCAGCGTCCCGCCGCCGGCGGGCGACTACGGCCCTTTCCCCTCCGACGAGTTCGCGGCGTGGCTGGTTCCCGTGGCGTGGGACCACCTGCTTTACACCGACGATACCGCGACCTTGCGGGAGCTCTGGCCGGCCATGGCGCGCCTGCTGGCCTACCTCGGCGGGCACATCGGCCCGCAGGATCTCTTCGTGCAGCGCGCTGAAACCTCGAAGCATGCCGGCAACCTCAACCCAGGCGACGTCCGCACCCGCAGTTACCTGAACATTCTGCTGTGGGGCACGTTCCGCGACGCCGCGCGCATCGCCGACCGGCTGGGCCTCGCGCCGGAGCGCGACGCGGCGCAGCGGCGGGCGGACGCGCTGAAGCGGGCTCTTTTCGAGCGGCTCTGGGACGAGCCGCACGGCTGCTTCCGCGAGGCCCTGGAGACGCCCGCCTGCGGGTTCGAGGCCAATGCGCTGGCGCTCGCCATGGAGCTGGTCACGCCCGCGCAGGCGCAGCGCATGGCGCCGCAGCTCAAGAAGATCGGCCACGGCAAGTTCCAGAGCCTCGCGAGCCGGGGCAAGTTCGCGTATGGCTTCGGCGCGTCGGGACTGCGCGCCATTCTCGACCACAACTGGCTGAAGCTGCTCGATCCCGGCTGGCAGGGCGCCACGACCACGACCGAGTGCATGAGCCTGCTCACCCGCGGCTGGGGCGACGAGTCGCACCCCGACACGGCGATTGCCGGCCATTTCAGCGCCTACCTCCTGGGCGTGCGGCCGACGGCGCCGGGTTACGGCCGGTTCCTGTTCCGCCCGCAGCCCGCGCCAGGCGTGACGTGGGCCAGGGGCGTCGTGCCCTCGCCGCACGGCCCGATCGCGGCTGCGTGGGCGCAGCAGGGCGAGGCGTTGGTCCTGTCCCTGGAAGTGCCCGCGGGCACGGTCGCGGACGTGGCGCTGCCCGCGGGCGGGACCGTGACCGTGAACGGCAAGGCGGGCGCGCTGAACGGCCTGGCGGCGGGCGCTTACGCGATCGAGGTGCGTGGCCTGCCGCCCGACGCGTGGGCCGACCCCACGCTGGCGGGGCCGGCGACGGAGAAGGGGCTGACGCCCGTATCGAAGGCCTCCAGTTCGCACGAGGCGGGCGGCTGGGCGCTGGCCAACCTGTTCGCGCCGCCCGAGGACAAGGATCGGAAGGGCTACAGCTCGGTATCGCACGCGACGGACCGGGCGACCGAGTGGCTCGAGTTCGACCTCGGCGCGGAGACGGCGCTGGCCAGGATCGTGCTGCTGCCCCGCGACGGCACGACGGCGAAGGGCGGCCCCGGCGTGGGCTTCCCGCGGGACTTCACGGTGCAGGTGGCGAAGCGGCCGGACGCCTACGAGACTGTGGCCACTTACACCGACCGCCAGGCGCCGGACGCCGGCGGGCTGACGGTTGACCTCTATACGGTGATCGGCTACCCCTCCGTGCGGTACGTGCGGCTCGTAGCCACGCGGCTGGGCGACCCCTGCGGCACCGAACCGGGCGCCTACCGCCTCCAGTTCGGCCGGGTGCGGCTGCTGCGGCCGTAGGGGCGGAAGCGAAAGAACGCAGGACTGGACGACGGCGAAAAGAAGGCGCTTTCGGGTTGAATGTGGGCACCCCTACCCCGGCATAGGCGGGTGGGGAGTGTGGGCGGTTAAGGGGAGCGGGTAAGAGTATCCGGTTAAGCGGGGGCGGTTAAGAATGCGCGCAAGTGGGTCGGTTAAGTGTTGGGAGAGGGCGTCGTGGCAATGACACAGCCTTTTGGGCATGAGAAGCTGATCGTTTACCAAAAGGGCATGCAA
The DNA here is from genome assembly GCA_964402115.1 of uncultured Victivallales bacterium. Taxonomy (GTDB): domain Bacteria; phylum Verrucomicrobiota; class Kiritimatiellia; order UBA8416; family CAYOBW01; genus CAYOBW01. The sequence goes on from CAYOBW010000223.1 coordinate 4,421, forward strand.
TTCGCGGCCCTCCGCGGCGCGTTGCTGGCCCGGCTGCCTCGGCGAGTGGCGGCATGTGATCATCTGGACCGTGGTGCGGAGAGCATTCTGGTCAACATGGAAACCGCATACAAGGCCACTATTCAGTCGGCATCGCTTGTCGATCTTGCCACCGCAAACGGCGTCGCTGATGTTTCCCGAGTGGAAGCGGGACGCGAACTGCTCCGCCGGATTGCGGCCATGCTCACAGCACTCTCCAAGGTGGCAGCACATGCTTGACACACTTAACCGTACACTTAACCGACCCCCTTACCCGGATACTCTTAACCGACCCGCTTAATCGACATGATCGGACGGCAAGTGGCGAGCCACAATATGTTGGGGTTCGCCATACTTAACCCGGAAGGACCGAAAAGCAAGATCGGCTCCATGAAACCCCTCTTCGACAAATGCAGCGGGTACCGCAAGCGCTTCTCCTTTTCGTCCGCCGCGCTGACCCTCCTCGCGCTGACGGCGGGCGCGGCACTCACGGCTGCCGGGGACGCGCCGCTGCGCATCGCGCGGTTCGAGCCGGAGGCGAACGTGTGCCGCGCCGGCCGGCCGGAGCCGCTGGTCGCCGAGCTCGAGAACCTCGCCGGGCGCGACCTCGTGCTGCGGGCGCGGGTGAGCGCGCCGGCCGGCGTGCGCGTCGCCGGGGCCACGCAGCAGGTCGCCGTGGCGTCCGGGAATTGGGTCACCCTGCGCTGGCAAACCGCTGCCGCGGAGGCCTGCGGCGGGGAGTTTGCCCTGGAAATCGAAACGGACGGCCAGCCGGCGGGCCGCGCGGCGATCCGGGTGTGTTTCCTGCCGCCGTTGCCCGGGCGGCCCCCGGGCGGCGAGGCCGGCGGCTACATTCCCGACCCGCAGCCGGCTCCGACGGACATCCTCGTGGGCGCCCACCACTGTCCGCTGTGGGAATCCGACAAGCCCAATATGTGGCTCAACGTCCTGAAGCATCCGGAGCGCACGCCGGCCCTGGGTTTCTACTCCCAGGAGAACCCGGAGGTGGCCGACTGGGAAACCAAGTGGGCCGTGGAGCACGGCATTTCGTTCTTCATCTACTGCTGGTACCGCGCCGGCCAGGGCGGGCCCGTGAAGATGAACTTCGGCAGCGGCATCCACGACGCGCTCCTCAAGTCGCGGTTCGTCGACCGGCTGAAGTTCACCATCATGTGGGAGAACCAGAGTCGCGGCCAGGCGGGCGTGGCGGACGAGGGCGACCTCATGCGGAACCTGCTGCCGTTCTGGATGGAGAACTACTTCAAGCACCCCGGCTACCTGAAGGTCGACAACAAGCCCGTGCTGTTCATCTACCGTCCCGAATTCCTGGCGGACGACCTCGGCGGTGTGGCGAACGTGGCGAAGGCCTTTGCCGGCATGCGCCAGGCCTGCCGGGAGCAAGGCTTCGACGGGCTGTACCTGCTCGGGGAATACCGCGGGCTGGATCCGAACCACCTCAAGCTCATGCGGAGCCTCGGGCTGGATTACACCTTCGCCTACTGCTGGCACGTGGGCGGCAGTCCGACCCCGGAGCGGGCCAGCCAGGCGCAGATGCACTACATCCGCCAGACGCAGGCGCTGAGCGTCCTGCCGCAGGTGGTGACCGTGTCGCAGGCCTGGAGCGGGTGGCAGGACGAGGGCAGCATCTGGAAGATCCCGCCCGCCGACTTCGAGCGGCTGCTGGGGCAGGCGCGGGACTTCATCGGCACGCTGCCGAAGGAGCAGCTCGGCAGCCGGATGCTGCTGCTCGACAACTGGAACGAGTGGGGCGAAGGGCACTACATTGCGCCCTATCGCGAGTACGGCTTCGGCTACCTCGACGCCGTGCGCAAGGTGTTCTCGAGCGCTCCGCCGGCCCACGTGGACCTCCTCCCCGGGGACATCGGCAGGGGGCCGTACGACCGCGCGATCCGGGGCCATTTCGAGCGCGAAGCGCAGCACCGGATTCTTGCCGCCCGCGCGGTGTTCACGCCCGGCGCGCCCGCGGGCCTGGTGGGGCGGTGGACGTTCGATGAGGAGCCGGACAGCCCGGTCGCTTTCGACCACTCCGGGCGGCGGCACGGGGCGACCCTGCTGCGGGCCGCCCGCGCGCCCGGGCTCGTTGGCAGCGCCCTCCGCTGCGACGGGGGCTGCGCGGTGGTGCCGGCCGCGCCGCACCTGACGCCCAGCCGGGCGCTCACCGTGGCGTGCTGGGTGCAGACCGACACCCCGGCGCAGGACAACCGCTGGCTCGTGAATCGCGTCTTCGGCGGCGCCACGGCCACGGGGTACCGGCTGGGTGTGCTGGGCGGCCATCCCTGTTTCGAGATCCCGCTGACCGACTGGAGCCACCACCTCAAGGCCGCCGCGCCCCTGCCCGTCGGGCGCTGGGTCCACCTCGCCGGCACGTTCGATGGCGCCACCATGCGCATCTATGTGGACGGGACGGAACAAGGCGCCCTGGAACGTCCCGGCCCGCTCGCACCCAACGGCTGCCATCTCGTGCTGGGCAATTACGAGGTGGATCACGCGGCCCACTTCAGCGGCCTGCTGGACGATGTGCGCCTCTACGACCGCGCCCTCACGGCGGCGGAAGTCCTCGCTCACGGTGCGGAAGCCTCGCGGGCTGCCGACAGCGCAACCGTTGGCGCCATCCGGTGGGACGCGTGGCATGCGCCGGCGACCAACGTCGCCCACGGGGCGTCCGGTGGGCCGGTAAAGGCCATGGAAGCGTCGCTGGATCCCGCCCGCTACCGCCAGCGCGCGCCCTTCTTCGCCCGTGTCGACGCGCAGGACCGGCTCCACATCGACGGCTACACGCAGGAGGTGGTCGACCGGGAGATCGGCTTCGCCAGGGCCGGGGGCATCGACTACTGGGCGTTCCTGCTCTACGACGAAGGGAACGTGATGAGCCAGGGGCTGTCCCTGTACCTGCGCAGCGCCCGCAAGCGCGAGGTCAGGTTCTGCGCCATCGCGCAGGCCGGCGTCTTCGGGGCGCCGGAGGCGTGGCCGAAGGGCGTGGAGCGGCTGGTGCGGCTGATGCAGGACCCTTGTTACCAGACGGTCTGCGGCACGCGGCCGCTGCTGTACCTGTTCCGGATCCAGGATGAGCAGCTCCGTGCCTGGGGCGGGACGGCGGGGGCACGGCGGCTTTTTGACGGCCTGCGGCAAGCGGCCAAAACGGCGGGACTCGGCGACCCGTACCTGGTCGTGATGGACTACGCCGTGGCGCAAGCCAGGCGCACGGCCGAGGCGGCGGGGGCCGAAGCGTTGTCCGACTACGCGTGTTCCGGGAACGCGCCCGGAGCGCCGTATGCGGAACTGGCCGCCAAGGCGCGCGCGTTCTGGGGGGCGTGCGCCGCAACCGGGTCGCAGGTCGTGCCCCTGGCCATGGCCGGCTGGGATCGTCGTCCGCGCGTGGAGCACCCGGTGCCGTGGGAGACGTGGCAGGAACCGGGCGTGGGTTTGGAGCGGTTCTACGTGTCGCCGACGCCCGGGGAGTTGGCCGGGCATCTCGACGACGCGCTGGCGTGGGCGCGCGCCAGGCCCGCCGTGTGTCCGGCGCAGACCGTACTCGTGTATGCCTGGAACGAGCACGACGAGGGCGGTTGGCTGTGCCCGACGCGCGGGGCGGACGGAAACCCGGACGCGTCGCGGCTGGCGGCCATCGCCGCCATGCGGGGGCGCGACGAGAACCGGCAGCCGCGTGGCGCGGTGGAGCGCCCCGCGGCCGCGACGGGGGCCGCGCCATGAGCCTGGCCCCGATTCCGCACACTCGCGCGGATCCGCGGAGCGTCGCCCGTGCCACGGCCGTTGCCCGTCGCGCCACCGGGGAGGGCGAGACGCCGTCGAGCCGTTCTCCTCACCCTTCTCACGGCTCGTGAGGACACTCGCCCTCCCCAAAGCGATGCAGGCCATGTTCCCCATTCCGCACCCACCCCCCGCTTCGCGTACCCCTCCAAGGAGGGGAGCATGTTGTGGCTGAGCGCCTTACACACACTCACCCGTTCAACATGAGCGTTCCTTAGCGTTCATTGGCGGTTCAGCTGCTCCGTGGAGGGTCAATGGTTCTGTCGCAACGGGCGGTCAATGTCCAACGCCCGGCGTCATGGTGGCGAGCTGGCGAGCCTACCATGCGCGCCGTGTTGGCGCCGGGTCTATCGGTTTCCCATCGGGGTCGGCGTCGGTATCGGTATCGGGGTCGTCCCTGTTCCTGCCTGACACCCCAGCCGACCTCGCAGCGGGATGTCGATACCGATCCCGATAGCGACGCCGACCCCGACGATCTCGCTCCTCCCGCCATCCCCTCTCTCAGAAGTCCTACGTTGGACGGCGCTCCCGCGCCGTCCCTGCGCACTGCCGGTCCGTCCGTGGAAGTCTCAGACAAGCCAGTCTCAGACACCTGCCGGTGGCCATAATGCCCAACGCCTGGAAACGCGTGTTGCGCCGTCAGCTGAACGGCTGATACCATCTCGGGCGCACAGGATGGATGAGCGAGCGGTGTGGCGAGGACACGGAGGTGGGTCATGCGTAACCGGGATTTGGCGGTCGCGGCCATGGTTGTCTGCTGGGCGGGTTTTTCCGCGCGCGCGGCCGTGACCGTTTACACCGACACGGTCACGCCCGCCACCCACACGCTGGTGCTCGAGGACTTCAACGACGGGGTTGCGAACTACACGGCCCTCAGCGCCGACGATTTCACAAGCGGCACGGAGACCAATGGCGCGGGGATCTTCGTGACCGCCGCGGGTGCCCTGGACCCGCAAATCATCTACAACCCGCACGCGCCGACCTACGTCACCGACATCCACAAGTGGCTGCGCATGCGCGCCCAGGGCACGTCCGGCAACGCGACCTTTTTCCCGATGCCCGCAGCCGCCGCGACGTCCATTGCCTACGGGCCGTACACGGTGGCGGCCTACGCGGAGCTGCGCGGGCCGTTCCCCAACCAGACGGCCGCCGTCCGCACGGGCTTCCGGTTCGATCCGATCGGCGACAACGGGGGCACGTTCGGCTACGACTACTTCATGCTCGACACCTTCGAGACGCGCGGCCTCGGCGAGTGGGACCGGGCCGGTGACCAGGACGGGTGGCTCGTTGCCAACGTCACGAATACGGCTGTGGCCGGCAGCATCTTCAGCGGACAGGGCAGCGGCAACGGCGACGCGCAGATGAACAACGCGGCCACGTTCGACGCGAACGTGTTGAAGTACGTCGAGATCCGCATGCGCAACGCTCTGGCGGGAAACGGCATCCAGTTGTACTGGGCGCAGGGGGGCGGGTTCACCGGCGGCCAGTCGGTCATCCTCGGCGCCGGGGACGGCGCGTTCCACGTGTACCTCGTGGATTTCTCGCAGGAGGCGACGTGGGTCGGCACGAACATGCGCCTGCGGCTGGACCCGTGCAACGCAGTCGACGCCACCTTCGATATCGACTACATCCGGCTGCGCGCGGCGGCCTTCTTGAACCCCAACACGTTTACGCAGGCAGGCGGTACGGACTGGAACACGGCGGACAACTGGAGCCTGGCCCGCGTCCCCTCCGGCGCGGAGCAGCCCGTGGTTGACGCGGGGCATGCGGCCGTGATCGCCGCGGCGGCGCCGGACGTCGGAGCGGTCGCCATCGGCGGCGGCGCCGCCGCGCTGCGCATCACGGCGGGCGGATCGCTCACGGTCGCGGGCGATCTCAACGTCGGCAACATCGGCTCGGCGCTCCTCACGGTGGACGGCGGCGCGCTGGCGTGGTCGGGCGCCCTGCGCGTGCAGGCGGGCGGGTGTACGCTGGCGTTGGAAGGCCAGGCCGCCACGCTCACGGGCACGCGTAACGACGGCGGCATCGGCCTGGCCATCGGCGCCGGCGCCACGCTGGCCGTCAAACCCGGCGCCACGGGGGTCGCGCCCATCACGCTGGCGGGCAACGCGCTTTGCAGCCTGGCGCCCACCTCCGCGCTCTCCGTCGACCTGGGGGCCTACGGCGGCGGGGCAGCCACCAACACGCTCATCGTGCACAACGGCTATGCCGCCGCCAACGGCGCCTTCGGCAGCGTGTCGCTGGTCGGCGCCTGCGGGATGCGGGCGGCGGTACGGTACAACCCAACCAGCGTGCAGCTGATCCTGACGCAGCAGGACTCCGTCCCGCTGGCCAACCCCAGCTTCGAGGACAATACCTTCGCCGGAGTCGGTTACGGCACGCCGGCGGGCTGGTCGTCGACCGGCCCGGGGCAGTCGGGCGTCAACCCGTCGTCGACCGGTGCGTCGCCCTTCGCCAACAACGGAACCCGGCCGGACCGCGGCCGCGTGGGCTTCATCCAGGCCGACGGCACGCTGAGCCAGACGCTCGGCGGCCTGCAGCCCGGCGCGCGCTACTGGTGCCAGTTGTGGTACAACGCCCGCACCGCCGACGGCGCCGGCGACCCGACGCTTGCCGTTTCCTACGCGGGCTCGGCCATCATGCCCGCGACGCTGAATCCGCCGGTCGGAGCGGGAGCCTACCACTTCACGAACATCGTGTTCGACGCGCCGTCCGCCTTCGGGGCGCTGACGCTGCAGAGCAGCGGGGGCGGCGCGGACAACAGCTCCCTCGTCGACGCCGTGTGCGTGCTGCGCCGTGACGAGTCCGAGGTGCCGATCGTCAACCCCAGCTTCGAAGCCAGCGGCCGCATCGCGGCCAACAACGGCCAGACCAACGGCGTGGCGGGCTGGAGCTTCTCAGCCAACAGCCTCCTGTCCGTGGGCGTTAACGATGCCAGCCAGCCCTTCTACAACAACGGCGTCACCACGGACGGCAACCTCGTGGCGCTGCTGCAGGACCTGCACGCGCTGAGCCAGTCGATCGGCGGCCTCCGCGTGGGCCAGCGCTACAGCCTTTCGTATGCTTACAACGCGCGGGCCGGATACGGCGCCCCGGTGCTCAAGGTCACCATCGGTGCGTTCACGGCCCAGGACGGTCCGGTCATGCCGTGCGAAGCGGCCGGCGCCCACACCCTGCCGTTCCACACCGCGAGCTTCACGTTCGACGCGGACGCGCCCACGCTGATCCTTACGTTCGCGCAGACCGGGGCGGCGACCGACCGCACGGTGCTCATCGATGACATCCACCTCAGGGCCATACCCGACACGGGCACGGTGCTCATCGTGCGGTAGGAACGTGCGCGCGGACAGGAAACGCGGGCAGGAATGCCCGCGCCACTTGGGTGGCCCGGTTGTGGTGACGTGCTCGTGCTCGATTCCCATGCGCCCCGCACACCTCGTTAGCGGGTTCATAAGAGCCCCCGACGTGAGGAGGGGGACGAGCTCGCGAAGGGGCCAGTCCGCCGCCTCA
>CAYOBW010000224.1:0-11605 GCA_964402115.1 uncultured Victivallales bacterium
GCCGGCCTGGGTCGCGCCCGCGCCGGCGGACGTGGCCGCGGACGAGGCGGCGGCGGGACCGGGGGCGGCGGTGAGCTGCCCGGGCTGGCCCTTCGCGGGCGGTGAGGCTGTCCGGCTGCAGCAGGCGGCGGCGGCCGGCGGGGCGGTGACGCGCCAACTCGCGCTCGGCGACGGGGTCACGCTCGAGCTTTTCCGGATTCCGGCCGGCTCGTATGTCGCAGGCGGCGGCACAACGCCGCGGCGCCGGGTCGAGGTGCCGCGCGCGTTCTGGATGGCGCGCGACGAAGTCAGCAACGCCCTGTTTGCGCGCTGCGACCCGCGGCATGACAGCCGCCTGGAGCATGGCGATTTTCTCCAGTTCAGCGAGCGCGAGCGCGGCTACCCGCTGAACGCGCCGGAGCAGCCGGCCTGCCGGGTAAGCTGGGAGGCGGCGCAGGCCTTCTGCGCCTGGGTTTCTTCGTGCGCCGGGGTCGCGTGCGCGCTGCCGAGCGGCGCGCAGTGGGAATGGGCCTGCCGGGCGGGGGCCGATACGCCGCTGGCGTATGGCGACGCGGCGGCCGACTTCTCGAAGCTTGCCAACCTGGCGGACGCGGCGCTGCTCGACGTGGAAACGCTGGGGTGGGGGCTGCCGTCAGGCGCCGTGCCGCCGTGGCGGCCGGCGGCCGGGCAGGTGAACGACGGGTTCCGCGTCTCCGCGCCCGTGGGGCGTTTCGCCCCGAACGCGTGGGGCCTGCGGGACATGCAGGGCAACGTCTGGGAATGGACCCGCGACGCCGACCGCGATGGCGTGCGCAGGCTGGCGCGCGGCGGCTCGTGGTACGACCGCCCGGCCCGCGCCCTGGCCGACAGCGCCGTCGCCTACGCGCCCTGGCAGAAGGTCTACAACGTCGGCTTCCGTATTGTGGTCGAGGACTAGGGGGCAGCGATGAGAACACTGACAGTCAGAACCGCCGGTCGAACCGATTTCGTGAACATCACGGGTATCGTCGCCGCGGCTGTCCAGGCGCTGGATCTGATGAACGGCGTGGTAACCGTGTTCGTTCCGCACACGACTTGCGGCGTAACCATCCAGGAGCAGGCGGACCCCGACGTCATGCAGGATATGGCGACGGTCCTGGAACGGCTGGTGCCCTGGAGCGGCAACTACCGTCACAGCGAGGGCAACACGGCAGCGCACGTCAAGTCCAGCCTGCTGGGCAGTTCGGTCAGCGTCATCGTGCAGGACGGCGAACTCCGCCTCGGCACGTGGCAGGGCATCTTCCTCTCCGAGTTCGATGGCCCGCGCACGCGACAGGTGTGGGTGCGATAGACGCTACACCTTGATGTCCTTGAGCTCCCAACCCTTGCGGAACTGCGGCTTGACGTAAGCGTTGGCTTTGTCGTTGTTGGTGAAACGCAGGTTCTGGCCATCCCAGAGCAGTTTCTCGTTCGGGAAACGCCAGCAGATGGCGCCGAGCAGCATCCATTCCGTGTAAGGGCCGGAGATGTTGAAGTTGGAGCAGGCCGGGTCGCCGCCCTTGCAGGCCTGGATCCAGTCCTGGAAATGGCCCGGCGAACGCTTGATGACCTCCGGCGGTTTCTTGAAGTCCTGCATCTTGGCTTCCGGAATCAGGCGCACGCTCTCGCCGCGGCCGCCCGTGCCCATGTAGCCCTTGGTGCCGACGAAGATCTCGTTGTACGGTTTGACATCCTGCTCGGTCAGGCCCTGTGGCGGTTTGAAGTTGGCCGTCATCTTGCCTTCGTACCAGTAGAGCGTCAGGGGCGGCATCTTCCCGGATTTGTCGAACTTGTTCGGGCGCGCCGGGAACTCGAACTTGCACGCGTAGTGCGGGTAGGTGACGGGATTCACCTCATCCACGGCTATGCATTCCACGCTGGTGGGGCTGCCCAGTTGCAGGGCCCAGTTGGCCGGCCCCAGCATGTGGATGCCCCAGTCCCCGATCATCTGCGTGCCGTAGTCCAGAAAACCGCGCCAGTTGATCGGGTGAATCTTCGAGCTGTACGTGTGTTCCGCCGCACGGCCCGTCCAGAGGTCCCAGTTAAGCGTCGCCGGCACTTCCTCGACGGGCGGCCACTCTTTCAGGCCGCGCGAGAAGCCGCCGCCGCTCATCGAATGCACCTCGGTGATGTCGCCGAGCTCGCCGTTCCAGATGATTTCGCAGGCCACGCGCGTGGCGACCGAAGAGTAGCCCTGGTTGCCCATCTGGGTGGGCACCTTGTACTTCTGCGCGGCCTTGGTCAGCAGGCGGGCTTCCCAGACGCTCTGGGTCAGCGGTTTCTGGCAGTGCACGCCCAAGCCTCGCTCCATGGCCCACAGCGCCACCGTCGCGTGCATGTGGTCCGGTATGGTAATGGTGATCCCGTCGAGATTCTTGTGCTCCTTGTCCAGCATCTCGCGAAAATCCCGGTACTTCTTGGCGTTCGGGTACTTCTCGGCCGTCTTGTTCAGGTGATTCTCATCCACGTCGCAGAGCGCGTAGATGTTCTCGCCGCTCACGCCGCCCACGTCGCTGGCGCCCTGCATGCCGCCCACGCCGACGCAGCCGATGTTCATCTTGTCGCTCGGCGCCAGCTGGCCGGAGCGCGCCACGGCGTGCCGGGGCACGATGGAAAACGCGGCAAACGCTGCCGTTGCGCCCATAAACGTCCGTCGGTTGGTAAGCAGGTCACTTTGGTGCGCGTTCTTCATGGTCCGTTCCTTTCAACTGGACTGGCTGCCGGGAGTTCAACGTAACTCGCGAGAATCTACGCCCTAACCGCCCGAACTCAAGGCGGAAATGCGGGCGGGCGAGAGATCGGCAAGCAGGCCTGAGTTCCCGCGGGTGCTGGCACACTCGCGGGTTGACGTGACGGGGTCTTTGCCGCACGCTTTCCCCATGAAGCGATTTCGCAGGCCGGCACGCTCCCGACGATTCTCCCTCTGGGCGACGCTCCTGTTGCAGGGCCTGACTGCCGCCGCCGTAACGTGGCCCGGGCGGCAGCCGGACGGGTCCGTGCTGCTGCCGAACGGCTGGACGTTGCGCCCGGCCGGCCGCCAGGTGGATCTGGGGGATTTCCCGGTCAACGTGGCCGTGCACCGGGGCGGTCGTTACGCGGCCGTGTTGCACGCGGGATATGGGGCGCATGAAATCGGAGTGGTGGATCTCGATGCCGGCACGCTGGTGTCGCGCGCGCGCGTCGATGAGACATTCTACGGGTTGGAGTTCTCTGCCGACGGCCGGCGGCTGTACGCCAGCGGAGCCGGCAACGAGGTGATTCGCGTGTTTGACTTCGACGCGCGCGCCGGGACGCTGGGCGGCGAGCGGAAGATCGCGGTCCGCGACGTCAAGGAACGCGGCATCCCGGCCGGCCTGGCGGTCAGCGCCGACGAACAAAGCCTGTATGTGGCCAACCTGTTCGGACAGCGGGTGGCGCGGATTGACCTTGCGACCGGCCGGAATGCCGGCGAGATCGCCCTCGGCGAGGGTGCCGTGGCAAGTGGATTCGCGGCGGAGCCCGTGGCCGTGGATCCCGACGTCGCGGCCATCACCAAGCGGGCGGAGGCGGTTCTGGATCCCACCAGCGCCGATGCGCCTTTTCCCTATGCCTGCCGGCTGGACGAGCAGCGGCAGCGTTTGTACGTCAGCCTGTGGGCGCGCGCCCGCGTGGCCGTGATCGACCTCAAGCGTGGACGCGTGGAGTTCCTGTGGCCTGTCGAGGAACACCCCAACGAGATGGCGCTGACCCGCGACGGCAGGCGGCTGTTCGTGGCGAACGCCAACCGCAACACGGTCAGCCTCATCGATACGGCGTCCGGCCGCGTCACCGAGACCGTGTGGGCGGCCCTGGAGCCGCGGTCGCCGCCCGGGGCCACGCCGAACAGCCTGGCCCTGTCGCCGGACGAGGAGACCCTGTACGTGGCGAATGCCAACCTGAACGCGGTGGCCGTGTTCGATGTGTCCGTCCCTGGCCGGGCCCGCTCGCTGGGCTTCATCCCCGTGGGTTGGTATCCCACTGCGGTTCGCCTGACGCCGGACGGGAAGAGGCTGATCGTGGCCAACGGCAAGGGGGCGGCCAGCCTGCCCAATCCCAGGGGGCCGCGGCCGGGGCACAAAGATCCGCCGGCGGATATGTTCCAGTACATCGGGGGGCTGTTGCGCGGCACATTGAGTCTCATCGAACTGCCGGCCCGGGACGCGCGGGAGGCCGTCTTCCGCGCTTACACGGCGCAGTGCCTGGCGTGCTCGCCTCCGGCAGCCGGCGCGGCTGCCGCGCGGCTGGCTGGCAATCCGATCCCCGCCGGGTCCGGCGAGGGCAGCCCCATCCGCTATTGCATTTACGTCATCAAGGAGAACCGCACGTATGACCAGATTTTCGGCGACCTGCCGCAGGGCAACGGGGATGCGTCCCTCTGCCTCTTCCCTGAGGCGACCACGCCCAACCACCACAAGCTGGCCCGGGAGTTCGTGCTGCTGGACAACTTCTATGTCGAGAGCGAAGTCAGCGCGGACGGGCACGAGTGGACGGTTGGCGCCTACGCCACGGACTTCGTCGAGAAGGTCTGGCCGCTCAGCTACGGTCACAACGGGCGCGGCAAGTACCCGTATCCGAGCGAGGGCGGCTTTCCCGTGGCTTTTCCCGCCGGCGGTTACCTGTGGGACCGAGCCCTCGCGGCCGGAGTCACCGTGCGCAGCTACGGGGAGTTCATCAGCAACGGCCAGACCCCCGCCGATCCGGGCCGGGCCAAGGTGAAGTCTTTGCAGGGACATTTCGATCCGCTCTACCGCAGCTTCGACATGAACTACTCCGACCTCAAGCGGGCCGACCGCTTCGTGGCGGAGCTGCAGCGTTTCGAGCGCGAGGGTGACATGCCCCGCCTGCAGATCGTGCGCCTGCCCAACGACCACACGGCCGGCGCGACGGTTGGCGCGCTGACGCCCACCGCCTTTGTGGCCGAGAACGACCTCGCCCTGGGCCGTGTGGTGGAGGCGGTATCCCGCTCGAAGTTCTGGCCGCAGACGGCCATTTTCGTGGTCGAAGACGATGCCCAGAACGGGTCCGACCACGTTGACGCGCACCGCACCGTGGCGCTGGTCATCGGCCCGCATGTCCGCCGCGGCGTGGTCGACTCCACCCTGTACACCACGTGCTCCATGCTGCGCACCATGGAATTGGTCCTCGGCCTGGCCCCGCTGTCGATCTACGACCTGGCGGCGACGCCGATGCACGCGTCCTTCCAGGGGGCGCCGGACGTCCGGCCCTATGCGGCCGTGCCGGCCGGCGTCGATCTGAACGCCCGCAACACGGCCCTGGCCTGGGGGGCGGGGGAGTCGCGCCGCATGAACTTCGCGCGCGAGGATGCCGCCGATGACCTGCGCCTGAACGAGATCATCTGGCGCTCGGTGCGCGGCGCGGATGCCCCCATGCCGCCCCCGGTACGCGCCGGCTTCGTTCTCGCCCGCGCCGACGCGGATGACGACGAGTGATCCGGAGGGAGCCCTTGCACCAGGGGCCTCCCCTGGAGAGGCATTGGTGCCAGGTGAATGGTGTGGCTCGGGTTGCGGTGTTTCCGGACAGTCCGCTATGCCGTGCTGCCTTCCGTGCCCGCTGCATTCCGCGCACGGCGGCGCCTGCGGGCCCGGATGGCTACAGCGATCCACATGCCGATGGTGATCAGAATGCTCCCGGGTACGAACCCGAACATCATGGGTGCTATAGTGAGCCACCCCACTCCCAAACCGAAACTCCCTCCCTAGTTCACGACCGCTGCCCACAACGCGTTCAGTCCGACCGTTATCGCCGTCGCCCAGAGCGCGTAGCGGAGCTGCCGATTCCCCGTGGCGGAGCCTGCCGGTTGGGCGGACGTGCCATCGTGCTGTGACTGTGGCGGAGCAGGCTGCAGCTGGGGTGGGTGTGCTGTCGGACGTAGGTCGGGGACGCTCAGCAGGCCCGCGCATGAAGGACACGGGATGGTCTGTCCCGCGAATGAAGGGAGGTCTGCATCGTCAATTTCCAGGTGCCTGCTGCAGTGCGGACAACTGAATTTCATGGCATCCCCTCCACGATCAGCATGGTAGCGGCGGTCCAATCTCTGTCAATCGGGAACTCCTCGCCATTGAAGTGAATGCCACGGCGCCCCACGGCGTGCCACGCACGAGAATACTTGCCGATTCATCGGGAATTCGGACTGGCTGGCGGCTTCATGTAGGCAGGCAGGAGGAAGTCAGTGACGCACGGGGCTTACATCGCCCATAACGGCCGGGGACGGCCGTCTCCATCGCGTGGGCAGGCGCCGAGGCGTGGAGACGGCGGTCCCCGCCGATATTGCCATCCCCCCCCTGTCATTCAGGCGTTACGGCGAACACCCCTTTCTCATTGCGAATGCCGCACAAAGCGGGCATTCTGAGCAGGCGTTGTGAGCATGAACACTGAAGCTAGGTTGAAAGAAGCGGGCCGCCGCAGACGCGAACAAGGTTGGCCCCAGGGCGTTGCGGCGTTCCCCGTCTGCAAAGGTGAGCAAGAGGCATTCTGAAAGCATGAAGACCGTTCTCGCCGCTCTGCTGCTGATCCCCCTCGCGACGATTCACGCTGCCGCCGTACGGCCGGTCTATGTCGTGCCGAACTTCCATCCGGCCAGTTGCGGGTGGCTGACCGACTGGTCCACGGAGCGGAACTACTGCGCCAACTCGTACTTCGATCATCTCGACCGGGTCCGCGACGATGCGAACTACCGTTTCGCGCTCTCGGAGTGCAACAACGTGATCGCCATGCTGAACTTCCACCCGGAGCGCCTCGCGGAGTTGCAGCAGCGCATCCGCGAAGGCCGCGTCGAACTCTGCAATGCCTTCTTCCTCGAACCGACCATCAACCTCTCGGGCGGCGAGGCGCTTGTGAAGATGGGTGTCGAAGGATTGCGTTGGCAGCGGCAGGTGATGGGCGTCCAGCCGCGGCTGAGTTGGATGATCGATGTCACCGGCCTGCACGAGCAGATGGCGCAGATCGTCTCGGGGCTCGGCCTCGACGCGCTGGTCTATTGCCGGCTCAACCCGACCGGCAGCACGTTGCACTGGATCGCATCGCCTGACGGCACGCGCGCGCTTGCGATCAGTCCCGGCCACTATCTCGAATGGCGACCGATGTTCGGCGCGAAGGAACCGCTGACGGAGAAGCAGTTGCTCGCATTGGCCGACGACATCCGCGCGCGCATCGCGACGACATCCCAGGACAAGGAGGGGAAGCGGCCGGCGGGCGATCTCAGCAGCGCGCCCAGGGTGACTCCCGCGGGCGCTCCCGTGCTGATCCTTGGCGGCAGCGGCGACTACAGCCTCGCGCCGCACTACCCGCCGTACCCAACGAAGTTCCTGCAACAGTTCAGTAGAGTGGCGCCGGAGTTCGCCGTGCAGTTCGCGACGCCGGGCCGTTACCTCGACGCCGTCCTGCCGGGCATCCATTCAGGCGCGATTTCAGTGCCGACGATGCGCGGCGGCACCGCGTTCACCTACAACGCGTTCTGGATTCAGAACCCGCGCGTCAAAGCGTGGTACCGGCGCTGCGAGCATCAGCTTCAAGCCGCCGAGATGCTCGCCACCGCCGCGAGCCTGCGCGGCGACTTCGCGTATCCCGCCCAGGCGCTTTACCAGGCGTGGCTGCTGATGTGCCTGAACATGGACCGCAACACGCTCTGGGGTGCTGCCGGCGGCATGGTGTTCGAGCACGAGCGCAGTTGGGACGCCCGCGACCGGTTCGAGTGGGTCGAGCGCACCGCGCGCGACATCGCCACCCGCGCCGCGCAGTCGCTTTCCCTTCCCGCCAGCGCTCCCGAGCCGGCAGCCACGCAGGAGATTCCATGGCCGGCCGCCATCCAGACGAGGTTCTACACCGCCGCGCTTGATCCCGCGTCCGGCGCGCTCGTAAGCCTCAAGCTCGGCAGCCACGAGCTGCTTGGCGGTCCCGCCAATGTCATCGTCGCCGAGCGGCCAAAGAAGAAGATCGGCTTTTCCGCCGACCAGATGGTGGATCGACCGGAGCGCGAGCGTGTCGCCGATTCCAGCCACTCCGCGCCGCGCCTGACCGTTCGCTCCGGTTCCGGGACGACGGTGGTGGAGGCGGAGTCCGCGTTCGTCGGCGGGGGC
The DNA here is from genome assembly GCA_964402115.1 of uncultured Victivallales bacterium. Classification (GTDB taxonomy): domain Bacteria; phylum Verrucomicrobiota; class Kiritimatiellia; order UBA8416; family CAYOBW01; genus CAYOBW01. The sequence continues at coordinate 8,112 of CAYOBW010000224.1, forward strand.
CGCTTGCGGCGGACCATGACCTTTCACAGGGACGATCCGCGCATTGATTGCGAGACCGAGCTGAATGACATCCCCGACCGCACGGTCGTTGTCGCCGAGTTTCCGCTCGCTGGTCCGGTGCGCGAAGTCCGCCGCGGCATCCCGTACGGTTTCGCTCACGGCGCGTGGGCCGTGACGAATGCCGCGTTGACCGGCTTCGTCAAAGGTATCACGCCGGCCGTGCGCTGGTCGCATTACCAGATGGCCGGCGCAGGCGTCGCGTTGCTCGATCAGGGCCTCACCGGCCGCGAAGTCACCGGCAGCACGGCGATCATCTACCTGTACAACGCCAACGACACCTATCGCGGCCACACCAACGCGTGGCTCAGCGGCAAAGGCCGGCACGTGCTGCGCTACGCGCTCGTCCCGCACGTCGGCGACTTCACCTCGGCACGGATCCCGCAGATCGCATGGGCGTACAACACGCCGGCCGATTTCCCGCCGGAGAAGTCAGCGTCGTGCCTGCAAACGAGCGACAACGTCATCGTCGAGGCGCTGCGCCGGGAGGCCGGGGAAATCGAATTGCGCCTCGTCGAGTGCCTCGGGCGCGCCGGCAGCGCCCAGGTCACGCTGAATCTGCCGCACGGCGATGCGGCGCTGACCGACATGCTCGGCGGCCATCGTCAACCGTTGCGCGGCGGTCCAGCTTACCTGTTCCCGGTTCGCCCACAGCAGATCGTGACGATGCGGTTCAAGACGGCCGGCGCGGTCCCGGATGTGAAGCCGCTGACGGCGTGGGACGAGCTTGTGCCGGAGCAGAAGCGTGAAGCGTTGCGGCGCTACCAGCCCGGTGTCAAAGGGCATCCGCCGGCTGACTGGCTGCAGCCAAAACCGAAGGGGAAGAAACAGCCATGAGAGGCGTTCGCCGGCATACTCGTCACCGACCTGCCGCCGTTTGTCTTCTCGCGCTGGCGGCATGGCTGGGTGCCGGTCGAGGGTGGGCAGATGCCGTCCTGCCGTTGTCAGGACCTTGGTACACCGGTTCCAAGAACGGCGTGCCGCTGCTGGAGCCGGCGGGGACGAACACCTTCACGTGGGGCGGTGGGGCGGGCACGAATACGGCTTCGACAGGATTCCTCTGGATGTACGTGCCGGGTCAGGCGCTGACGAACGACGGAGATTCCCTGACGCTGCGCTTCTCGCTGCGCAGCGGCGGTGCGGCCCTGAACGAGAACTCCGGCCTGCGGTTCGGGTTGCTGGACGACGGCGGGTCGCGGCTCACGCACGACCTCAACGGCAGCAACACGGATGCGGCATTTCTCCCCGCGCGGGGCTATGCGGCCATGTGGAACGTCGGGCCCGGCATTGCGTCGGGCGCCAGCATCCTGTTTGCCAACACGGACGGCGCCAGCAACCCGCTCAGCACGTCGTCCGGCTCCGCGCTGCTCACGCGCGCGCCGCTGGGAGCGGGCCTGCAGACCGGCGCATGGGCCGAGGCCTGGTTCCGCATCGCGCGCGTTTCGTCTACCCATTACGAACTGGCCAGCGCACTGAACGGTGTCAAAATGGAAGCGCAAACCGCGGCGCTGGGGGTCGTGTCGTTCAACATGGTGGGCATTCAGAACACGGTGCAGACGGGATTCGACGCGCTGGAACTGCGCGACTTGCAGCTTGAGCGGGCCTCGCTGCCGGTCAAGCCGCCGCCGGATGTGACCGGGAAGCCGAATGTGCTGCTGATCTGCGTTGACGATCTGCGTCCCGAGACGCGGGCCTACGGGTGCGCGCACATGGTCACGCCCCGCATGGACCGGCTGGCCGAGGAGGGACGGCTCTTTCGCCGCCACTACTGCCAGTCACCGACCTGCGGCGCGTCCCGCTACGCCATGCTGACGGGGCTGCGCTATGCGGCCACGGACAGCGGCAACAGCAGCAACGAAGTGATGTGGTCCCGGCGGCCTTCGGTCCCGCCCGCCGAGCCGTGGAATCTGGTCGACTGCTTTCGCCGCAACGGGTACCGCACCGTGGCGATGGGCAAGATCAGCCATTCGGCCGACGGCTACCATTACGAGTACGGTGACGCCGCGATTCCGGCCACACCGGACCGCGAGGAGATGCCCTTCAGCTGGGACCAAATCGTCATCCCGCCCGCTTTCACGAACAAGTGGGGGACGGGGTGGAAGGCGTTCTTCGGCTACGCGGACGGGAGCACCCGCGTGCCCGGGGTGAGCCCGCCGCTGGAGATCGGCCATCCGGAGCGCGTTGACGGCCCTGTGTACCCTGACGTCGCGACGGCCGACGCCGCCATTGCCAAGCTGCACGCACTGCGCACCAACCGTTTCTTCCTGGCCGTCGGTTTCTACAAGCCGCACTTGCCGTTCACGGCTCCGCAGTCCTGCTTCGACCTGTATGCCACGAACAGCCTTCCGTTCCCTCCGTTGCCGGTCGAAAGCGTGGGGGTCTCGGCGCGGACACAGACGCAGAGCGAGGAACCGGTCAGCAACTATGGCCACGCGGGGCAGCCGGCCGACTGGCACGACCGGACGAACACGGCCTACCATGTCGCCCTGCGCCAGGCCTACTGCGCGTGCGTCAGTTTCACGGATGCGCAAGTGGGCCGCGTTCTGGACACGCTCGATGCGCTCGGTCTGGGGACGAACACGATCGTGGTGCTGTGGGGCGACCACGGGTGGCACCTGGGCGACCACAACCTGTGGGGCAAGCACACGAAGTACGAGCGGTCCGCCCGTTCCGCACTGATTGTGCGCACGCCGAAGATGCGCTTCCCGGGACATGCGACCGATGCGCTGGTCGAGTCGATTGACATCTACCCGACGCTGGCGGCGTTGTGCGCGTTGACGAATCCGCCCCCGCCGGCGGCGCTGGGTGGGGCGAGTTTTGCGGCCGCGCTTGACGATCCGCGGGCGGCCGGCAAGGAAGCGGCCATCACTTACTGGTCGCCCGCGGACTCGCTGCGCACCGACCGCTACCGCCTCATCCACTACCGCGATAACGGGACGGCGGAACTGTTCGACCATGTCCTGGACCCGCAGGAGGGGACGAATCGGGCGGGGGATGCGGCCTACGCGTCTGTCCTCTCGCATCTGGTGGCCTTGTCTGTCAGCAACGCGCCGGCGGCGTTGCCGCAGCCGGACCATTACGCCGACTGGATCACGAGCCGCTTCCCGTCCGGTGCGTGGGGGGATGGCAGCACCGTGGGGCGCTTGCAGGACCCCGACGGCGATGGCCTGCCGAACGTCGTCGAGTACTACCGTGGAACCTGTCCCACGTCCTTCACGGCGGCGGCCACGCTGCGGCCGCTCGTTGCGGCGGCGGCGGGGGGGCCGTATTTCGCCGTTCGCTTCGACCGTTCCCTTTACGCCACGGACGTTCGTTCCAGCCTGCGCTCGTGCGACGCGCTGGCTCAGCCGTCCTGGGAGACCGTGGATGCCGACGACCTGCGCTACCGCGTTTCGCGGGCGGTGACCGGCATGGTAGAGACCATCACCGTCCGCGAC
>CAYOBW010000225.1:0-11591 GCA_964402115.1 uncultured Victivallales bacterium
GGCCGACCTTCACCCAGCCGACGCCGACGCGCGGGCCGTCATGGGTCGGCAGCGGCTCCTCGCCGTGGTAGGCGAACAGGTTCTCGTTCTCGCCTTGGAACGCTTCCACGCCCGTCAGCAGGTAGAACGGTGTCGGGGCCAGCCAGGAAAGCTGGAGGCCTTTGTCGTTCAGCCCGTGCGGCCCCAGGGCCAACTGGTAAACCAGCGGCTGGTCCGTGAAGTCCCACTGGTGGGAGTGCTGGGCGTTGATGTAACCGAAATCGCTGAAGAACTTGCCGCCCTTGAGCTTTAAGCCCCAGGGCAGACAGGTTGTTTCGATGACGGCTTCTTCCATCTCCGCGCTTTCGAGGTCAATGGCCGCGATGGCCCAGCCCTTAAAGTACGGGTCCACGTCCGCCGAGAACTGCAGCTCCAGATGCCGGAGGTTGAAGCCCTCGTCCGGGCCATGGTGGTGATGGCCTTCTTCGCCATGCCCATGGGTGTGGCCAAACCCGGCCATTTCCCCGAGAATATGGCTGATCCCTTCCTCGGAATCGTCGTAGTGATAGAACATGTCCACGATCGCCGAAATGTCGGGATTGAAGGACTGGAAACCGCGTTGAAGTCCGGAGGGACTTGCCTCTTGCGAGGGTGTCTGTGCGACGGCAAGCCGTGCCGTCAGGCAGGCCGCGACGAGCGGCAAAGCGCAAAGTGCGCGCGTGAGTCTCATGAGATTGCTCCTGTTGTGGGTTGAGTCGTGTCAGCGCGCGCAGACGCGACCGGCGTTGCGCGCAAGGAACCGTTGCGGTTCTGGACGAACGACTCAGGCGGGCGGGCCGCAGGAGAAAGGAAGCTGATCGGTCAGCCGAACAGCAGGAGCTTGCGAGGGAAGGCGTGGGGCCTCGACGGCGACAGCAACCGGAGCCCGTGGCATAGCTGGCGCGGCAGCCAGAAGGGGCGTATGCGCCAATTGACAGACAGGACAATGGTCCGTGTCGTGTGGCGGTGGGGTCTGGCCGTCATTCCGGGACGAGTGGTCGCAGCCGTGTTCGCAATGGCTCGCGGCGGCAACGTGCAGCGCCGGGGCCGCCAGATAGCCCGCGACAAACAGACAGAGAAAGAAGATGCTCAGTTTTCCGCGCACAGACAGGAACTTTGGCGGAGACAGCGGCGGAAGTCAAGCGTGGGGTCGGGAGCCGTGAGGGGTAGGGCGCATTCCACCTCCGTAGGGGTTCGTTTGAGAGACGAGGAGCGGAATCATCGGCCGTCCGGCTGGCCTCTGTCGGTGGTGCCGGCGAGGACCCAATCGATAGATCGCAACGGTTCCAGCGGGTTCACGACAAAGTTGACGGCGTAGTTGGATGCGGTGTGGTTCACGACGAAGTTCTCGGGGTAAGTTGGCCCCTCGGGGCTTGTCAGGCATACCCTTGCCTCGCTGTCATCTGTCCAACTCTCAGCAGCAGTTCCTTCGCATGGGCCACCTCATCTACGTGGGCAAACGGCATGGTCCTACCTCCCCCGGCATCGCCAACACACTGGATACAGCCTTCTGCTGCGTGAACCTCGTCGAGAACTGTACCGAATCCAACTACGCCGTCAACTTTGTCGTGAACAACTCGGCGTGTCCAATCGATCGCTCCCGCTGTCGGCGAGGTACAGACCCTACGGAGCCGACATGCGCCCATTCGCGTTCTACCCGTCATCCTTAAGGGGACTTCGATCCCGGCGTAATGCGTCAGTGACGTGGGGCGCCTCCTGCTGCCTCGCGTGGCGGGGGCGCAGATTTCCGGCTCCCGTGGCGCAAGGCCACGGGGAGCCCCCCACGTCACTGACCCGATACATCCCGGCAGCCTGGGCGCATCTGCGTTCTATTGACTTGCGCTCGCCCCACCGGTCGGCGCAACGTCAGTCTCGAGGTTCGGCGAGCTTGCGAGCCGTAACCCACCCGATGGTCGGCGACGTGTATTTGTCCAGCCTTCGATTTCCCATCGTCCTCGTCCTCGTCCTCGATTCCCTCGTTTGTCTCTTCGAGGACGACGACCGTTCGCTGTGCTCACTGAGGACGAGTACGATGGATCGCCTGCCTACAGCCTAACAGCCCACAGCCTAACAGCCTAGACGCCCTTCCAGGGTCAATCAAACGCAGATGCGCCCCGGCAGCCTCCACGCTTGATCTTCCTCTGGTGCTGTACGAAGATGCTGTCTTTGCACCTGCCATAGAACGGAGCCACGGCGAAGATGGACAGTTCGGTATTCCTGCAGGACTTCGCGCTCGTTTTGCTCGCCGCGGGATTCGCGGCGATCCTGTGCCATCGGCTGCGGCAGCCCAAGATGCTCGGGTACGTCCTCGCGGGGCTTGTCCTCGGGCCGCACACGCCGCCATTTTCCTTCATACGAGATGCGGCCACCATCCACACGCTGGCCGATCTGGGTGTGATCTTCCTGATGATGTCCCTCGGCTTCGAGTTCAACCTGCGGCGCTTCCGTCGCGTGGGTGCGCAGGCCGGGCTGAGCGCGCTTCTGGATGTGGGCGTCATGCTTTGGCTCGGCTACTTCGTCGGCCGTCAGCTCGGTTGGTCGCACGTCGAGAGCTTGTTTCTCGGTGGCATTGTCTGCGATTCCTCCACCACCGTTCTGGTCAAGACCCTTCAGGAGACGGGCCGCGGGCACGCCTCATTCGCGGGCTACGTTATCGGTGTCACCGTGGTGGAAGACGTGCTCGCCGTCGCTCTCATCGCGGTCCTGACGGGACTCGCCGTAACTGGGTCGGTCGATGCCGGTCTCCTGGTCGGCAGCCTCTGGGGGCTGGTCGTGTTCCTCGGCTCGGTGACCACCATCGGCCTGTTGACCCTGCCCCGGTTGCTGAACCACCTCCACCGCGCCGACGACGAGGAACTCCTGATTCTGCCTCTCGTGGGGATCTGCTTTGGCGTCGCCATGCTTGCCACGCGACTGCACCTGAGTGCGGCGCTGGGCGCCGTGCTGATCGGTGCGATCGCCTCGGAGTCACGTGCTGTTCGGCGCGTGAGCGCGCTGATCGATCCGCTCCGGCACATCTTCAGCGCCGTCTTCTTCGTCGCCATCGGCCTCCTCCTCGACCCCGCGATGCTCCTTCGGCACTGGGGCGCTATCCTGCTGGTGACAGGGGTCGTCATGGGCGGCAAGTTCCTGACAAGTACCGTCGGAGCCCTGCTAACCGGACACAACATGCCGACGTCCCTGCGCTCCGCCGCTGCGCTTGCGCAGATCGCCGAGTTTGCGTTGATCATCGCAGCCCTCGGGTTGTCGCTCGGCGCCATCAGCGACCCGGTCTACCAGGTCGGTGTTGCGGCTGCCATTCTCACAACCCTGCTCAGCCCGCCGTTTATGCGGTGCTCCGACCGGCTGGCAGACTGGGTCGAGCGGAGCCCGAATTGCCGCCGCTGCACAGCCTGCTTCCAACTGTACGGAGATTGGGCGCAACGCATTCGCGGGCGGCCTCAGAGCGATGCGGTCCGGCGTTCGCTCCGCAGGCTGTTGATTGTTATTCTGGTGAACGGAGTCCTTTTCTCCGCGGCGCTCGGCTGCGCCGCTTACGCCGTCCGCCGACTGCCGGCCCTCTTGCCTGCCCTGACGCGTTTTCACGAGTGGATCCCCGCTATCTGCTGGCTTGCCGCGACTCTCGTGTGTCTCCCACTGGTTGCTGGCACGCTCCGCACGCTTGACGCCGTTAGCCTGATCCTCGCCGAGATGGTCCTGCCCATCTCCTTGACATCGACATGGGCGCGTCACATGCGGGCGTTCGTCGGCAACGCCGTCCTCGCCGCCGGTTCGGTTGGCCTTGTCCTGCTCATTCTCATCCTCAGTTCCGCCATCCTGCCCTCGCGGAATGTTCTGCTCGTGCTCATGGTCGGCACGGTCCTGCTCGCCTGGTGGCGGTGGCCGCGATGGGTTCAGCTCTACGCGCAGGCTCATTCGGCGTTGGAGAGCGTTTTCACCGCCGACACACATGAAAGCGCCCCGCACGACGGCGCCGCGTCGGCTGCCACGCTCGCCATGGCCCTGCACGTCGAGAGTGCGCTGGTGCCACCCGATTCCCCCGTGGTAGGACAATCCCTGTCCGCTCTCGGCCTACGTGCGCGCACCGGCGCGACGGTGGTCGGCATCAGGCGCGAGCGCCGCCACGTCGTCAATCCGGGTCCGGACGAAATCCTTGCGGGAGGGGACGACATATTCCTTTTCGGGAGTCGGACTCAGGTTCAGGCGGCACGCAGACTCCTGGCCGGGCAGGGCGAGCATGGATGACTTACCGGGCACCGCCAGCAGCTCCGTGTAGATTCCGTAGTCCCGTTTGGACGTGCCACCACATGAGCAGGTGTTCTCACAGCGCCAGCCTCCGCCTTTGCGATCGAGGACCATCTTGAACCGCCTGCCGAAGGTAGTTGACAACGTTTTCGGCGCCAGTTCAAGATCATGCCGTGTCATGATGGTAGCGCTTGTTAAGGAAGTGCACGAGGCGGCAGGGTCTAGTATTATGGAAACGGTTGCACCGATTCGCGTCTTGAGCCTGTTGTCGGGGGGACTCGACAGCCAGCTGGCGGTCTGCGTGCTGCGCGCGCAGGGTCTCGACGTACACGGACTCGCGTTTGTCAGCCCCTTTTTCGGCGACACGAACCCCCGTCGGGCGGCCGCGCAGCTCGGCATTCCCCTGCACCTGGTGGATTTTACGGATGACATCGTGGGACTCGTCGAGCATCCGCCGCACGGCTTCGGTGGCGGGCTGAATCCCTGCATTGACTGTCACGCCCGCATGCTGCGCCGCGCCGGGGAGAGGCTGGAGGAGTTCGGCGCGCGGTTCCTGAGCACGGGCGAGGTGCTGAACGAGCGGCCGATGTCGCAGAACATGCGCAGCCTGGGGCTCGTAGCCGACGCGAGCGGGTACGGAGACCTGATCGTCCGGCCCTTAAGCGCCTTGTTGCTGCCCGAGACCCGGCCGGAGCGCGAGGGGTGGGTGGACCGCCAGCGCCTGCTGGCCCTGGAGGGGCGCGGGCGCAAGGCCCAGTTCCAGCTCGCCGAGACCTACGGGTTGAAGCAGTACCCGACGCCGGCAGGCGGTTGCCGCCTGACGGAGCCCAACTACGTCAGGCGCCTGCGCGAACTGAAGCAGCACGAGGGACTGCGCGATGCGCGGTCTCTGGGCCTGTTGCTGGTGGGCCGGCATTTCCGGCTGGCGGACGGCTCCAAGTTGATCGTCGGACGGGACCAGCGCGATAACAACGAGCTCGAGCGCATCGCTACGCCGGCCGATTTGCTGCTGACGCCATTGCCGGATGTGCCGGGACCCAGTGCGCTGCTGCCCGCGGGGGCCGACCCGGAGGCGGTCCAGCTCGCCACACGCATCTGCGCGAGTTACGCGGATGGCGCCGCCTTGGGGCCGGTCACGCTGTGCGTGCGCTGCGGCGGCGTCGAGACGCGGGTGACCGTGGCGGCGCTGGCCCGCGCGGACGCGGTCGCACTGATGCTGTAGTCCGGCCCTGCCTGGCCACTGCCTGCGACGCCAGGACTGCTTCCGGTGTTAGAGCCCGGCGACCGGGTCGGGTTCGATCACGCGGATCTTGCGCCAGGCGCCTGAGTGGAAGCGGAGCAGCCAGACAGTGGCAATCAGCATGACGAAGACGGTGGCCATAGCCCACTGCCCGTAGAGCCCGACGTCTGCCCGATCCGCGGCGCAGAGCGCGGCGATGAAGAGACCGTGGGCGACCAGCGAAGCGCCGAAGGTCCAGCGCGTGTCGCCCGCGGCCACGAGCGCGCCGCAGACGATATAGTTGACGGCGTCAAGCAGACAATAGGCCGCGATGAAGCGCAGCAGCACGGCACCGACGGTGGCGATGGCCGGGTCGGCCGCCTCGCCCTGGAAGAAAGCGAACAGCGGACCGGGCAGAAGCACGAACAGCGCCGCGGTCAGCAGCATCCACGCCTCGGATACGAGCAGGCCCTGCCAGGTGATGTGCGCCGCCCGGTCGGGTTCGTGCCGGCCGAGGGCCTGGCCGATCAGGATGCGCAACGCCTCGGAGAAGCCCACGACCGGGAAGAAGGCCAGCCCGTTGATGCGCCAGGCGATGCTGGTGCTCGCCAGTTCGAGTGTGCCGATGCGGCCGATGAAGAAGAGGAAGGCGGTCCAGGCCACGATTTCGAGCGAGAAGCGCACGCCGTTGGGCAGGCCGAAGCGCAGCAGGCGGCGCAGCATGTCGATGTTCCAGCGCCGCCCTTCCCAGATGCCGAACGGGGCGTGGTGGCGGGGAAGGGCAAAGAGGACCAGGAAGATAAGCGCCGTGAGGATCTGGGCCGACGTCGACGCGATGGCGGCGCCCGCGATGCCCAGGCGCGGGCAGCCGGCCCGGCCGAAGATCAGCAGGTAGGCGAGGGCGATGTTCACGGCGTGCCCGGTGAGGAAGGCCGCCATGACGACGCGGGTGACGCCCCGGCCCGTGAAGAAGCCCGCGATGGCGGAGGAGAGAAACGACGCCCACATGCCCAGGCTGACGATGTTCACGTACGTGACTTCACAGCGCTGCACCTCCGGCGTGTGCCCGACCCAGGCGAAGAAGGGGCGCGTGCCGAGGGGCAGCAGCGCGGCCAGCACGCCGAACACGAGCGACAGCCAGATGCCCTGCCAGATGACGGCGCCGATTTCCCGCGGGCGGCCGGCGCCGACGTAGTGCGCCGTGAGGGTTGAGGTGTAACCCACCGCGCCGGTCACGAGGCTGCCCAGGCAGAAGGCCGCCATGGAGGCCGGACCCACCGCGGCCACGGCTTCGGCCGAGTAGCGGGCCAGGAACAAGCCGTCAACGAACTGCATCAACATGACGCCGGTCATGGAGAGAATCAGGGGGACCGCGAGCCTGAGCAACTCACGGCAGACAGCGAAATCCACGAAACGGCGGTTGGTCAAAGGGGTTCCTTTCGCGTCGAACAGCCGCGTACATTCAGCGATGCCGCCACCGAAAGCAAGGGGGAAGCGGCGACCGGAATCCTCGCCTGAGCGGCGGTGTTACCGCTTCGCGCCTGCCAGGCGCCCCAGTTTCTCGCGGCTCGACGAGCGCGGCTCGCCTGATCTCGCCGCCGTCCTCGCCCGCCCTCGCGGTGCTTTACAGGTTGTCCGGAATCACACCGGGAGGGCGAACGTCCTCGTGAGCCGTGCGCGCTGCGGGTGCGCATGCAGCGCGATGAACGACGGCGACCGCGCAGGATTTGGGGACGGCCCTGAGCCTCGGCCAGGCGGTTCACCCCGACCCCGCTGGGGGCAGAAGACGGCAGTGACGTCAACCGAGGGTGTCGGTGAATCGCAATAGCGGATTCCGCCTGGACCCTTGACCCCGAGCGGTTCCCCTTGGCCGGGCGTCGCAACGCCGTAGCGCTGCACTTGGCGCTTTTCTTTTGCGGCCGGAACCCGGATCATGGCCGCCGTCCCAGCACGGGGCGGGATCGGAGGAGCGCTATGCCGGCAACCAGTCAGCGTGTGGGCAAGTTCACGGAGTCCGTCATTCGGCGGATGACCCGCGTGGCGAACGAGTGCGGGGCGATCAACCTGTCGCAGGGATTCCCGGATTTCGATCCGCCTGCCGAACTGTGCCACGCGCTGGAGGCGGTCGCGCACGCCGGGCCGCACCAGTACGCGGTGACCTGGGGCGCGCCGGCGTTCCGCCAGGCCCTGGCCCGCAAGCAGGCGCGCTGGACGGGGCTGCCGATTGACCCCGACCAGCACATGGTCGTGACGTGCGGCAGCACGGAGGCGATGATGGCGGCCATGCTGACCGCCTGCAACCCGGGCGACAAGGTGGTGATCTTCTCGCCGTTCTACGAGAACTACGTGGCTGACACGATCCTGTCCGGCGCCGAGCCGATTTACGTGCCGCTGCGTCCGCCGGACTTCGCCTTCGACCCTGACGAACTGCGTCGGGCGTTCGAACGCCGGCCGAAGGCGCTGGTGCTCTGCAATCCGGCCAACCCCACGGGGAAGGTGTTCACGCGGTCAGAACTGGAACTGATTGCGGCGCTGGCCGAGGAGTTCGACACGTTCGTCATCACGGACGAGGTCTACGAGCACATCGTCTATGCGCCTCACACGCACGTCTACTTCAGCACCCTGCCCGGGATGTTCGCGCGCACGTTCTCGTGCAGCTCGCTCTCGAAGACCTACTCGATCACCGGCTGGCGGCTGGGCTACGTCATCGCGCCGCCGCGCCTGATCGACGGCGTGCGCAAGGTGCACGACTTTCTGACGGTAGGGGCCGCCGCGCCGCTGCAGGCCGCCGCGCTGGCGGGCTTGAGCTTGCCGGAGGCCTACTACGCGGGGCTGCAACGGGACTACACGCTCAAGCGCGACGTGTTTCTGGCGTCGCTGGACGCGGCCGAACTCGCCTACACGCGGCCGCAGGGGGCCTATTACGTGATGGTGGACGTGAGCGATTTCGGCGTCACGAACGACGTCATGTTCTGCGAGTGGCTCGCGCGCGAGATTGGCGTTGCCGCCGTGCCGGGGTCGAGCTTCTTCAGGGAGCCGGTGAACCATCTGATCCGTTTCCACTTTGCAAAACGCGAGGAGACGTTGCGGGCGGCCGGCGAGCGGCTGCGGCGACTGCCGGAAGTGTGGAGTCATGGGGCGCCCATGTGAGTGTGGCGCAGGAGGCATGAGCAATGCGACAGGCGCGGGCGATGATGGCGGCCGGATTGGCCGGGGTGCTGTTGGGCGGGACGGCTGGATTCGGCGCGCCGGCGGACCTGGAGGCCGGTTTCCGCTCGCCGCCGGACGCGACGAAACCCTGGTGCTACTGGTATTGGATCAGCGACAACATCTCGAAAGAGGGGATTTCGCGCGACCTGGAGGCGCTGGCGCGCGTGGGGATCGGCGAAGGGCTGATCGGGAACATCTTTCTCGACGAGATTCCGGCCGGCAAGGTGAAGGTGCTGAGCGAGGAGTGGTGGGGGCTCATCGCGCACGCCATCCGTGAAGGCGACCGGACGGGTGTCAACGTGGGCATGTTCAACAGCCCCGGCTGGAGCCAGTCGGGCGGTCCGTGGGTGAAGCCCTCGCAGGCCATGCGGTACCTGGCTGTCTCGGAGACCCGCGTCAAGGGCCCGCAGGCCTTCGCCGGGGTGCTCCCCGTGCCGGCCCAGCCGTTCCAGGACGTGGCCGTGCTGGCGTTCCCGGCGCCGCACGCCGATCAGGATCGTCTGAGCGCGCGCCGTCCGACCGTAGCGTGTGCCCCACCCGCCGCCGACGCCGCGCGCTGGACGGATGGCGACCCGGCCACGCGCGCCAAGCTGCCGCCGGGCGGGGGACCGATCACGGTCGAGCTGGCGCTGCCGGAGCCCCTGACGGCGCGCAGCCTCTCCCTCACGCCGGGCGACGGCGGGTGGTCCGCGCAGGTCGAGTTGCTGGCGGGGGACGCTGCCGGGAACTTCAAGTCTGTCCGCACGTTCCGTTTCGAGCGCTCGAACCTGTCCGTGAACGTGGGCTTCCTGCCGCGCGGCCCCGTGACGGTGGCGTTTCCCGCCACGACCGCGCAACGGTTCCAGCTACGATTCACGGGTGTGCATGGATCGGCCGGGCTTGCTGAAATCGAACTGGACGGGGCCGTCCGGCTCGAAGCGTATATCGAGAAGCAGCTTGGCAAGATGCACCCGACTCCGCTGCCGATGTGGGACACCTACCTGTGGCGGACGCAGGCGGAGCCCGAGCGGGCGGATACGGCCATTCCGCCTGCGGGTGTGGAGAACCTGACCACCCGGCTCGGGGCCGACGGTCGCTTGGCATGGGACGCGCCGGCCGGCGACTGGGTGGTCTTGCGCATCGGGATGACACCCACGGGCACGCGGAACGCGCCCGCCTCGCCGGAGGGGCAGGGGCTGGAGATCGACAAGATGAACCGCGAGGTGGCGCGCGCCCATTTCGAGGCTTTCGTCGGGGAAGTGCTGCGCCGCGTTCCGGCGGGCGAGCGGCGGGCGTTCAAGCACGTCGTGGCGGACAGCTACGAGATGGGGTCGCAGAACTGGACGGACGGATTCGGTGCGACGTTCAGCAAGCGTTACGGGTACGACCCGCTGCCGTGGCTGCCCGTGCTCACGGGGCGGCTGGTGGGCAGCGCCGACCGGTCCGAGCGTTTCCTGTGGGACCTGCGGCGCCTGGTGGCGGACCATATCGCGGCCGACTACGTTGGCGGCCTGCGTGATCTGTGCCAGCCGCAGGGGCTGAAGCTGTGGCTGGAGAACTATGGTCACTGGGGCTTTCCCGCGGAGTTCCTGCAGTACGGCAGCGCGTCGGACTGCATCGGGGGCGAGTTCTGGGTGACCGGGGACCTGGGTTCGATCGAGCTGCGCGCGGCCTCTTCGGCGGCGAACACGTTCGGCAAGCCGGTAGTGTCGGCCGAGGCGTTCACCGGCGGCCCCGCTTTCCAGAACGCGCCGGGCGCGTTGAAGGCGCGTGGGGACTGGGCATTCTGCGAGGGCATTAATCACTTCGTGCTGCACGTCTGCATCCAGCAGCCATGGGAGGACCGCAAACCGGGTGTCAATGCCTGGTTCGGCACGGAGTTCAACCGGCACAATACCTGGTTCGAGGAGGGGCGCGCGTGGGTGGACTACGTGCGGCGGTGCTGTTACCTGCTCCAGCAGGGGACGCGCGTGGCGGACGTGGCGTACTTCATCGGCGACGACGCACCGAAGATGACCGGCGTACGCAACCCCGCGCTGCCGGCGGGGCGTGACTTCGACTACATCAACAGCAAGGCCATTCTGGACGGCCTCGCCGTTCGCGACGGCCGGCTGGTGCTGCCGCACGGCACCTCGTACCGGCTGCTGGTCCTGCCTCCGCTGGATACGATGCGGCCGGAGGTGCTGAAGAAGATCGAGACGCTGGTGCGGGGGGGAGCGACCGTCATCGGCCCGCCCCCCGTGCGTTCGCCGAGCCTGGAGGGCTACCCGGCGTGCGACGCGGAGGTGCGCAAGCTGGCGGCCGTGCTCTGGGGGGCGGAGCCGCCGGCGGCCGGCGTGACGCGGCGGCACGGGCAGGGGCGCATCCTGACGGCAACAACGCTGGAGGCGCTATTCGCGGCCGACGGCGTGCCCCCGGACTTCACGAGCGATGCGGGGCTGCGCTACACGCACCGGACGACGGCGGATGCCGAGATCTACTTCGTCGCCAATGGAAAACCGGAGGCCGTGACGGCTCAAACCGCCTTTCGCGTGACAGGGCGGGCGCCGGAGTTGTGGTGGCCGGACAGCGGACGGACGGCGTGGCCCGCGGTGTTCGCGGCTGACGGGGGCGTGGTGCGGCTGCCGCTGACGCTGGGGCCGCAGGGATCGGTGTTCGTTATCTTCCGCGCGCAGGGGGCTTCGGCCGACAGCGTGGTGCGCGTGGCGCGCGGCGGGACCGTGGTCAGCGAGGTGCGTGCCGTGACCGTGAGCCCGGCAGCGCCGGGGCCGGGCGACGGCGTGAACAATTTCACGTTCGCCGTCTGGGCGCAGCCGGCGGCTGACACGACGCTGCTGCCCGCGAGGGACAGCGGCATTCACGGCATGGCCGAGCCGCGGAACGACGCGCTCTTCCCGCCGCACGGCAACACGTACGGGGA
>CAYOBW010000226.1:0-11461 GCA_964402115.1 uncultured Victivallales bacterium
CCGCAAACCCGCTTGCGCCGGCCTGTTGGAGGTTCTACACTGGATCATGGAAAGGGTATGCTCCCGATGAGGACAAGAACGGTCACGCGTACGCAGACAGTCGGCGCTTTGGCGCTCGTGCTGCTGGCTGCAGTCGGCGCGGCCCCGGGGTGGGGGGCCGTTTCCGACAGCGCGCCGCTCGTCGAAGTGGAAGGCACGCTGGTCGTGGTCGCCACGGATGACTTCGCCAACCGGCGCCACGAGACGTTCTACGAGGTCGTGGAAACGGCGAGCGGGAAGAAGTTCAGCCTGACCTTCCCGAACCAGCCGCCCGCGGCTGCCCGCACCGGGATGCGGGTGCGCGTGAAGGGGCGGGTGCAGGGCAGGGAGCTCGCCCTGGCAGCGGACCCGGCGGGGGCGGCCGGGTTGGACCGCGGGGCTTTCGCCGTGCTGGAAAGCCCGGTCGTGGCGGCGGCGGACACCCATACGGCGCTGGTGATCATGCTCAACTTCAAAGACCAGGACGTGTCGTCCAACCCGTCGGCGGTGAACACGTTGATGTTCTCCACGTCGAGCGATTCGGTGCGGGGGTTCTACAACGAAAGTTCCTACGACAAGATTACGTTCTCCGGCAAAGTGGTGGGGCCGTACGACGTCAATTTCACCAAGGCGGACTCGGGTAGCCGCGACGAGCAGAGCGCCGCCGGCGACGCCAAGGCCCGCGCGGCGGGCGTCACGCCCGGCGACTACGACCACGTCATCTATGTCCTCCCCGCCGACTCGCAAGGCAGCGCGGGCCTGGCCGAGGTGGGCGGGCGGCGCGTCTGGCTGAAGACGGCGACCTACATGTCCACCTACGCGCACGAGCTGGGGCACAACCTGGGCATGCTGCACTCCTCGACCGACACCGACGACGACGGCAAGGTGGATGACGAATACGGGGACTACACGTGCGTGATGGGCAACGAGCACATGGCGCATCCCAACGCGATGTGGAAGCGGAAGCTGGGCTGGCTTTTGGCCGCCAAGGAGAAGATCATTACGACGACGGGCACCTACCAGCTGGCGCCGCTGGAAGATGTTCCCGCCGACACCTCCTACCTCCAGTGCTTCCGGCTCAACATCGACGGCGCCTCGCAGGATTACTACCTCAGCTTCCGCCTGCGGCGCGGCTATGACAACAGCCTGCACGACTCCCTGGTGTATGTCCATCGGTGGAGCGGCAGCGGCAATACGCTCCTGGTCAAGTCGATCGACGCGGGTGGCACGTTCAACCGGCTGACCGCCAGCGGCTTCAGCGTGAAAGTGAACAGCCTGGCTTCCGCCGGGGCCACCCTCGCGGTCACCATTCCCGGCGCGCTCGGCATCCGGCAATGGAACGATGCCGGCGGGCACTTGTGGAACAACAGCGCGCGCTGGAGCAACGACGACATCCCCGACGGCACGAATGAGAAGGCGAAGTTCAGCAACAGCAGCGGTTCCGATTCCACGTCCTCCGAATCCGTCAACGGCGTCACGCGCACGTTGCATATCGTGGGCCTGAACGGGATTTCGCCGGTGATCGGCCAGCTCTCGCTCTACGACAATGCGTCCGGCGCCGATGGCTGGTCGCTGTACTGCGGCTTCGAGACGAGCACGTTGACGGTGAATGGCGAAGACGACGACTCGGCCAGCCCCGTCATCCTGACCACGTCCGGCGCGCACAAGATCAAAGGCGTCGCCAGCGGCACCTTGAAGCTCAAGCTGGGCCGGACCGGGGCGAACATCATCGAGACGCACAGCGCGCTCCAGATCGATGCGGCCATCAGCGGGGCCGGAACCGGGTCGGGCCTGACCAAGACCGGCGGCAGCACCCTGTTTCTCTTTGGCAACAACACGTACGGCGGCGGCACCACGATTTCCGAAGGCGTCCTCAGCGCCAACCATGCGAATGCGCTGGGCACCACCGCGGGCGGCACAACGATCGCCGGCGGCGAGGCTACTTCCCGGCTGCAGCTGAATGGGCTGGCTTACGCCGCCGAGCCCATCACGCTGGCTGGCAGAACCACCTCCGCCGATCCGCATATCCGGAACGTCAGCGGGACGTCTTCCGGGCTCGGCACGATCTCGCTCAACACCAGCGGCGGGGACTACAACATAGAGTCGGCGGCGGGGACGCTCAACCTCGGGGCCATTGTCGCCGGAACCGCTTCCGGCGGCCGCAACCTCAACCTGAGCGGCGCCGGCGATGGATCGGTCAAGGCGATCGATGCGGCCGGTGATCTGACTTTGACCGTCAACAAACTGGGCGGGGGCACATGGATTCTCACCGCCGCCAGCGGCTACGACGGCGGGACGGTCATCAGCGGCGGCACGCTCCGCATCAGTAGCGATAGTAGCCTGGGGAACGCTGCAGGGGACATCAGGTTCAGCAGTGGCGGTAATGGGGCTCTGATGAACAACGACAGCGCCATCACCGTCAATTCCGGGCGCCAGGTCAATCTGGATGGCAACGGGGCCTTCCAGGCCGGCTGGACCAAGAACCTTACTATCGCCGGCAAGATTACCGGCGCCGGGGGCGTTACGGTCAACCAGGACGCCACTCCTGGCTTTGTCATCTTCAGTAACGGGGCGAACGACTACACCGGCCTGACGACGGTCGAGAGTAGCAGCAAGCTGCAATGCTCCGGCGGAGCCAACCGCATCAAATCCGGCAACGACATCGTTGTGAACGGCACTCTGGACCTGAACAACAACGCCCAAACGTTCGACTCGATGACCGGCGCCGGCTCCGTCACCACCGGTGGCGGAGCGCTGACGATCGGCAGCGGAAACAGCTCGCCGACATTCAGCGGCGTGATCAGCGAAGGTGGCAGCCTCACCAAGACCGGCTCCGGCACGGTCACGCTCTCGGGCTCGAACACGTATGCCGGCGGGACCACGATCAACGGCGGCACCCTGCGCATCAGCAGCGACAGTTCCCTGGGGTCGGTCCCCGCCCGTTCGATGGTGAACGTCACGCTCAACGGCGGCCTGTTGATGAACAACGCTTCAGC
Source organism: uncultured Victivallales bacterium (assembly GCA_964402115.1). Classification (GTDB taxonomy): domain Bacteria; phylum Verrucomicrobiota; class Kiritimatiellia; order UBA8416; family CAYOBW01; genus CAYOBW01. Next base: position 3,015 of record CAYOBW010000226.1, read on the forward strand.
GCTGACGCTCGCGGCCGAGCGCACGGTCTCGCTGGGCAGTGGCGGCGGCGCGCTCCAGGCGGGATGGTCCGGGGAAATGACCGTCAATGGCAAGGTGACGGGGGTCGGCAGTCTGACCATCGTGCCGGACAGCGGGAAGGTCGTTCTCGCGAACACCGCCAACGACTATGCGGGCGATACGCTGCTGCAGCCCGCCGGCGCCTACGGGCCGGGCACGCTGAAGCTGGGCGCGGCGAACGTCATTCCCGACGGCAGCGGGAAGGGCAATGTGAACGTGGCGGGTGCGCTGGACCTCAACGCGTACAGCGAGACCGTCAACGGACTGTCCGGGGCGGGCACGGTTGACAACACGGCGGACGGCGCCCCGACCTTGACGGTGGGCGCCAACAATCAAACCAGCACCTTTGGCGGCGTCATCAAGAACAGCGCAGGCACCCTGGGCTTGACCAAGACCGGCACGGGGACGCTGACGCTCGCCGGCGCGAACACCTACGGCGGCGCGACGACGATCGTGGCCGGCCGGCTGCTGATCAACGGGTCGCTGGCCGCGGGGAGCGCGGTGACGGTGACCAACGCGGTCCTCGGCGGGACGGGGACGATCGGCGGGAGTGTCGCCGTCAGGAACGGCGGCACGCTGGCCCCGGGCGCGTCGCCCGGCACGCTCCGGATCCTGGGCGCGCTGGAGCTGGACGGCGGCGCGGTGTCGCGCTTCGAACTGGGCACGGTCTCGGACCGCGTCGAGGTGGGCGGCAACCTGGTGCTGGACGGCGTGCTGAACGTCACGGACTCCGGCGGGTTCTCGCCCGGGACCTACACGCTCTACACCTACGGCGGAACCTTGACGGACCGGGGTCTGGACATCGGCGCCTCCCCGGCCAGCTACGACTACGCGATCCGCACCAACACCCCCGGACGGGTGGAGCTGGTGGTCGGCGGAGACCCTGTGCCCACGCCGCTCGAACTCTGGCAGATCGCCTACTTCGGCGCCACCAACGATCCCGACGCGAGCCTGAGCGCGGACCCGGACGGGGACGGGATGAACAACGGCGCGGAATTCCGGTCCGGCACCGTGCCCACCCGGGAACACTCCGTGCTGGGCATTGAGTCCGTCGAACGCACGGGCGACGACCTGCGCATCGTCTGGACCACGGCCGGCATCCACACCAACATCGTGCAGTCCGCGGCCTCCCTCCTTCACGGGAAGTTCACGGACCTGGGCGGCCCCATCGTCATCACGAACCCGGGTGACACCTCGATCCAGTTCACGGTGCCCGGCGCCGCGACGAACGCCGGGATCCGGTACTTCCGGATCCGGCTGATTGAGTGACCGGTACGGGTGCAGGCGCGCGGGCGAGGTGGGCACACAGGGGAGGCTGACGTTTGGGCATGCGAGACACAGCGGCGGCGATCCTGCTGGCGGCGGGTTTCTGCGGGGCCTTGGCGCCAGCCCGCGCGGGCGCAGCCGCCGCGGTGGAGTGGGATACCTGGAGCGACACCTGGGTGGCCACCGACGCGCTGGGCCGCCCGCTTCCCGGACATGAGCAGGTCGGTTCGCCGCGCACGAACAAGTGGGTCGGCATCTTCTACTTCCTCTGGCTCGGCCGGCATGGCGACGCCGGTCCGTTCGACATCTCGAAGATCCAGGCCGCCGACCCGGCGGCCATCGCCAATCCGCAAAGCCCGCTCTGGGGCGGCCTCGGCGTGCCGCACCACTGGGGCGAACCGCTTTTCGGCTACTACGTCTCCGACGACGAGGGGGTGCTCGCGAAGCACGCGCAGATGCTGGCCGACGCGGGCGTGGACACGCTCATCTTCGACGTGACCAACCAGCTCACGTACCCGCTCAGCTGGCAGGCCCTGTGCCGTGTCTTCGACCGCATCCGCCGGCGCGGCGGGCGCACGCCGCAGATCGCGTTCCTGTGCCCCTTCGGCGACCCGCGCCGCGTCGTGCACGAGCTGTGGGAGCAGCTCTACAGACCGAACCTGTACGCCGACCTCTGGTTTCGCTGGGAGGGCAAGCCGCTGATTCTCGCGGACCCCGCGGCGGTCGAGGCCGGGCCCATCAGGGATTTCTTCACCTTCCGCAAACCCCAGCCGGACTACTTCGCCGGCCCCTCCGGCCCGGGCCAGTGGGGCTGGCTGGAGGTGTACCCCCAGCACGCCTTCTACAAGACGCCCGGGGTGGCGGAGCAGGTGACGGTGGGCGTGGCGCAGAATGCCGTGGACGGCAAGCTCAGCGTGCTGAGCAACCCGCGCGCGCACGGCCGCAGCTTCCACGACGGCAGGCAGCCCGGGCCGGAGGGGCAGGACTACACCGGGCGCAATTTCGCCGAACAGTGGCAGCGTGCGTTCGCGCTCGATCCGCCGTTTGTCTTCATCACCGGCTGGAACGAGTGGATCGCGGGCCGCTTCGATGGCAACTCACCCTTCTACGGGGACGGTCCGGTGACCTTCGTGGACCAGTTCAGCCGCGAATACAGCCGTGACATCGAGCCCATGAAAGGCGGACACGGCGACGCGTTCTACTACCAGGCGGTGGCCCAGATCCGCCGGTTCAAGGGCGTGCGCCCGCTGCCGGCCGTGATCTCGCAGCCCATCCGGATCGACGGGCAGTTCGCCGACTGGGCCGGCGTCCGGCCGGAGTTCCGCGATACCGTGGGCGACCCCGTGTGCCGCGACCATCCCGGCTGGGGGAAGGGGACGCGCTACACCAACCGGACGGGGCGCAACGATATCGTTGCGGCCAGGGTCAGCGCGGATGACGCGCAAATCGCGTTTCACGTGCGGACCGCCGAGCCGCTGACGCCGTGCGCGGATCCGAACTGGATGCTGCTCTTCCTCGACACGGATGGCAATGCCACGAACGGCTGGCTCGGCTACGACTTCGTGGTCAACCGCACGGGCGCGCAGCCGCAAAGCGCGACCGTCGAGCGCCATCTCGGGGGCGGCTACGCGTGGGGCCACGGCGTGCGCGTGGCTTGTCGGGCCGCGGCCAACGAGCTGGAACTGGCCATCCCGTGGCGGACACTGGGGCTCGCCCGGCCGCCGGACCACGTGGACTTCAAGTGGGCCGACAACATCCAGCAGACGGGCGCTTGGAACGACTTCACGCTGAACGGCGACGCCGCGCCCAACGACCGTTTCAACTACCGCGCGCGGTTGCGGTAAGGCTCGCTAACGCAGGGGGCGCATAACGGCGGAGACCGCCGCCTGCCCACGCCATGGAGACGGCCGTCCCCGGCCGTTATGCGCTTGGTAAACCCCCTGCGTTCCCGACGCCCTACCTCCTGCCGCGGTTGCCGATTGACGCGAGTGGGCGGAACGGCCAAGCTGCCTCCCACGCGATAACCCCATGGAGTCCGGCATATGAACAAACGCGCAGTGTGGACGGCATTCCTGTTGGCAACCGCTCTCGGCGGATCCCTGCCGGCGCCGGCTGAAGATGGCGCCGCTTACGAAGGCGCGTTCTACCGCGGGCGCGGCGACGCGGCCTACCTCCGGCTGCTCGACACCGCGGCCGGCCTGTTCGCGCCGAACCCGCGGCTGCAGAACCTGTCCATGCTCTACATGCCCGCGTGGAACGGCCTGGTCGAGGGCCCCACCTGGGACGCGTGGTGGATTCAGAACAGCTACGGCACGACCCTGGCGGCGCTGCCGTTCCTGCAGGAGCCGTTCCTGACGTTCCTGCAGAACTCGCAGGACCTGTGGTTCGACCAGATGGGCGACGGACAGCGCAAGGGCGCCACGCCGCCGTTCGACTGGGTGGCGCCGGACGGCTGCCTCTGCGATGCCGCGCGCCCGGGGTGGATCGTGTACCGGCAGGGCGACGGCCGCGTGAACATCCACGACTGGGGCATGGAGTTCACCGCCGCCGGGATCGTGATGCAGGCCGAGCTGCTGCTGATCAGCCGCGATGCGGCGGCCGTGCCCCGGTACCTGTCGCGCCTGGAACGCTCCGCCAACTTCATCGAAACGCGCCGCGACCCGACCAACAACCTCTTTCTCGCCGGACCCGCGGGGAACCTGCTGGCCCCGAGCTTCGCGGGGTGGAAGCGGCCGGACGGCACCTACGGCAAGGCCTACCTGACGGGGCTGAGCGTCACCTACATCGCGGCGCTCGACCGGCTGATCGAACTGGAGAAGTTCATGGGGCGGGCCGACCAGGCGCAGCTCTACACGCAGCGCCGCGACGCCGCGAAGAAGGGGCTGGCGCGGCTGACCACGCCCGAAGGCTACCTGATCCGCTCGCTGGACCCCGACGGCACGCAGCACGGCGTGTTCGGCGCGCCCAGGCACGGCTACTTCGAGGCCTCGCCCAACCACGACGCCATCGCCCTCCGCGTCGTGGACGACAAGCAGGCCGAGTCCATCTACGCGAAGATCGCGTCGATTCCCGGCCTGCGCCCGCACCAGTTCATCATTCCCAACTACCCCTCCTACGACGACATGTACGAGGCACCCGCGGGGCTGTGGGGCTTCGGGACCTGGGTGAACGGCGGACACTGGTCCACCTGCGAGGCGCGGATGATCCTGGCTTACTACCGGCTGGGCCGGTTCGAGGACGCGCGCCGCTCCATGCTGCAGCTCCTCACGTTCGCCGAGCGGTTTCGCATGGACAACCCGCTCGTGAAATTCGGCAGCGACGTGTATCAGCCCGGGCAGCCGGTGAACCTGACCTACGACGCCTTCGGCCCGCCCGCGGCTTTCGTTCGCGGCCTCTTCGAGTGCCTGTACCTGGCGGACGGCCTGCGCCTCATCCCACATGTGCCGCCCGGCGTGGAGCAGGTGGAGCAGCGCTTCCCGATCCGTTTCGGCGCGCGCCGCCTCTTCCTCGCGGCGGCCGGCCGTGGCGCCGTGACGGCGGTCCGCGTGAATGAAAAGCCGCTGAAGTCGTTCGATGCGCAGTCCCTCTTCATCCCCGCCGACGCACCCGCGGGCGAGCTGCGCGTGGCCATCGGCCTGGGCGGCGCCGAACCCCCGCCGTTCGGCGTCCCGACCGCCCCGGTGGTCGCGCGCGTGCCGCCGCCCTCCGATCCGTGGTGGGACGGCAGCGGCGTGTGCGACACACCCGGTGGCAACGGCCTGCCGCTGCGGATCGGCGCGAGCACGGCGGGCGGCAACGGCTTCGTCGGCGATATCGCCGTCGCCCGCGTGTACCGGCGCGCACTGAGCGAGGCCGAAGTCGCCCGCCAGGCGCAGCGCCCGCCGTCTGACCGGCCGCGGGATGCGGCGCTGCTGGCGGCGTATGCGCCCGAAACGGTGCGCGGCGCCACGGCGCCCAATGCGGCCGGAACCAACCTGGCCGCGGCCTGCCACGGCGATCTGACCGTCGCGGGCGCCGGCACGAACGCCGTGTTCCGCTTCGGCGGCAACGGGTACCTCGACGTGCCGTCCTGCCGCGAGCTGGCGCTCCGCGCGGACTACACGCTCGAGGCCTGGATCCGGCCCGGCGCGGTTCCGCCGGCCGGCGGGCGCATCATGGACCGGTGCACGGTTGGCGCGAGCGATGGCCCGATGGTGGACTGGGGCTGCCAGGGACAGATGCGCTTCATTTGCGAGTCCGGTGTCGTGGCGGCGCCGTCGCCTACCGCCACCGGCGTGTGGCACCACGTGGCGGCGACGCTGGACGCACAGTGCGAGCTGCGGCTCCACCTCGACGGCAAGCTGGTGGCCCGCCTGCAGGGCACCGCTCCCCACGCGCCCGCGCGGCAGAACCTGGCGCGCGTCGGCACGTTCTGGAAAACGCTGGCCCTTTCGGGACAGGGCGACACCTACGAAGCCGCCCACTCCCGCCTTGTCGTGGACTGCGTGGCGTCCATCCAGGAGCGCATGCGCCTGAAGCGGAGCGGCGCACTCGCCCCGCTCCCGGCCGCGTCGCAGCAGGCCGCCGACCGCCTCTACCTTGACACGGCGGATAAGCTCGCTCTCGGTCTCGCCCGCGTTCTCGACGGCTACGCGACCTCGGCCGACGCCGGCAAACGCCGCCTGAACGAAGTGTGGCGGTCCTGCGAGTAGCGCGGCGCCGGACTTCAGTTCCGCTGCACGGGGGCTGGCACGGGCAAGTCACGTTCGACCAGGCCGAAGTTGTCGGCACGCACGACGCCGTCGGCGGCGCCCTCGCGGCGGATGGTCACGGTGGCGGAGGTTGCCCCGGGGCCGGTGGTGAAGTCGAGCAGCACGCGCTTCCAGCCCTGGACCGCTGAGCGCACGGCCGCCGGCTCGCCGCCATGTCCGGTCACCTCCAGCACCGCTGTCTCGGTGGCGGACGAGACCCGGAGCCAGCCGGACAGCTGGTAGGCCGTGCCCGGCTTGAGCCCGGCCACCGCCTGCCGCACGCCGCCTTGCCCGGCCAGGCAGAGCTCGTGCGCGCAGGTGCCCGTGGGCTCGTCCACGCCGCCAACCACGCGATTGCCCCAGCCGTAACCCTTGCCCAGTGTCGCGCGGCCGGCGCCGAACGGCTCCCAGCTTTCGAGCGTGCCGTACTCGAAGGCGGAGTTGTGCAGGAGGTTCAGATGCGGCGCCGTCGGACGGATCCACGTCGGCTCCGGGGTGTCCGTGCGGCGCGGATCGTAACCGGCCGGCCACGGCGGTGTCGCAAGCTGTTCGTTCGTGACCGTGTTCTCCGTCACGAGGGCGTTTTCCGGCAGCTTGAACGGTGCGGGCACGCGGTTGTGCTCGAAGCGGCAGCCGAAGAGATCCTGGCGGTGGGTGTGGTCGAAGCTGGTGAAGGGCCGTTTGCCGTCCTGGTTGGTCTTCCAGCAGACGTTGCTGGCGACGAGGCAGAAATGGCTCGGGTTGTTGACCTGGATGCCGAGGCCGGGGATGTTCCAGATGGCGTTGTGGTGCACCAGCACGTTCTGGCTCAGGTGGTCGAAGTAGATGCCCATGCCCAGCCCGCGGGCGACGTTGTCGTGCACGTGGTTGAAGCGGATCTCGGTGTTGCCGAAATCCGTGCTGTGGCCGTAGGTCAGGCCCAGGTCGCTGGTGAGCCGCCCGCAGTGCGACAGGTCGTTGTGCTCGATCAGGCTTTCCGTCAGGCCGCCGACGGAGAGCACGTCGCGACCGGCCTCGCGGATCGTGTTCCAGGCCAGCACCTGGTTGCGTCCCGCTGCCGCGACCACGCCATGCCAGCTGCCGCGATAATTGCCGTCGTGCAGGTGGCAGTTGACGACCTTGTTGCTGCGCCCGCCGAGCGTGACGAGGCTGTCGGAGCAGAAGGCCAGTTCGCTGTCGCGCAGCACGAGGTCCTCGCCCAGCAGGGTGACGGCTGCGTGTCCCGTGTCGCGGCGGTAGGAGTGGGCCAGGTAGGCGCCGTGCAGGCGCTCCAGCCGGATGTGCCGCGTGGCGGCCGTGGTGCGCAAGCCGGCCGCGTGAAGGCGGATCCCGACGATCTGCACATGCGACCTTCCGGAGAGGTCAATGGCCGTGGTGCGGGCCTTGGCCTCGACCGCGCCGTTGGTTGGTGTCAGGTTGGCCGGCGGGCAGAGCCACAGCCGTCCGGCGGCCGGGTCCCGCCACCATTCGCCCGGCGCGTCGAGTGCGGCGCGCACGCCCATCAGCACGTAGGGGTTGCCGGGCCGCACCGTGTACCAGTGCTCGGTCGGGCCGTCCTTGAACGAGAGGGTGTGCGTGGCGGGGGCGTAGGCCGTGACCGTGGCCGACCAGCAGATCCAGCGGTCGCCGCCCGCGCACCAGAGCAGGGCGCCCGTCCAGTCGCCGGCGCCGCCGGGGAGGGCGGGATCTGTCAGCGTGTCGCCGCCGCCGCCCTTGGCCTCCGCGCGGGCGGGCTGGAGCGGCGCGCCGGAAGGATCGGGCCAGCGGGCTTCGTCGAGCATGTGGCCCCCGGCGAAAACCTGGTTGCGGTCGGCGAGGTCCCACGGCATGGCCGCGCTCCAGAGCCCGTTCGATTCGGCGCGCCAGCCGTTGACGGGGTCGGCGCCGGAGATGAGCGGCGTCTCGCCGTCCGCCGCGCGGAAGACGATCGGCCGGCCGGGCTCGCCGCTGCGCGCGGGCATGAGCGTCTCGCGGTAGACGCCGCCGTGGAGGATGCAGACATCGCCGGGGCCAACCGTGGCCGCGGCGCGGGACAGGGTCCGCAGCGGCTGCTCCGCCGTGCCGGGGTGCGCGTCGTTGCCGGCTGGCGAGACGTGGATCTCGGCCGCCCCGGCGCAGCGGGCAAGGGCGCAGAGGAGGAGCGACAGGCCGGCGGCGGGGCGGACAAGGGGCTTGCTCATGTCGGCAGCGTAGCCAATCCCGACCGTCCGGCGCAAGCCGCAGTCGTCCCCGAAATCCTCCCAGGCGGTTGCTGTTCCAGCCCCGCACCCACCGTGCGCCCCCTCCTTTTCTTCTCACGGCTCCGCAGCGCGTCACTCTCCCTCGCCGTGTTATATGAGTTGTATGAAACCGCACCGGGAGGGCGAACGTCCTCGTGAGCCGTGCGCGATGCG
>CAYOBW010000227.1:0-11427 GCA_964402115.1 uncultured Victivallales bacterium
CCTGGCGGCGGGAGATCCTTCGCTGCGCTCAGGATGACGAGGAGGGAAGCTCGGGATGACGCGTTCTTTTCAGCGGCAGAAGTTCGAGGGATGAGATGCGTTTGCCCTGCAAGCCTCAGCCGCACGCGTTGACACGCGCCAACGTTCTGCTAGCATCCTCACGATCCTGACTGAAACGAACCGGACCGAAGCGCAGAACACGGAGGATCATCCACCATGAAATTGTCTCGCGTCACCGCGTACGGCATCCCGGCCATCCTCGCTTGCGCCATGCTGCTCGCCACGAGCGGCGCGGCGGTCGAACCGGGACTGGAGAAACTCGCCGCGTGCTTCTTCACGCCGGAGCAGGTCAGGCAGCACTACGCGGCGCTGGGGCTCACGACGAACCAGATCGACTACCTGCGGGGCGAATACGAGAAGATGCAGCAGCACGTCGCCGAGCTGAAGCAGCAGATCGAGGCGGAGACGGACACGCTGGTGCAGCTGGCCGGTCCGGAGCGCCTGGATGAAGCCGCGCTGACCGCGCAGGCCGAGCGTGCCATGAAACTGGATCGCGAGCTGAAACTGGCCCAGCTCACTATCGCGATCCGGATCAAGAACACGCTTACGCCCGAGCAGCAGGCGAAGCTCAAGGACATCGTGGCCCGCGCTCCCGCCATCCACGAGAAGATGAAGAAGGCCCTGGCGCTCGTCGAACAGTGGCAGGTGGACGGACGGGACCTCAGCGCGATCTCCCGGCTCAAGGAGGAGTTCGATCCGCTCGTGAAGCAGGGGAAACTCCAGGAAGCCGAAGTCCTGCTCGACCGCGCGCTGAAGCTGCTCGAGGATCCGACGAAGCTGTAGGGCGCGTCACTGTACTAGGGCGATACGGCCGGCGGCCACTTCTTGAGCCAGTCCGCGTAGTCCCTGGCTACACGCTCGCCCCAGTTGCCGTACCAGGCGTAGCCGCCGCGACGTTCGCGCTCGATCTCGGCCAGGGTGTACTTCTTCACGCCGTCGCGCCCGCAGAAGAACGGCCGGTTGGTTTCGATCTCGTAGAAGCGCGCCCAAAGCGGCCGGCCCTGGGGGTCGGGCTCCACCACCCGATCACCGTCGACCGACCGGATGCGGATGCCGGCGAGCGCGGACGCGGCATACCAGGCCGCGCCGGCGTCGATCGCGCGACGCACCGCGGGTGGCGGCGCATCAAGGCTCATCAGCAGGCCAAGGATGCCCGCGCTCTCCCCGCCGCTGAGCGAGACAAGCTCGTACGCGCGCGCCGGCCGCGGGCTGCAGTCCACTGCGTCGTGCTGGGCGCACCAGGCGGTCAGGCGGCCGTTCACCGTCACCTGGCACCGCAGGATACACGCCACGCCGCGGTCGAAGGCCGCCTGGGCGGCGCGCCGGCGTTCGGCATCCACGAAGGCATAGGCCGGACGGACGGCCACCTCGCGGAGCAACTCCAGCACACCCACCATGGTGTTGTCGTTGAAGGTGATGTGGCGGTGGTACTGCCTGCCGGGCGGATAGAACTGCGGCCAGCCGCCGATGGGGTACTGCGCTTGCAGGATATGGTCGAGCCCGCGCAGAAACGCCTCGCGGACCGCGGGCGCTCCGGTGGCGACGCAGGCCCGCGCCAGGAAGCGCAGCTCGTCGCGCGTCGCGCCGTTGTCGAACGTGCCCTGCAGCTTGTCGCGCGCGCCGGTGAAGGGCTGCGCCACGGTGTCGCCGTTCTTCGGCCAACTCCCCGTCGCGGCCTGCCAGGAGAGCACGTTGGCCGTCATCCGCCGCCCTTCGTCGCCGGCGTACCAGGTATCGGGCTGCCGGGCCAGGTCGCCCCACCGCGGCGCACCGGGCGCTACCGCCGCACCCATCAAAATGGCCAGCAACGGCAGCAGGCGCCGCCGCCACGGCCAACCCCGCCCCACCCCCCTCTCGCGCATTGTCGTCAGCATGGCGCCACTCCTTTGGCAGCCATGCTGCCACAAATGCACCAGCCGAGACACAGAATTCAGCATCCAGGAGTTCAGGAAGTAATGGGTCAGTGACGCAGTGGGGGAGGTGCAGGAGACTCGTACGGTTTGCACCCGATCAGCCGACCTGCCGCGGATCGAACCCGCGGCTAGCGCACGATGAGGAGCATGCCGGAGTCCAGCCGGACTTCCTTGTCCACGATCCGCGCGCGCGCGCTGCCGGAGATCTGCCAGCCGTCCAGGTTCGCAGCCCCTGTGTTGGCGCCGGTCCAGCGCAACACGACGGCGGGAACCGGCAGATTCCCGCTGACGGTCAGGCGCAGCCGCGCGGGCAGGACGACATCGCCGTTCACTTGAACCAGGTCGCCTGCCAGGCCGTTCGCCTCCCAGGTGAACGCGCTGTTCTCCAGGATCGCCAGCGTGTTGTTGATGGTCAGCGTGCCGACGTCGGCAACGCCCGGGGCAACCGTGCCGGCCAGCGTCACCGGACCGCCGACAAACCCGCCACCCGCCAGGGTGCCGCCGGTCCCCACCCGCACCGCGCCCGCGCCCGTGCCCGAGGACCCCACGGCGTTGTTCACCGCCAGCGTGCCGTTGCTCACCGTGGTGCCGCCGGCATACGTGTTCGCGCCGCTGAGGGTCAGCGTGCCGCCACCGCGCTTGACCAGCGCGCCGCCACCGCCCAAGACGGCCGCCACGCTGCCGGACCGGCCCGTTCCGATGTCGAACACGTGCGTCCCGCCCGAGGCGAGGTTCACGGCGAGGCCGCTGCCTACCGTCAAATCGGAGTGGGTGTCGTAGGTCGTGAGCGTGCCGTCGTTCCAGTTGATGGTGCGCGTCGCTGCGCCGCTGCCGGGCCTGACCGTCCTGGCGGCCAGCGTGCCCCCGCTGTCGAGGTTGAGGATGCCGGTTACGGTAAGCCCGCCGGTACGATCGCCGAGGATCAGCGTTTCGACCTTCACGGTGCCGCCGCTCACGCTCAGCGTGCCACTGCAGGCTGCGCCGCCAGTCGAACCGGCCTTGTCCTTGCCAAGGGTGAGGGCCGTCGCTTCCAGCGTGCCGTTGCCCATGAGCAGCTTGGAGTTACTCGGCGTGTCTCCGCCCTTGCCGCGGTCGTTGTACGCGACAATCAGCGTCTCCACGCGGGCGTCAAACGTGCCGCCGGTTGTGTCGAAGGTGTTCACGCGCAGCGACGCGCCGCCGCTGTTGATCTCCCCCACGTACAGCGTGCTGACCGGCGCTACGCCATCGGCGCCCCGCAGGGTCAGGGTCGGGTTCGTGCGGCCGGGTTGGAACTTCAGGGTTCCCTTGTTGCGGCCCTGGCCCACGACGACCGTATTGGCATGGATGGTCGTCGTCTGTCCCAAGTCAACCTCATCGGCCGATATGTCCGTGATGTTGGCCGAACCGCCCCCCCCAACAACAAAGCTGGCGGCCGTGATCGTGCTGACCGCAGCCAGTCTCACCGTGCTATCCCACCCCGATCCGGAGTCGACGCCACCACCGGACGTCACCTGGAAGGCCTGCCCGGCGTTGTTGTAAGTGAACGTCTCCAGCCCCGACAGGTCGAGCGCGATATCGCCGGTGCTCGCCGCCCCGATCGAGAACGCGCTGCCGCCGAGCCGCAGGGTGCCACCGCTGCCCGTGACAACGCCGGCAACGCCGCTGGCAACGCTGAGGTTGGCCAGGGTCTGGACGGTGGCGCCCACATCCAGCGTGGCGGCGCCGGTGAAGGCAAGCGCCGTTGTCGCCGGCAAACGGTTGTTGCCGCCGCCGAGCAGCAACGTACCGCCCGCAAGCGTTGTCGTGCCGCGGTAGGTGTTGACGCCGCCCAGGGTCAGCGTGCCGGGGCCGGTCTTGAGCAGGGCGAGCCAACGGGTGGAGCCATCCTGGAGGACGCCCGCGAAGGCGCCGGCGGCGGTGTTATTGACGGTCAGCGTGTCGGTGCCAGCCGTATCAGAGCCGCTTTCCACGACCGGCGTCCCGGGGGTGGCGTCGGAAGTCAGGCCGACGAGGGTGACGCTGTTGCCGTTGAGTTGGAGCCTGCCGGTGGCGGTAGCGGGGCCGAACGTCAGCCTGGCGTTTGCCGCCGTGCCCAGGCCGGTGGCCGAACCAAGCCTGACCGTGCCGGCCAGGATCGTCGTGCCGCCCGTGTAGGCGTTGGTGTTGGCCAGCGTCAGCATGCCGGTGCCAGCCTTGATCAGCGGCGTGGACCCGCCGATCGAACCCGTCCCGCCGAAGGAGTAATCCAGCGTGTCGTTCGTCACGCATACCGTTTGAGGCAACAGCGTTCCCGCGAGCGCAACCGTGGCGGTTGCGCCCGTGTCGTCGAAGGTCACATGGTCAGCCGCGTAGAACATCTCCGCATTGCCATTCCAGTTGGCCGAGGTCTTGAGGTCCCAGCGGCCGTTGGTGCCGCCGCTCCACACCAGGTTCGTTTCGGCGCTGGCGAGCGTGACGTCGACGCGCTGAGCGGTCTCGCTCAAAGCGAACAGGCAGCGCGTGTCCGGCACCGCGTACGCCACGGCGGGATTGAAGCTGCCCGACTGGCTGCCCGCGTAGTTGATCAACCGGTAAGGCGTGCCGACCGTCAGCGGGCCCAGCGGGTTGATGGCAATCGTCGCGCCGTGCGCGCCGAGGTCGCCGCCGATGACGAGCAGGTCGTTCGTGCCGCCCCCCGCCGCCGGCGCCGTGGTCAGATCGAAGGCGTTGGTCGTTCCTCCCGCCAGCTCCAGGCTGCTGGCGAAGGTCAGCGTGCCGGCAGTCCCCCCGCCCCCCGGAAGGATCCGGCTGCCCGCAACCGTGGCGACCGCGCCCGTCACCGTGCCGCTGCCCTGCAGCACCTGCGCCGCCCCCAGGCGGAAGCCGCCGGGAACCGCCGCCACGTCGAACATGGCGGGGCTCGCCACCGTGATGGTCGGGCTGCCGGCGATGGCGCCGGAAGCGCTGAGGCGCAGCGTACCAGCCGAGAGCGTCGTCCCGCCGTTGTAAGTGTTGACGCCGCCGAGCGTGACCGTGCCGGCGGTGGTCTTGTTGAGGGCGGCCGTGCCGGACAAGATAGCGCTGACCGACCCGCGTTTCAGCTCGTACGTGCCGGCGGCATTCACGTTCAGGGCGGATGTGCCGGACCCGTTGATCTGGCCGTCGTTGTCGAGCGTGACCGTGCCGACCGTAGCGCTATGATTACTGTCGAGGTCGAACACGGCGGTTGCGCCATCCACCCTCACGCCCCCCGGGCCGATGACGTTGTCGGCGCCGTAGCGCAACACGCCGCCCTCCACGGTGGTCAGACCGGTGTAAGCGTTCACGCTGTCAAGCACCAGCGTGCCGGCGCCGCTCTTGGTCAGGGTTGCGCCGCCCCCGATAGCCCCACCCGTGAAGGTGTACGTGCCGCCCGCCGCGGAAACCGCGACGGCAGCCGGCGCCACGCCTCCGGCAGCAATGCTGATGGTCCCGCCCGCGACATTGGTGAAGCTGACCGTGTCGCCGCCTCCCCAGGTCGCTACCAGGGTTCCCATCGTCCAGTTCCTGGCAGTCGTGTCCCACGCACCGCCGCCCGCCACGCGCCAGCTGAGATGTCCCGTGGCCGAAATCGTCAGCGCCGGGCGACTGGCGACGGCCGCGGTTTCGGCGCTGTCGAAGATCCATTGAGGGGCTCCGGAGTAGGGCGTTCCGTAGACCAATAGCACGCCCGCGTTCCTGGCGCCGCCGGCCCAGAGGTCCACAAGCTCCTTCAAGGTGTCCACGTTCGCAGGCAAGCCGGCAGGGCTGAAGGTCCACGTGACGGTACTGCCCGCGGGATTCCCCGCCGTTGTCAAAGTTTGCGCGGCCAGCGTACCGTAAACGTCGCTGGCGGTGCGCGCACCGTTGACGCCTCCCAGCCAGGCGAGTTGGTTGTTGTACTTCGCGTAGTTCCAGCAGACCGAACCCGCCTGCGCCGCCCCGCTGACGGTGCCTTCGATCCAGCCGGCGTTGCCTTCCTTTTCGAGGGCTGCCAACAAGGTCAGGTTGGTCGCCGAGGTGTTCACTCGCAGCGTCAAGCTCATGCTGTTGACGGCGGTATAGGCGCCGCTCAAGCCCGACACATCGAACCGCACGAGGCCTGAACGGACTTTGCCGCTGCCAAGGACTCCCGTCAGCAAAGTCGTCCGCCCGCCGTGGTTGTTGTTGGGGCTCTCCTGCACGAGTGAAGTGTCGTCGGCGCCGGCATAGCCATTCGTGCCCTGCTGAAGCACGACCGTTCCGGCCTGGGCCATGGGACGGGCGGACGTCAGCAGCGCCATAACCGCCAGCACCGCTGAAAACGGCTGAAGAACCTGTCTTCCCGGCAAGGGCGCCTCCTCTCGCAGCATCGCGCGCGGCATTTCCATGCCGTCAATCGGTCGTGCGGACTACCTGAACGTGAACATGGTTCCCGTGGACGGCTCCAGCCGGACTTCCTTGCCTACAATCCGCCCGCGCAGGCCGTTTGAGATCCGCCAGTTGTAGAGGTTCGAGGCCCCGCTATTGGCGCCGGTCCAGCGGAACGCGACGGCCGGGGCGGGCAGCGCCCCGCTGGCCGCAACATTCAGCACCTCAGGCAGGACGATGTCGCCGTTCACCTGCACGAGATCGCCCGCCGTGCCGTTTGCCTCCCACGTGAACGCGCTGTCGTCCTGAACCGTCAGCGTGTTATTGATCGTCAGCGTGCCGACGGTGCCGGCGCCCGGCGACACCGTGCCGGCCAGCGTCACCGCGCCGCCGATGAACCCGCTGCCCGCCAGCGTGCCGTTGACATTGACCAGGACCGCACCCGCACCCGTGCCCGACCCCAGCGTGCTGTTGACTACCAGCGTGCCTGCGTCGACCGCTGTCCCGCCGGTGTAGGTGTTGTTTCCGGTGACCGTCAGAACGCCCGCGCCGTCCTTGACCAGGGTGCCGAGCGTGGTCGCGTCCGCCAGGATCGCGCCGACGGTTCCGCCGCGGCCGGGGCCGATGTCGAAAGTGTGTGTCCCGGTCGCGGCCAGTCTCAAGGTCAGCGCGCTGCCGATCGTCAGGTCCGAGCCGGCGTCGAAGGTCGTGAGCGTGCCGTCCTTCCAGTCGAAGGTCCGGGTGGCCACGCCGCTGCCCGGCGCGACCGTCTTCGCCGCCAGCGTGCCGCCGCCGTTCAAGTCGAAAATGCCGGTCACGGTAAGCCCGCCGGTGCGGTCGCCGAGGGTCAGCGTTTCGACTTTCACGGTGCCACCGCTCACGCTCAGCGTGCCGCTGCAGGTCGCGCCGCCGGTCGAGCCGACCCTGTCCTTGCCAAGGATGATGGCCGTCGCTTCCAGCGTGCCGTTGCCCATGAGCAGCGTGGTGCTGTTCGGTGTGTCTCCACCATTGCCGCGGTCGTTGTACGCGACGATCAGCGTACCGACGCGGGCGTCAAGCGTGCCGCCGGTGGTGTCGAAGGTGTTCACACGCAGGGACGTGCCGCCGCTGTTGATCTGCCCCACGTACAGCGTGCTGACCGGCGCTACGCCGTCGGCGCCGCGCAGGGTCAGAGTCGGGTTCGTGAGCCCGGACTGGAACTTCAGGGTTCCCTTGTTGCGGGCCAGACCGACGGTGATCGCGTTGGCATGGATGGTCGTCGTCTGCCCCAGGTCGACCTCATCGGTCGATATGTCCGTGATGTTGGCCGAACCGTTGCCCCCAACGATAAAGCTGGCGGCCGTAATCGAGCTGACCGCAGCCAGTTTCACGGTGCTGTCCCAGCCCGACCCGGAGCCAACGCCACCGCCCGACGTCACCTGGAAGGCCTGCAGCGAACCGTCGTAGAGGAACGTCCCCAAACCCGACAGGTCCAGCGTGATGTTCCCGGTGCTCGCCGCCCCAAGGGTGAACGCGCTGCTGCCGAGCGCTAACGTGCCGCCGCCGCCCGTGACAACGCCCGCGACGCCGCTGGCGGCGGTGAGGTTGCCCAGCGTCTGGCTGGTGCTGCCCACGTCGAGGATGCCGCTGCCGGAAAAGTCGAGCGTCCCGGTCGGCGGCAGCCGGTTGGCGCCACCGCTGAGTGCCAGCGTGCCCGCGTTGATCGTCGTGAGACCGCTGTACGAGTTGGCCGCGCCGAGGATCAGGGTGCCGGAGCCCGCCTTGGTCAGGGCGAGCGTGCCGACGCCCCCGCCGATGATACCGCTCAAGGTTCCGGAGCCGCTGCTGCTGGCCGTGCCGACAGTCAGCGTCTGGGTGCCGGCGGCGCCGCTGGCGATGTCGCCGCTGATCGTCGCCCCGACGGTTTCGAGACCAACGGTGGCGTCGCCGGCGAGGGTGATGTTGCCGGCGAGGACGGACGTGGCGCCTCCGATACGGATGGCGCCGCGATTCTCGTTGTTGCCGGTGCCGGTGACGGAGATGCTGCCGAAGGTGGTGGTGCCGCCGGAGACGTAAAGCTGGCTCCCGGGGTTGATCTGGAGGGTCGCAGCGGAAGCGTTGATCCCGGGGGCATGCCACTTATCGCCGGTGACGCCGGCGGTGGTCAGCCGGATCGTGCCGCCGAATCCGGTGACGTTGGCCATCCCCGTGTTGCGGGCGGTGGCGGCGGCGGCGAAATTGAGCGTCAGTTGTCCCGCTCCGGTGAAGGTGTTGCCGATTGTCGTGGTGCCCGTCGTGCTCGCATCGTTCAACTGCACGGCGGACCCGGCGCCCACCGCGACGGCGCCGCCGCCGAGGGCGTTAAGCGCGGTGCTCACCGTCGCCACCAGGCTGCCGGCGGCGTCCCCGAGCGTCGTTCCGCCGCCGTAGGTGTTGGCCCCGGTCAGGACAAGGGTGCCGGCCCCGGCCTTGCTCAGTCCGGCCGTCCCCGCCACAACGGCGCCGATGGTCACCGCCTTGCCGCTGCCGAGCGCGCCGACGGTGATGCCGGGCGTGGTGCCGGCGAGCGTCAGGATGTTGGCCGGCGTGGCGTTGTTGCCGATGGTCCAACCCGCCGCCGTCGCCGTGTCCGTGTCGCCGAAGATCAACTGACCGATCGTGCGCGGCGAGTTGAGGTTCACGGTGGTGTTGGCGGTGAGGTCGAGGGTGCTGAAGTCGGCGGTCCGGCCGCTTCCCGACCCGACGATGCTTTCCTGCCAGTTCGCCGCCGTGTTCCAGAGGAAGTCCCCGCTGGTGGCGGTCCAGACGGCGTCGGCGGCGGAGAGGATGTTAGCACTGAGGCCTGTGGGCTGCGTCAGGGTGTAGTTGATGGCGGACGCGCCGCCCAGGGTCGAGGTCGAGGTCACGCCGATCCCCGTGCCCGGCCCGGCGTTGTCGAAGGTCCCGGTGCCGTTGAGCGTGACCGTGTCGCCGGACAAGACGCCGTTGAGCGTGCCGCCGATGGTGGCGTCGGTGGTGCCGTCGTAGAGTTTGCCGTGGGCCACGGCGCCGCTGACGGTGAGCGCCTTGGCCGCGACGCTCTGGGCTGGCGACAGGGCCCCCGAGGTGCTGCCGCTGTAGGTGGAGTCGCCATCGTATACGGCGACGAGGTTGGCGTGGCTTCCCGCCGCCAGGGCGTTGAGCGCCGGCGTGATCGTGCAGGTGCCGCCCGAAAGGGTTCCCGTGCCGATCTCGGTGCCGCTCTCGCCACCGTTCTTGAGCCGCACGGTTCCCGTGGCCACGGCCGGCACGACGGTCACATCGAAGGTGAGGGAATCGCCGTAGGTTGTCGAGTCGCCCGTGCCCGCATGCCGCGCGAGCGTGGTGGTCGTCGTGGTCGCGACCACGACGACAAGATTGACGGCGCCGCCGCTGAGCTGGACCGATGCCGTGGTGCCGCTCTCCAGGCCTTGGCCGCCGAACACGGGGTTGAGGGTGGGAGCCCCGGAGACGGCGCCGCTGGCCTGCTCGATCAGCTTGTAGGTACCTGCGCCGAGCGGAGACGCGCCGTTGTTGACCAAGGTGATCTGGCCGTTAAGGGTCAGACTGCCGGAAGACAAGTAGAGCGCCGGATGGGTGGTATCGCCGGTGAAGCCGGCGGGCGTGAAGGCCAGGGTCACCGGCCGGCTGCCCAGGTCGACGGTCGTCCCGCCGGCGATGGCGGCGGCTGTGCTGCCCACGGCGCTGCCTGTGCCGCTGGCGCTGAACGAGGCCGCGCTGCCGAGGGTGTAGGTCGTCAGCGCCGAAACGTCGAAGGTGGCGCCGGCCGCGAGGCTCACGCTCGAAGCGGCGCTCAGCGCCCCGCTGGCCCCGAGGGCCAGCGTACCGGCGTTGATGGTCGTGGGCCCCGTATAGGTGGTCGCCGCCGACAGGATCAGCGTGCCGGCGTTGCTCTTGGTGAGGGCTGCGGAGCCCCCGATGGCCCCACCCGTAAAGGTGTACGTGCCCCCCGCCGCGGACACCGTGACGGCGGCCGGCGTCACGCCTCCGGCCGCGATGGCGATGGTCCCGCCGGCGGCGTTGGCAAAGGTTGCGGTGTCGCCGTTTCCGTAGGTCGACACCAGGGTGCCCATCGTCCAGTTCTTGGCGCTCGTATCCCACGCGCCGCTGCCCGCGACGTTCCAGGAGACTTGCCCCGTGGCGGAAATCGTCAGCAGCGGACGATTGGCGGCGGTCGTATTCTCCTTGCTGCAGAACTGCCATTGACAGTTGGGGCTGCCCGTGTACGCGAGTAGCAGGCCGGCGTTATTGGCGTCGTTCACCCAGAGGTCCACAATCTCCTTCAACGTATCCACGGCCGTGTCTGTGGTGCCGCCCAACGTGATGGAAAACGAACTGCCGATAGGATACCCCGCCGCAGTCAGGGTGGGCGACCTACCCATCTCGCCCGCGTACGTGTCGGTCCCCAAAATTCTCGCCCCGTTCGCCCCGCCGAGCCACGCCACATCGGGACTGCTGTAGCGCGCCCGGTTCCAGCACGCGGAGCCGTTCTGCGCCGCTCCGGAGGCGGTCCCCTCCACCCAGCCGGCGTTGCCGGGTTTTTCCAGATGCACCGGAACGCCCAGGCTGTTCGCAGGGATTGTAAGCACGTAGAACCTCAGGCTCATGCTGTTGATGGCCGTGTACGCGCCGCTCAAACCCGACACATCGAAACGCACCAGGCCGGATCGTACGGCATTGAGGGCAACGGGACCCACGAGCACCCCCGGCCGCGCCCCCCAGTTCACAGTGGCGCTGTCTTGCTGCAAGCTCGTGTCTTCAGCACCGGCGTAACCATCGAGACCCTGCTGAAGGACAAGGATTCCGGCGCAGGCCGGCCCTGTACTGAATGCCGCCAACGCCAGCGCCATGAGCCCCCACATCCGGCGCCATGCCGGACGGTTCTGTGTTTCCTTCATCCGAGCCCGCCTTTCCTTACAGAACATGCTTTCGCTTCACTCCCCATGCACCCGTTTCCTCCGCGCCGTAACGGCCGGCGGATCCGCGCACGGTCGGGAATCAATCTTGGATTATCCGTGATTGCCAGGCGCTTTCCAAGGACATTCCCTCGACAGTATGGCTGATTCTTTTGGCAAGAATGCGAGAGAGGCGAGGGATGGGGAGCCGG
>CAYOBW010000228.1:0-11355 GCA_964402115.1 uncultured Victivallales bacterium
GCGGACCTCCTTTGGAGCGGCGGCCAGTACGACGGCAACGGGACGGGGGGGCACCCCGCGGCCGACCCGGGGGCGTACACCATCTTCCAGTCGCCGACCTGGCATCCCGGCCGCGGCAGCGGCGACGGGGGCTCCGGCGGCATCGACCGCTACGCCATCGCCGGCTGCGTGGTGCAGTGGGACGGGTTCTACGACATCCTCGGCGCCGTGGCGCGGCGAACCGGCAGCACCATCGACATCGAGGTCTACGTCAACAACGCGCTGGCGTTCGGCTACGACGGGACGGTCTCCGAGACGTTCCACAAGCGTCTGGGCAAGCTCGCGCACGGCGACACGGTTTACGTCGCCGTGGGACCGAACGGCTATGACGGGGCCGACGGCACCCACGCGGACTTCACGCTGCTGCGCGTACCCGGCCAGGGCACGGTGTTCGTGCTCAAGTGACCGCGCCGGTCTCCGTGCCGTCCGATTAGCGGTCGCGTTCCTTGAGTTCCTGGACCTGGCGTTTCAGGTTCTGCACTTCCATCCGGAGTTCGCGGACGCCGCCGGTCAGTTCTTCGACGTGCCGTTGCAGCGCCTCGGCAGGAACAGCCTCGCGGCGCCGCTCATCCCGTGCGCCTTCGCCGCCGGCAAGCCGGCGTTCCAGCTGTTCGGCATCCTGCAGCACCCGACGGGCGGCGTCTTCCATCCCGGCCGCGGCCAGGTTTTCCGCCGCCGCCCGCAGGTGGCGCAGCCGGCGCTCGAGTTCCGCGCGGTCGCCTTCCGGCGGGCCTTCGCGTCGGTCTCCCCCGCCCTTGTCAACACGCGCCCTGATCTCCCGCATGGCGTTCTCGATCTTGCGGCGTTCGGCTTCCGCTTCTGGGCCTTCCTTCTCGCGCAATTCCTGCAGCCGCCGTTCCAGCCGTTCCAGCTCCTGCCCCGCCAGGTTGCGCTTCAGCTCCACCTCGTTTCCGCCTTTACGTGCCACGTCGCGTTCGCCCCGTTCAGCCCTGATGCGTTCCAGCTTCTCCGCGACTCCGCGCGCCTCGCGTTCCACTTCCTCCGCCGCAGCGCCTTTGCCCTCCGCCGCCAGCGCTTGGATCTTATGCTTGAGTTCCTTCAAGTGCAGCTCCAAGGCCTCCACGTCACCCTTCGGCTTTTCGCGCTCGCCCAGCTCCACCCGCTTCTCCCCTTCCTTCCTGACCTTCCCGCCCTCGCCTGCGCGGTCTTGGGCCACCGCCCCGGTAAAGGGCACGCAGAACAGCCCCAGCAGCAGTGACAAGGCCCCGGCTTGCGCCAAGCGGCCCATGAACCGTTCGTTCGTGATCATCTGGATCCTCCGTTGGATGTGTGGTGTACCGTCCTGTACCGGCGCCAGGCAGGCCGTCTGCTCCCCTCGTTTAGCCTACGACTGTAAGACAGTTGATCCTGCACGTGTAAGAATGCAATCCTTTTCTTCTGTTTTGTGATTTGTTACTCCTTGGCTGGGCCTGTGACTTCCGACAGGGACGTCCATAGGACAGAGGTTGGCTCAAGAGCGAGCCGGATATGTGGCCATTCAAGAGAAAGCAGGCAGCGTGGGACGGACCGACCGCTGAGGCGCTCGCCGCCATTGTCGGCGACTACTTGATAGCCATTCCTGAGCAGGGAGGTTGGGAGGACGAGGCAGTGCTTGAGAACTTGACCGCCCGTGGGCATGATCCGCAGGCAGCATGGGCAATCGTGGGTCTCGTCCCCATCTTCGTCGGACGTCACATGATGCGAGACTTCGGGCCGCAGTTCTCGGACAAGCTCGACATCTTCGCAGCCGGTCGCGTCGTAGAGTCACACGCCCTATCGACATATCCACCATACGTGGCCATATGTTCGCGAGCCTCGCAAATTCTCCGGCACGTCAACAGCAAGGCTCTCGCCCTGCACGGGGCAGAGGTTCATGCAGTGAATGCGGCCCTGAAGAGCGGCTCGCGTCCAAGGGATTTGCGGACAACGCCTGTTCTACTGTTGAGAAGGGAGAGCCACCATGCTGCCGGAAAGTAGCTCAGCCTGCGGGCCTCGCACCTTCAGCCGGGGAGAATAATGAAACGTGGATGCCTGATTGCCGTTCAAGGTCACTGAGCGCCGGATCGAGCGAGACGGCGCACGGCATACAAGGGGATGACCTGTACCCGGCCGTAAACCCCGAAGTTCTCCAGCGACACCCTGAAGCCTCTTGTGAGTTTCCGCTCGTCCATGAAGACGAACATGCTCTGCATCTGCCCCTTGGTGCCGGCCTTCACTTCCACCGGTACGATGTCCGCCCCCTGCTGAACGACGTAGTCCACCTCGGCGTTGCTACCCCTTGCTTCGCGGTGCCAGTAGTACAGGGCCGGCTTCACGTGCGACGGATGGTTCGCGACCAGTTCCAGCCCAGTGAAAACCTCCGCCATGCTACCCTTGTTGACGAGTTCCAGGTCGCTGACCGTCAGGTGCGCCGGCACGTCCAGGCCGAGAAGACGCTGGTGGATGCCCGCATCGAACAGAATCACTTTGAACTTCTTCTGGTCGATCTGGGCGCCCAGGGGAATGCCCCGGGCATGTGTGTGGACAACCCGGTAAGCCAGGCCGGCCTGCAGGAGCAACTGCAGCGCGTCCTTCAGAGTCTGGGCGGACGATGCGGAATCGACGCTGGCGTACTTGAACTTTCCGCCCGCCTGGAGCACGATCGAACGGAAGACCTCGGCGAGACGTCCCACGGGAGCGTGCTTCCTGTACTTCTTGAAGTCGTCCTCCAGCGTGGTAACCAGGTCGTCCAGGATCTTGAAGCAGGCCAGCAGATCGTGCTTCTCCGCATAGGCTTTCACGACCGCAGGCATGCCGCCCACGAGCAGATACGTCTTCAGATGGTCCACCGCCCGGCGATGGAAGGGTTCGTCCACGGGCCTTTGCGTGTCGGCCTTGGCGACGACCCCGAGCAGCGCATCCTCTCCCACTGCCGTCAGGTATTCCTCGAAAGAGAGGGGATACATGAACAGCGAGGAGAGCCTGCCCACCCCCAGGGACGGGATCTCGGCCAAAGCCAGCTCCAGCAGGGATCCCGCCCCCACCACGTGCAGGGCCGGCATCTTCTCGTGAAAGAAACGGAGCGAGCTCAGTGCTTCGGGACAGGCCTGCATTTCATCGAAGAACAGCAGGGTTTCGTTGGCAACGATCGGCGTCGAGAAGTAGGCGGCCAGTTTCTCGCAGAGGTGAACCGGGTTGAGGGAATCCCGGAAGAAGCCGCAGATGTTGCGATTCTCCTCGAAGTTGACCTCCAGGAAGTACTTGAAGGTCTTGCCCAATTCCCGGATCGAGTAGGTCTTCCCGACCTGCCTCGCCCCGCGCACGAGCAGCACCTTCCTGTCGGGTTCGTTCTTCCAGGCTAACAAACGGGCTTCGACGTTCCTCTTCATTGATTTGTTACTCCTGAAAACGCCGTTCTCGTATTAAAGTCAATCCAATAGAGACTCTAATTCATAGAAAAGTCAAGCCAATCATGGATAAGCATGCAACCCCGCTCCCGGCGTACCTGTCGAAACAGGAGCTTGACGAAGCGCCATGCGATTTCGACCCCGACGACGGTGTCGCACTTGAGCGTTGCGCGTTCGTTTAGCCTTGAGACTCCACCCCTGAAGTCCTACTTCCCGCCTCGGTAGACGCCCCGGCCGTTCCTGCCCTTGGCTGGGCCTGTGACTTCCGACAGGGACGTCCATAGGACAGAGGTTGGCTCGTGTCGCCTCCTGCTTGCGTTTGTCACGCCATTTTGGCATCGTCTGAACCCGGATGGTGCTTAGGCAGGCCGGTCTCAACGGGCGTGTGTCCGCACCGGCTGGAAAGCGCTGGCTTGTCGGGGGTGGGCGATTATGAGAACAAACCATTTGCTGGGCGTGTTGGCAGCCACGGTGATCGCGGCGGGTTGCGGAAAGCAAGACCAGGGTAAGAGCAAGGCCGAAGCCCCGCAGGCGGCCGTCAAGCTGACGTACAGCGTGTTCTTCCCGCCGACCCACGTGCAGGCCAAGCTGGCGACAGCCTGGGCCGAGGAGGTCAAGCAGCGCACGGGCGGACGGGTGGAAGTCACGGTGTTTCCCGGCGGGGCGCTGACCAAGGCCGACCAGTGCTACCAGGGCGTGGTCGACGGTGTCTCGGACATCGGCATGAGCGCCTTCGCCTACACGCGCGGGCGTTTTCCGCTGGTCGAGGCGCTGGACCTGCCGCTGGGCTATCCGGACGGGCTGTCGGCCACGCGCATCGCGAACGCGCTGGTGGCCAAGTACAAGCCGGACGAGCTGAAGGATGTGCAGGTGCTTTACGTTCACGCCCACGGGCCGGGCATCCTGGCCTCGAAGAAGGCGGTCGCCTCCCTGGCGGACCTGAAGGGCCTGAAGGTGCGCGCCACCGGTTTCTGCACGAAGATCGTGGAGAGCCTGGGCGGTTCGCCGGTCAGCATGCCGCAGGGCGAGACCTACGAAGCGCTGCAGAAGGGCGTGGTCGACGCGACCTTCTGTCCGATCGAGACCCTCAAGGGGTGGAAGCAGGGCGAAGTGATCAGCCATGTCACCGAGTCGCAGTGCATCGGCTACACGACGGCGTTCTTCGTCGTGATGAACAAGGAGAAGTGGGCCGCTCTGCCCGCCGATGTCCGGCAGGCGCTCGAAGCCGTCAACGCCGAGTGGGTCGTCAAACACGGCCAGGCATGGAACGACGCGGACCAGGAAGGCCGCGCGTACGTGGCGGAGCTGAAGCGCGAGATCGTGCCCCTGCCCGAGGCGGAGCAGGCGGTCTGGGTGCAGCGGGTCGCCCCGCTGCTGGATGAGTACGTGACGCGCGCGGCGGAGAAGAAGCTGCCCGGCGACGCCTTTGCGAAAGAGCTGAAGGCGCTGGTCGCCGAAGCCCGCGCGGCGCAAGCGAAGTGACGATTATGCCCGCGAAAGCCCCGATCCCCCTCGGCCCCTTCTGGCGGGGGGTGGTTGTCCTGGTCTACGTGCTGACCTGCGTATCGTGCGCCGGGCTGATCGGCATGATTCTCATCACGTGCCTGGACGTGACGCTGCGGACCTGCGGACATCCCGTGAAGGGCGCCTACGACGTGGTGCGCATCTGCGGCGCGGTGACCATCGCCTGCGCGCTGCCGCTGACGACCGCGCTGAAGGGGCATGTGGCGGTCGAGTACTTCTTCCAGAAGCTCAACCACACTGGCCGGCTGATCGTGGATTCGCTGATGCGCCTGATCACGATTGCCGTGTTTCTCCTCGCCGCCTACGAGTGCGTCGGCTACGGCCAGCGTTTCCTGCGCAACGGCGAGGTGACCGGCACGATCGAGCTGCCCGTCTTCTGGGTGCCGTGGGTCATGGCGGCAGCCTTCGCTGTCACAGCGGTTGTGGTGGTGTTCCACCTGGTCTACCCGGGCCGGGAGATGCTCAAGCCATGACGCCGATGCAGATAGGCATACTCGGCTGCGTCGCGCTCATGCTCCTGCTGATGTGCAGCATGCCGGTGGCGATCGTGATGGGGGTGGTCGGCGTCATCGGTTACGCGGCCGTCGTGTCGGGCAAGGCGGCGCTTTCCGTGCTGTCGGCGGATCTCTACGACACCGTTTCGAACTACAACCTGACGGTGATCCCGCTCTTCGTGTTCATGGGGCAGGTGGCCTTCCACGCCGGCATCAGCGGGCGGCTCTTCGCGGCGGCCAACAGCTGGCTGTCGTGGCTGAAGGGCGGCCTCGCCATGGCGACAGTGGGCGCGTGCGCGGCGTTCGGGGCGATCTGCGGCTCCGGGCCGGCCACCGCCGCGACCATGGCCGCGGTGGCGCTGCCCGAGATGAAGCGCTTCAAGTACGATGACGCGCTGGCCAGCGGCACGGTCGCGGCGGGCGGGAGCCTCGGCATGCTGATCCCGCCGAGCGTGGTGTTCATCGTGTACGGCATCCTGACGGAACAGTCCATCGGCAAGCTCTTCATCTCGGGCATCATCCCCGGCATCCTCGTGGCGATCCTGTTCTGCCTGGTGATCGCCCTGCAGTGCCGCCTCAACCCGAAGCTGGCGCCGCCCGCCGTTCGCCTCTCGTGGCGCACCCGCTTCACGTCGCTGCTAGGGGTGCTGGAGACGCTCATCCTGTTCGTCTTCGTGATGGGGGGGATGTTCGCCGGCTGGTTCACGCCGACCGAGGCCGCGGCGGTGGGGGCGGCGGGGAGCGTGGTAATTGCCGTGGTGGGCCGCAACTGCTCGCGCAAGATGCTCTGGCAGGCCGCGCACGAGTCGGTGCGCACCTCCTGCATGGTGCTGGTGATCGTGGCGGGGGCGACGATGTTTGGCCACTTCCTGGCCGTCACGGGGCTGCCGACGCATTTCGCGGCCTGGCTCGCGGGGCTGCCGGTGCCGCCGTGGGTGGTCATCGTCATGATCATCGGGTTCTACCTGGTGGCGGGCTGCTTCGTGGACGCGCTGGCGCTGATCCTGCTGACGATCCCGGTCTTCTATCCGGTGATCCGCCAGCTGGGCTACGACCCGATCTGGTTCGGCGTCATCATCGTGCTGGTCACGCAGATGGGCGTGATTACCCCGCCGGTGGGCGTGAACGCGTACGTCGTCAGCGGCATTGACCGGAGCATTCCGCTGCCCACGGTTTTCCGCGGCGCGCTGCCGTTTGTGGGCGCGCTGGTCGTGGCCTGCGCCCTGCTGATGGCGTTTCCGCAGCTGGCCACGTGGCTGCCGCGGATCATGAAATAGCCGGGAGGGAGGTTGCCATGAACGAGGCTGGCATGCGGTACGGCCATTACCGGAAAATCCTGTTCTGCACGGACTTTTCCGAAAACGCCAACTTCGCTTTCGATTTCGCCGTGGACGCGGCGCTTCGGAACAAGGGGTGTACGCTGGTGCTGCTGCACGTGGTTCACGAGCCCGACGCCCAGTTCTGGAAGGGCTACGTTGCAGAAGTCGGCGACATGGACGCCCGGGCGCGGGCCGTCATGGACCACGCGGTCGCCGCCGATTATCGCCCGCGCGTGCCGGAAGGCGTCAACTTCCAGGTGGAAATACTGAGCGGGGACGCGGCGCGCACGATTCTCGCCTTCGCCGCGGAGCAGGAGGCCGACCTGATCATCCTCGGGCGGCAGGGACACGGCGCGATCACCCGGTTGCTGCTGGGGAACGTGGCGGGGAAGGTCGCCCGCAAGGCGCTCTGCCCCGTGCTCGTCGTGCCGCTGGCCTTCAAGGCCCGGATGCCGGCGGCTGCGTCGCCGGCATGAGCTCCGGAAGATGATGTTCGGCTAAGGTGAATGGCGCGCTGAGCCTCGAAGGCAAGGATTCCCTTGCGGGAGGGTTTATGACGAACCGGATGCCTGCAGCCCTTCTGGGTGGGGCCTGGCTGCTGACGGCGGGCCTGGCCGGGGCGGTGGTGACGAACAGCGCGGATGTCTGCGTCTACGGCGGCACCGCGGGCGGCGTCGTGGCCGCCGTGCAGGCCGCGCGCATGGGCAAGTCCGTGCGGCTGGTGGTGGCGAACAACCACCTCGGCGGCATGACCTCCGGCGGCCTGGGCTGGACCGACGCCGGGACGGCGGCCGCGATCGGCGGGCTCTCCAGGGAGTTCTACACGCGCATCGCGGCGAAGTACGGCGTCGCCGGCCAGAAGTACACGTTCGAGCCGCACGTGGCCGAGGCGGTCTTCAACGAGCTGATCGCGGAAACCGCGGTCGGCGTGCACCCGAACCAGCCCCTGGCGGACGTCACGCTCGCGGGCACGAACATCGTCGCGCTGCGCACGGTCGACGGCACCGTGTTCAAGGCGCGCGCGTTCATCGACGCCTCGTACGAGGGCGATCTGCTGGCGCGGGCCGGCGTCACCTGCACGTACGGGCGCGAGGCGAATGCGCGCTATGGCGAGACGCTCAACGGCGCGCGCACGCGGTCGGCCTCGCACCAGTTCACGGTGAACGTCGACCCGTACCTCACGCCCGGCAACGCCGCCAGCGGGCTGCTGCCCCTGGTGCAGGCCGATGCGGCGCAGACACAGGGCACGGCCGACCGCCGCATCCAGGCGTACAACTTCCGCCTCTGCCTGACGCGGGTCGCCAGCAACCGCCTGGACTGGGTCGCGCCGGCCGGCTACGACCCCGCCCGCTACGAGCTGCTCGCGCGCTACCTGGAGGCGCGGACCGCCACCGTGCTGGGCAACCTGCTGAAGATCGACGCGATTCCCAACGGCAAGACCGACGTCAACAACAACGGCGCCATCTCGACGGACTACATCGGCGGCAGCTGGGATTACCCCGCGGCCGGCGCCGCGCGTCGCGCGCAGCTCTGGGAGGAGCACAAGGCGTACACCCAGGGCTTGCTCTACTTCCTCGCCACCAGCCCGCGCGTGCCCGCCAGCGTGCGGACGAACCTCCTGGCGTACGGCCTGTGCAAGGACGAGTTTACGGACACCGGCGGCTGGCCCCACCAGCTCTACGTGCGCGAAGCGCGGCGCATGGTGGCCGACTACGTCATGACGCAGCGCCACTGCACGCGCGAGATCCTGCCGGCCGACTCCGTGGGCCTCGCCTCCTACACGATGGATTCGCACAACTGCACGCGCTACGTGGCGGGGGGCTACGCGGTCAACGAAGGCGATGTGCAGCAGGCCGTGCCCGGCCCCTACCGCGTTGCGTACCGGGCGCTTGTGCCGCGGCGGGGGGAGTGCCGGAACCTGCTCGTGCCGTGGAGCCTCTCGGCCACGCACATCGCCTTCGGCTCCATCCGCATGGAGCCGGTCTTCATGGTGCTCGGCCAATCCGCCGCCACGGCGGCGTGCCAGGCGCTCGACGCCGGCGTGGCCGTGCAGGACGTGGATGTCGCCGCCCTCCAGGCGCGGCTGCTGGCCGACGGTCAGGTGCTGACGTGGGGCACGACGGCCAACCAGCCGCCGGTCGTCGAGCTGACGCTGCCGAGGATGGACGCGCGGTACCCACCCGGCTCCAACGTCGTGCTGGAGGCCGCGGTCAGCGACGCCGACGGCTCCATCGCGCGCGTCGAGTTCCTCGCGGGCGCCGTCGTGATCGGGCAGGCCTCGGCCGCCCCGTACCGCCTGGTATGGACCAACCCCGTCGGCGGCCTGCACCCTCTCGCGGCGCGCGCCGTGGACAACGAGGGCGCCACCAACGTCTCGGGCGTGGTCCCCGTCGAGGTTGGCCCCGCGCCGGGGCACGGGAGTCCGGAGCTCGGCATCATCGCGGACAACGCCGACGCCGCGCACGTCACGCTCGTCGGCGACTGGACCGGCAGCGTCACGCTGCCGGGGTACTACGGCGCCAACTACATTCACGATGGCAATACGAACAAGGGGGCGAAAAGCGTGCGCTTCGCGCCGGAGCTGCCCCTGGCGGGACTCTACGACGTGTACGTCCGCTTCACGGCCGACAACAACCGCGCCACCAACGTGCCGGTGGATTTCGAGCACGCCGACGGCACGCAGCGCCTGTTCCTGAACGAACGCGCGACCTACCTGTCCGGGCAGTGGGTCTGGATCGGCGCCGCGCGCTGCCCGGCCGGCGCCGGGGCAGCGGTCACGTTCCGCAACGACAACAC
Organism: uncultured Victivallales bacterium; assembly: GCA_964402115.1. Classification (GTDB taxonomy): domain Bacteria; phylum Verrucomicrobiota; class Kiritimatiellia; order UBA8416; family CAYOBW01; genus CAYOBW01. The sequence goes on from CAYOBW010000228.1 coordinate 9,559, forward strand.
GGACGGCTACGTGATCGCCGACGCGGTCAGCTTCGTGCCGGTGACGGCCACCAACGCCGCGGCGCACGCGCTCGTCGTGGAGTCGTTCAACGGGTATGGCGTCGCCGAGCTCGACCGCCTGGATGGGCTCAACGGCGGCACGGGGTGGCAGGGCGCGTGGACGGGCAACGCCGGCGATGCCCCCGGCTACGAGTGCATGGGGCCGAACGGTTCCCTGTTCGCCGGCGCGGCCTATGCGCACGGCGGCAACGGCGTGGATGCCACCGACGGCCGCGCCATCATTCGCGCCTCGGACACATCCTCGCGGCTCGCCTATCGGACGTTCGACCAGGGGCTGACCGGCACCGTCTGGCTGAGCGCCCTCGTGCGTCACGAGACGAACGACACGGGCGACGTGCTGCTCTGGTTCGAGACCATGGCCAGCGGCAGCCAGGCGAACACCTTCGTCGGCCTGCGCAACGGCGACCAGCCTATGCTGCGCTACCAGGGAACCAACCTGGTCGCCGCCGACTTGAACAGCGCCCGCCAGGCGCTGCTGTTCCTGGCGCGGCTGACGCTGGACGAGGGCGGCATGACGGCCGACCGCGTGGAGTTCTGGATCAAGCGGGCCACCAACGACGTCTCCAGCGTCGCCGCGCTCGGCGAGCCGCTCCTCAGCAGCAGCGGAGCGGACCTGTTCGGGCCGGAGTTGAAATACATCGCACTCTCGGGCGCCGTGCGTTCGGGCAACGTGGACGCGCTGCGCCTGAGCGATCGCGCCACGGCCTTCGCCGACGTGGTGACCGGCAACCTGACCAATCTCTTCGCCACGGCCTTCGCGGGGACGGAGGGAACGCTGCCCACCAACTGGGTCGCCCTCGTGGGGAACACGGGCACGCCGGGGTGGCGGCTGGACGCGGCGGGCGACCTGCGCTTCGACCAGGACGCCTTCTACGGCGTGGCCTGCTATACGGGGCCGCTCGCCGACGGCCGTGATCCCCGCGCGCTGACGAACGTCCTCATCGAAACCACCTTCCGCAAAGACGTGGCGACGTTGGCAGGCTTCGTGGCGCGGGCGCAGGACGGGCAGAACTTCTACCACGCGCGGCTGATGGGCGGCAATCAGCTGCAGATGTGGAAGTGCGTGGGCGGCACGTTCACGCAGTTGGGCGGCACGGCCACGATCCGCCCCGCCTACGTCGCCGGCGAGACCTGGCGCCTGCGCTTTCGCCTGGAGGGCGCCGTGCTGACGGCCGACCTCTTCAACCCGGCCGGAGCGTGCCTGGGCGCGGTGGCTGCCGTGGACACGACGTTCACCGCCGGCAAGGTGGGGCTGCGCGTCGGCAGGTCCACCGCCGTCGCGACGTTCTCCGTCGCCGCCGAGCGGATCGTGCGCGCGCCGGCGCCCCCGGAGGCCACCGGGACGCTGCTGATTGTGCGGTGAGCCGGCCTGTTACCTGCCGCTCCCGGCGATCTCGCGGGCGTGAAGGAACCGCGCAGCAAAGCCAGTACAGCGGGCGCTACGAGCCCGCTGCCAACCCGCAGGGTGTCCAGATTGCGGCCTGCCGGGCGCCACGTCGCGCGGGCCTCTCCGAGGCCCAGCGCCGCACCGGTGGACGCCTTGCAGCAGCATTATGGCCGAAGACATGATGCGACTGCGCGGGTCTCCTCGCGCTTGCCGGGGTGGGTTGTGCTTTGAACCTAGAAACGGGAGTAGCCCTCCACTTTTTCTCTGCACATGCACATCACCGTACCGGTGGGGACGCGGTCCTTTCGCCAGTCTCCCTCTCCCCGGCGGGGAGAGGGCCGGGGTGAGGG
>CAYOBW010000229.1:0-11322 GCA_964402115.1 uncultured Victivallales bacterium
GAGATCCTTCGCTACGCTCAGGATGACAAGCCCCTTTGGCAGGGGGGTGACTGCGCGGCGGGCAGGGAAGAAGCAGGGATGACGGAACGGCATCGTCCTCGTCCTCAGTGAGCGCAGCGAACGGTCATCGTCCTCGTACTCGACAAGGCGGTCTCAACCATAATGAGAACCGCTGCAGAAGACCGGTTTCGGATTGCGTGCTGAGGGCCGGCGTCGTAGTGTCTTTTGGCGCTGGCAGGAGGACATGGTCATGGCGGAAGCGGCACGAGCCATTCATTACACATGGGACGACTATCGGCAGTGGGATGACGATCGGCGATGGGAAGTCCTCGGCGGTGAGGCGTTCGCGATGTCGCCGGCGCCAAGTCTGCGGCATCAGCGGATTCTGTTTGAACTGGCGCGGCAACTCGGGGACCACTTCGAGGGCCAGCCATGCCAGGTCTTCCCGTCGCCGACGGACGTGAAGCTGTCCGACGCGGACATCGTGCAGCCGGACCTGCTGGTCGTGGGCGACCCGAGTCAGCTCAAGGAGACCCACGTCGAGGGACCGCCTGCGCTGGTGGTCGAGATTCTCTCGCCGTCAACCGCCAACTTCGATCGCATCCGCAAGATGCGGCTGTATGCGCGGTTCGGCGTGAAGGAGGTGTGGCTGATCACCCCGTATCCGTGGCTGGCGGAAGTGTTCGTCCTGGATGGCGAAAGCTACCGCCTGGCGGGGGCCTTCGAGAAAACCGATACCCTCGCCAGCACAATCTTTCCCAGCCTGTGCATCGAGCTCGAGAAGGTTTTCGACTACGATATCCCCCCGCACGAACAGGTGCAAATGGTCAAGGAAGGCCGCCCGCCATACGTCCCCCGTCCCGTGGGGGGACCTGAAGCCCGGGTTGACGGGCCCCCGGCAAACGCCGCCGCCGGAGCACATGCACCTGGTCCAGGGTGAGCTGACGCCGTGAATTCCAGAAATCCAACCGTCTCGGAATTGTAGCTGCCTGCGCGCCGAAACGGCGGAGACCGCCGTCTCCAGCGCATGTGGAGCCGGCCGTCCCCGGCCGGTAGAGCGCATATCGCGACAACAATGAGACGGTTAGTATCTCGCAAAGGAGGCGCAAACATGCTCAGGCACGCGACGTTGACGATGTGGGTGGCCATGCTGGCGGCGGGCGGCGCCCTGGCCGCCGAACTGCCGGCGCTCTGGCAGATCGGCCAGGCGGACAACAACACCGCCGAGTTCGCCTTCGCACCCAAGGACTACGCCCAGTACCGCACGCCGGCGCTCTTCGTCGTGGGCGCGTCGGACCCGAAGCGCGACTGGCCCTACGTGCAGCCGGGCACGATTGACGGCGGCTGGGCGCCGGGCACGCCGCAGACGTTCCAGGTGCTGTTCGGCCTGAAAGCCGTGCCATCCGCTGACTGCCAGCTGGTGCTGGATTTCGCGGATACGCACTACATGGATCCCCCGGCGCTGCGCGTGGAGGTCAACGACAAGGCGTGGGACTTCCAGACGCCCAAGGGCGCGGGCGACGCCTCCGTCTACGGCGACCCGTCCAAGGGACGCGAACATGTGATCGCGGTCCCGGTCCCCGCCGCCACGCTGAAGGCCGGCGAGAATCGCGTCGCCATCACCACCGTCAGGGGGTCGTGGGTGCTGTGGGACGCGCTGCGGTTCGAGGCGCCCGCGGGGACGGAGACGGCGCCGGTCGCGGCGTGCACCGCCTTGCAGGATGCCAGGAGTGCGAACGTGCTGGTTACACGCGAGGGCAAGCTGTTCCAGCCCGCAACCGTGACGCTCCGCCGCATCGGCGAACCGACTGACGTGACGGTGCGCGTCGGAGAGGGGCCGGCGGTGACCGCGCGCCTGGCGGGCGGCGTGCAGGCGGTGGAGGTGCTCGTGCCGCCGGTGGAGACGCCCGTCACGAACACGGTCACCGTCGAGGCAGCCGGACAGCTCCTGGCCCGGCGCGCGCTCACGTTCGCCCCCGTCCGCAAGTGGGTGGTGTACCTCCTGCCGCACTCGCACGTGGACATCGGCTACACGCACGTGCAGACGGAGGTGGAGCACGCGCAGTGGAAGTACCTGGAAATGGCCATCGCCACGGCGCGCCGGACCGCCGACTATCCGCCCGACGCCCGCTTCAAATGGAACGTCGAGGTCATGTGGGCGGTGGACAGCTACCTGGCCCAGGCCACGCCCGCGCAGTGCCAGGCATTCGTGGAAACGGTGAAGGCGGGCCAGCTCGGCCTGCAGGCGCTCTACGGCAACATGCTGACCGGCCTCTGCCGCGGCGAGGAACTGGTGCGCACGATGAGCTGCGCCCAGCGCGTGGCGGCGCTGTGCGGACAGCCGGTGACATCCGCCATGATCACGGACGTGCCCGGCTACACTTGGGGTGTCGTGTCGGCCATGGCGCAGAGCGGCGTCAAGTACTTCAGCATGGGGCCCAACGGCGGCGACCGCATCGGGTACACAGCCGTCGCCTGGGGCGACAAGCCCTTCTGGTGGGTCGGTCCCAACGGCAACGAGCGCATCCTGGCCTGGATGACGGGCACGGGGTACTACCGGGTCTTCAGTTCGGGCGAGAACCTGATGCGCTACCTGGACCGCCTCTCCGCGCAGGGCTACCCGTACGACTTCGTGCAGGTGCGCCACTGCCTCGGCGACAACGGCGCGCCCGACGTCGACTTCCCGGACCAGGTGCGCAAGTGGAACGAGACGCACGCGTATCCCCGACTCGTCATCGCCACGAGCGAGCAGATGTTCCGCGATTTCGAGGCGCGCTACGGCAACGTCCTGCCCGTGGCCCGGGGCGACTTCACGCCGTACTGGGAGGACGGGGCGCCCTCCTCGGCCCAGGAGACCGCGCTCAACCGCGCCGCCGCCGATCGCCTGACGCAGGCCGAGACGCTGTTCGCCATGCTGGATCGACAGACCTACCCGGCCGACGGCTTCTACCGGGCGTGGCGCAACGTGATCCTGTACGACGAACACACGTGGGGTGCGCACAACAGCATCAGCCAGCCCGACGCCCCCTTCGTGACCAGCCAGTGGGCCATCAAGCGGGCATTCGCCGTGGACGCCGAACGCCAGTCGCGCGAGCTGCTGGTGCAGGCGGTGGCGCCCAGTCACCCCATCCCTTCCTTCCCCGGCTACGTGGACGTCTACAACACAGCCTCGTGGCCGCGCACCGATCTCGTGACGCTCTCCAGGGAAACGCAAGGGGATGTCGTGAAGGACGCCGCCGGCGGGCCCGTGCCGTCGCAGCGCCTCGCCGGCGGGGAGTTGGCATTCCTGGCAACCGACGTGCCGGCGTTCGGCACGAAGCGGTACCGGGTGGAAGCCGGCGCCGCGCCCCGTCTCGGCCACGCCGCCGCCAGTGGCGCAACGCTGACCACCCCGCAATTCACCGTGAAGGTGGACGAGGCCACGGGGACGATCACGAGCCTGCGCCAGCAGGGGCTGGACGCGGAGCTGGTGGACGGCAAGCTGAACGATTACATCTACCTCCCCGGCGGCAACGTCAAGGATGCGCAACCCGGCGGCCCCGCCCGCGTGACAATCAAGGACGCCGGCCCGCTCGTCGCCTCCCTGCTCATCGAATCCGACGCGCCCGGCTGTCGCAAGCTCAGCCGCGAAGTGCGCGTCGTGGACGGGCTGGATCGCGTGGAGCTCGTCAACACCGTGGACAAGCTGCCCGTCCGCGCCGTCGAGGGCGTGCACTTCGGCTTCGCGTTCAACGTGCCGCAAGCGCGCGTGCGCATGAACAGCGCGCTGGCCGTGGCGGAGCCCGGGAAGGACCAACTGCCTGGCGCCTGCAAGAACTGGTTCTCCGTCGAGCGCTGGGCGGACGTCGCGAACGCCTCGTACGGCGTGACCTGGGCCACCGTGGACGCCCCGCTCGTGGAGCTGGGCGGGCTCACCGCCAACCTGCCGCGCGGGCAGTCGAATCCCAATGCGTACCTGAAGACGATCGAGCACTCGCCCAAACTCTACTCTTGGGCGATGAACAACCACTGGCACACGAACTACAAGGCCGACCAGGAGGGACTCACCGTGTTCCGCTACGCCATCCGCCCGCATCGCGGCTACGACGCGCTGGCGGCGCACCGCTTCGGCATCGAGAGCAGCATGCCGTTGCTGGTGGCGGAGGCGACCAATCCCGCCCCGCCCCCGCCGCGGCTGCGCATCGAGCCCAACGACGTCGTGGCCACGGCATTCAAGCCGAGCGAAGACGGCAAGGCCTGGATCGTGCGGCTGTTCGGCGCGTCGGGCAAGGACACGCGCGTCAGCCTGAAGTGGACCGCACCCGAGCCGCCGGCGCTTTGGGCCAGCGATGCCTCGGAACAGCCGCTGTCCCCGCAGAAGGGGCTCGTCGCCGTCCCGGCCTGGGGTTTGGTCACGCTGCGCGCCGACCGGGGCGTACCGGCGCAGTAGTCAAGGGGTGCACTGTCCCTCCCTGTACGACCGCAACACCGCGGCTTCCGGGAGCCACCGAACGGCGCGCCTACGCAGCATAGCCAGTACAGCGGGGGCTACGAACCCGCTGGCGAGGTGTGCGCACCTCAGGCTGCCAATCCATGCGTGAGAAGCACCGGTCGCCGTCCGGAACCGGCGCCTGGGGCATAGCGGTGCGGCGATGAACTGGCCAAGGAGCGTGCGGGAGCACCATGTGGCGCGGGTATCCGACCCGCGCGAGGAAGGAGCGAAGCGGGGCTGAGGCTGGCCCGACCTGGGGATGCACAACGCCGCCTGCTCCGGTCCTGGCAGCGTCAGCGCCGGTCGGATACCGGCGCCACGGGGGGATCGGGCGCGCGGAACAACTGCGGTTCGAAGCGACCGCAGCCCCCCGCTTCGCGCTACCGCCAGCTGTTTGGTCTTGTAACTCCCCCCCTAGAGTTCTACTTTTTTTCCGCGTAGCTGGGGGGGGTGGAGGCTGCACACGCTTCTCCTTGTCGCCTTAATTCTGGGCCGGCCGGCCCCGTGGCACGCCAGAGGCCAGGCGTTCACCGACCAGACGAACATCGTTCTGACCGCTGTCTTGGACGGCGTGGCAACCTGAATGGACTACGACAATGACGGCGATCTTGACATCTTGCTCGCAGGAACAGACAGCGCGTGGTTGCCAGCATCGAAGCTCTGTCTCATTCGAGCGCGACGCTGAAGGAGGCTGCCCCAACAGCGGCAGGGTACGCTACGCGCCCCTGCGCCAGGGCGTTCGCCGGAGGAAGGGAAGGCCGGTCATGAGCGACTTCGTTGTCTGAGCCTGACGCACAGAGCAACAAGAGGAGACGTTCGTCATGAGATCATCTCAGGCTGTGCTGATATGCGTAGCACTTCTGCTGGCGCGCGGAGTCGTGGCCGTCAGTGGGGAGACTGCCGTGGTGGGGAAGTTCGCGGTCTCAGCCATCGGCGGCACAGCCTTTGCGGCCATATGGGCGAGCGGAGGCGTATTCCAGTATCACTACCGCAATGCGCAGGGGGAGTTCATGGCGGCGGCGCCGATTGGAGGGGCGCCGGTTGTTGCGGCCGACACATGGTATCGCTGGCGGATCGTGAAGGCAGGTTCGCAAGTGGCGGTCAGCGTGGACAACGGAAGCACAACCGGGATGGTGAGCTTCAGCATCGGCGAGGGCGTGGCGCTGAGCACAACGCGCTTCAATTTACGCCAGGGCGGTGGAGGGCAACAGAACAGCTACGAGGACGATTTCCTCCTGTCGGCGGTATCCGATCCGCAGACGTCCTCTCCGCCAGCCACGATTTGCGGCCGCCTTCTGTACGACGGGGAACAGCAAGGGGAGGCTCGTGTCGACGCCGTTCCTCTCTGGGGTCCCACACGCTACGAGGCGTCCGCACCCGGTCCCGGGGTGTATGTCGTGTCCAACGTATCGGCCGGTGCGGAAATGCTCGTGACCACTCAAGCGAATGACTTTCCGCTGGTTCCCGCACAGGGATTCTTTGTCTTCAACAACCAGGACTTTCCGCAGAACGTGACACTCGCCGGAGGAGTCCTCGCCAGCGACTTTGCCGACGTCACCATCTACCCGGGTCTTAACCTCGTGGGGTATCCTTACTGCGCGGACATCGCATGGGAGAAGACGACGCTGGCGCAGACATGCCCCAATGGTTCCCGGATGTACCTGTGGGATGCCGCGAGCAATCAGTTCCTCGCTCATTCCAAGACCGACGACGCCTGGTCCCCTACGGGCACGGTCCTGTCTGTTGGCGCCGGGTTCCAGTTCCTGAATGTGAGCGGCGCCGTCACGAACTGGCGCGAAGCCTGCCCTTACAGCGACAACATTCGCGGGGTTCGCTTGTCGCCGCCCGTCAACGGCTCTGCAGTCGCCGCCGCAACGACTCACGGCTACACGGTCTACGCATCCCGTGATCTTCATGAGGAATTTGAGCCGGTGGCTGAGTTCGTCGCGCGGCCCAGTCTGAAGGCGCTCGCGTCGTTTGTGGCCACCAACCCTATCTTCGCGGGGACCGGGATTGATTACCTGACCATCGCGCCTCGCACCGGGGAGCAAGACTATGAACAGAACGGGGGAGGCGGGAGCGGCATTGTCGGTTTTGTCAGGAGGACTGTGCCGCCGGGATCACGCGCCCTGTTCTCGCCGTGTTTCGAGCCGCTTGGCGATATGAACTCCACGGTGGGCGACGTTCTGGGATGGAGCCTCACGGGCGGGGCGACCCCCGACACGGCTGATCAGATCGCGATGTATGACGGCCTTACTCAGACGGCCACGTTTCTCTGGAAGGACGCGCAGACCAACTGGTGGACCTGGAAGAAGCAATCAGGTCTCTACGGTATCTTTGCGTACCTCGACTCCAACGGCGACGGCAGCTGCAATTCCTGCGAGGCCTCCGGCCTGTATTCGGCCGTGCCGTTGCACGTTGCCCACGACGTGTCGGGCATCGATATTCGGCTGACGGATCCGGATTCGGATGGCGACGGCATGCCCGATTGGTGGGAGAAGCAGAACGGGCTGGGAATCTCGACCAACGATGCCGCAGCCGACGCCGATTCGGATGGATTTCCGAATCTGGCCGAGTACATTGCGGGAACTTCACCGACCAACAGCGCCAATCGTCTGCGAGTTGTCGCATGCGGCCTTCCGCCAAGCCCGGCAAACGCGTGTACGCTGGCCTGGGAGACGGTCGCCGGACGATTCTACAACGTGCTCACAACAACCAACCTGCTCTTGCCATGGACCAGGGTTTCGGATGCGGCCGGGCGCGACATTCTTGGCGACGGGCTGCGCGCGGTTTACACGAACGCACCAGTGGAGGCAGAGCGGTTCTTCAGAATCAAGGTGGACCGCGTGCCGGGGCCGCGCTAGCCCATCCAGCATACGCAGGGATCCGGCTCAAGGACTGGCGAACGAAGCCTTAGTGAGCGAAGCGAACGGTCCTCGTCCTCGACAAACCAGGGAAGGAATCGAGGACGACGACGCGAGCGGGGGCATGGCTTCTGCGAGTGGTGGAACGAGATGGACGCATCGGGGTGAGGCATGCGCGCCCCATGCTGGCGGTCCATGCGTGAGAAGTGCCGATCGCCGGCTCACCCGAACAGGTAGCTCTCTCGACTCCGCCCCTGCCACCGCAACGCCGCAGTCATGGCACACTCCGGTCATGACGCGCGTTGGCCGCGAGAGATGATCGCGCTGGAGCCGGCCGTCCCCGGCCGGTAGACCGCAGGGCTCACGAGGCATAACGGCGGTGGACCACCGTCTCCAAAACCACGGGGCGGCGCTGCCGCTTCCCTCACACTTCGTCTGCGCTCCACCGGAACCCCACCCCCGTGGGGCGAAAAGCTCGATTCCTCTGAAAGAACCTCTGAAATGGCGACCGGGACAGAGCCCTGCCCTCCAGACCCCCGAAAGACGGCGTGCCCTTGTGCAGCGTGTCTCCGGGCTGCGTTTCAGGGAACTCCTCCGGGCAGCAGCTTCTTCAGCAGCCCGTCATCCAGTTCAGCCTCGGGCGCAAAGGCGGGGGAATCGACATACCGCAGCAGGCTATGGAGCAACTGGCGGGCCTCGGGCTTGTCCTGGTGGCCGGGCAGATCGATCGCGCAGATGAGCATCCTGCCCTTGCCGACCTTGGTTTCCGCAATCAGACCCAGCTTGTGGTTGCTCACGAAATTGTCGATCACCTGCACCAACGGGCGATAGGCGACCGGAGTCTCATCGAACATGATCGGCCGCGCGTTCCTCACCAACTGCCACCACTGCCAGTTGCTGTGGAACTCCGTGGGAAATCCCGCGAGCGCCGGCGAATGGGGATCACAGAGGATGCCCAATGTTCCCGGAGGCACTTTGCCGCCCTGTTTCTTGGCCGCCGCAACGAACATCGGGGACCAGAAGTCGCACTGAAAACCGCCCTCGATGCTGTGGGGCAGTTCATCCAGCTTGGGCAACAGGAGAACCTTCCCGCCGGCGGCGAGATGCTTCTGGGTCGCTTCCGCCATGAAACTGTCGGTTTGCATCACGCCCTGCGGCACGCTTGTGTCAACCTTCGGCGGATAGACCCAGACCGGATAGCTGTTCCGATACTTGGATCCCTCGATGGCGATCGTGATCGTCAGTTTCTGCGGTGCGGCAACAGCGGCCAGTGGCAGCGCGCACTCGCCGACCGCGGTCAGCGCGCCCTGCTTGATGGTGGCCGGTGGAAATACGATGCGGGCCACGCTGCCGCCCCTGGCGTCGGTGACCATCGCGGTGACCTGCGCGTCGGGAAGATCGGCGGCTCCGTAGTGGGCAATCTGCACCCGGCCTGAGAACGTCTCATCAGTGATCCACGTATACTTGGTCATGCGCAGGAGCGGAACCGTTTCGCAGCAGAATTGGCGCCACGCCTCGGGGTCGATGATGCCCTTGGATTCCATGAACACGTTGAGCATGCCGACCAGTGCCGTGCCCTGCCCCGGAAAGTCCTGGATGTCCAGCAGCTGAATCCCGGCCAGGTCCGCCGTCCTCAACGCCGCCTCGATGTCCTCACGGTAGCAGATGGCCGAAAGCGCGCCGGAGGCCCGGACGAAAGCATGCGCCTGGTCAAGCATGCCCGCCGCCTTGAGCCGTTCGCGGAAGATCTCATAGTTGCGAGCCTGGAGAACACCCGTGAACATGGGGATGTCCCGGAAATCCGGATAGACCTGGAACTGCCCGGTCTCATGCCCCACCACGGGCACCGGCACTCCCTCAATCGACTTGCTGAAATCAACCATGGTCGAGGGCGGGAAAGTCTCGATGTGCGGGCTGGGAAAATCCATTGTGAAGAACGACCCACGCACAGGAAGCGTCTTGCTGGTCTTGCAGGTAACCCAGAAATCATCACCCTCGGCGTAGCAGGGGTTCCAGTGCTGGTTGCCGGAGCCCTCGCAATGGAGGCGACGCGGATCGGTCTTCTTGAAGTGGGCCAGCAGCTCGAACATCCCCGGACTGCGGCCCAGTTCGTTGCCGAGGGTGAACATGACGAACGACGGGTGATTGCCGAAATGCCTGAAGATCAGTTCGCCCTCGCGCTTGGCGTATTCATGGAGCGGTTTCTGCTTCCACGTGCTTTCCACCGCGAGCCAGTCGATGTTGTGGACGGCCGCTTCCTTGCTGTCGGGGGCATTGAAAGCACTGCGCTTGTTCGGAAGCTCCGCCTGGAAATACACACCCAGTTCGTCAGCCGCCGCGAACGCCGCCTCGGGCGGACACCAGGAATGAAAGCGGAAGTGGTTGATGCCCCACGCCTTGGCGATCGACAGCAGGCGAAGCCACCCGGCCTTGTCCATTGGCGGGTAGCCGGTCAGCGGGAAATTCGCGGAATCGGTCCGACCGCGCAAGAAGACCCGTTTGCCGTTCACGGTAAGACGGTTTCCATCCCGCTTGAAGTCCCGCATGCCGAAGTTGACGGAGCGCGCGTCGGCAAACGCCTCGCCCTCGCCCGTCGCTTCCAGCTTCAGACCCAGGCGCAGCATGGCCGGCTGGAACTCCTCCCAGAGCGGCACAGCGTGGCCCGGCTCATAGGTGAACTCGACGACGGTCGCTTCCCCCGCAGCCTTGACGTCGCACGTTTGCGTATTGAAGACAGACGGCTTGGCGACATTGTAACTTTCGCAGCCGACCGTGATACGACCCGTGGCCGCCTTGCCCGTGATGTTGCCGATGACCGCGCGCACGCGGGCCCGTCTGTGGCCGGCGTCCGGATAGACCTGGACGTCGTCGAGCCAGACCGGGGCGGTGGCGCGCAGTTCGATTCTGCCGATGATGCCGTTCCAGTTCGTTTGCGTCCGCTCATCCACGGCATGGGCCGGGCCAACCGGCGGCAGCTTGGCGTTATCGACCACCACGGAGATCACGTGCTTGCCGGGCGTCAGCGCCGCGGTCACCTCGAACACCTGAGGGGCGCTGAGCGTGTCCTCGCCGCCGCAGAACGCACTATCCACCCACACCCGGGCGTACTTGGATCGCTCCAGAAACAGCGTGATCCGCTTGCCTTTCCAGGCGGCGGGAATGGTCACCTCCCGCCGGTACCACGCCGCCCCTTTCCAGCACCAGACCCGAGAGAGCCGGTCGATGCACTGCTCGTTCGTGTGGACCCCCTTGTGGTTCTCGTCGGTGGTGCCGGGCAGTTGCACGGTTTCGTCGAACGCCTGGGTAAACCACTTCTCCTTGACCCCGACATCGTCGGCGTCGAGCCGGAATTGCCAGGCTCCGGCCAGCGGGAGCGTGTTCTCATCGGCCCGGACGAAATCCGCCTGACCGGCGAGGAGCGTGGCGAGCAGGAGGGACTGGCCGAGTTTGGTATTCATGCCGTGGGGCCTTTCGGGTATTCATTCATTCCCCCTCCGCTCCGTGCGGGATTCCGCATCGTGCTCTTCATCCCGCGCTATGGTGTGCGCCAGCGCCTCCTTCCGCCTCCACGTTACGAAATGAGCAGCCAGAACGCACGGCCAAATTCACCTCCGCCTGCCATTCTCCGCCTTGGTCACTGGGGGTGGAGGTCTGCACCCCTCACGTTTGTCCCCTCCGAAGGGGTGGAAACGCAATTGGGGGGCGAGCGTCCTCGGGAGCCGCTGGCGCATGGGAAGAACTGGTGGGGCAGTATGGTGACGAGTACTTTCGCGGAACGGGGACCACTTCTTGACACAATTACGAGATGGGGTAGACTAGTGCCTTGAAAGCAGCCATAATCAGGAAAGCAGTTATGAAAACGAACCCGGACACCGATGCCGCCGCCCCTTCGACAAACTCACTTCGACCAAGCTCACTGCAGGCAGGGCAGGACTTGCGGCGCAAGGCGGAAGCCCTGGCCCGCGATCGGACCGCCTGCAAGGCGGA
>CAYOBW010000230.1:0-7949 GCA_964402115.1 uncultured Victivallales bacterium
AGGCGATCAGGTTCAGCGCCGACCGCTGCCGTTCGATCTCGCCCACCACTGCGGCGTGCACCTCCGGGTCGCTGGCGCCCAGCACGGCAATCTCGGCGCTCTCGCTCCAGGCGGAATCCATCTTCGTCACGCGCCGCGCATGCCGGCCGCCCAGGAAGGAGGTCGCGAGCCACTCCTTCAAAATCGCCTCCGCCTGCTCCGCTGTCAGGCTGTCCGCGCCCAGCGTCAACACATTGGCGTCGTTGTGAGATCGGGCGAGGTGGGCCATCTCCGGCGTGCAGCAAAGTGCCGCGCGCACGCCCTCGAACTTGTTGGCCGCCATGCTCATGCCGATGCCGGTGCGGCAGATCAGCACACCGCTGTCCACCGAACCACCGGCGACGCGGCCGGCCACGGCCGCCGCGTAATCGGGGTAGTCCACCGCGTCGCTGCCGTTGCACCCCACGTCCTCGACCGTCACACCGTCCGCTGCCAGCGCCCGAACGAGGGCGGCTTTCAGCGCCACCCCGCCGTGATCGGAACCTACTGCAACCTTCATCAGATCCTCGCTTCCTGTTAATGTGCCGTCGAAACCGACACGCTCACACCTGCAAACGTTCAACGTACGTGAGGAGATCCGGCAGGGCCTGCTCGATCAATTCGCACGCCCGCGCATACGCCGCGATCGGTTCGCCGATCGGATCCTCCAGATCGGCGAACTCGGCCTGCGGATTGAAAGCCGACAGCAGGAACGTTCTCTCGTCGAGGCGCGGATCCCGGTACAGCGCCCACAACTGGGCCCGGTGCACCTCGGCCATCGCGACGACCAGGGCAGACTCGTTCAGCATCTCCCGCGTCACGCACCGGCTCTGATGCACGCGGAGGTCGATGCCGCGATCCCGCAGCACTTCAACCGCCTCCCGCGAGGCGGGCGCACCGTCCAGGGCCATGATTCCGGCGGAAGCCACGCGCCACTCGGTGTCAGCGGGCAACCTGGCACGAAACAGGTACTCGGCCATCGGGCTGCGGCAGATATTGCCCGTGCACACGAACAGGATCAACTTTCCAGCCACGACTCACCGCCTTCGATCTGGCCGCGCGCCTTGCCAGCGCCCGGGCCTCGGCTACACGACTCATCACCGTCCGTCATGGGCTGCCGCATGCAGCGCCTCCAGGCTGATGGCGCCCGCTCGCAGAACCCGCACCACCCCGCCATCCACGCGCGCCACCGTGCTCGGCACGCCGCCGGCCGCGGGCCCCGCATCCACGGCCAGCGTCACGTGCGGCGCGAGCGCGGCGACCGCGGCATCCGCCGTCAGGGTTTCGCGCTCACCACTGCGGTTCGCGCTCGTCACTCGCAGCGCACCGCCCGCGCCCGCCAGAATGGCCCGCGCCACGGGATGATCGGGCACCCGCACCCCTTCCACGCGCCCCTCGCACTCCACGAGCAAGGTGAGCGCGCCAGGCCAGAACCGGGCTGCGAGCCGCAACTCCACCGGGCTCAACCGGCAGCCCAGCGTCTCCAGCGTCGTCGTGTCGGCCAGGAGCAGCGGGATGGGCTTCCCCGCCTCCCTGCCCTTGGCCGCGTACAACCGCTCCACCGCTGCCGGCTGAGACACGTCGGCAGCCACGCCATAGACAGTGTCCGTGGGCAGCACGATCAAGGCCCCCGTCCGCAGCACGGCCACCGCATCCGCCACGGCGATCTCCAGGGGCGTGGGCGGCAGGCGCAGGATCTCGACGGACGCGTTCATGGCTCCACGTCCTCCGGCGGGAGAAAATCGCGCACCCCTTGCGAGGGCGGCAACGCCTCGATCTCCACCGGATCCTCAGTCACCGCACGCTCCTGCAGGATCGGCGGCATTTCACCATCGCTCCGCAGGGCCTTCTGGGCAAGCAACGCGTCCACGGCGCGCACGAGGGCGGCATCGCCGCCGACCCTGCGCCACAGCTGGCGCCGGGCCTGGATCCGGGCCGATAGCGGTCGCTCCATGGCATTACCCCGGCCGGGCTCCACGAGGTCTGCCGTCACAGTCGGTCCCGTTACGGCAAGATCCGGCTGCACGCCGCCGTGCTCCGGCGTGCGCCCGCCGACCTGCACCACGCCTGTGGCGATCCAGAGCATCTGCTCTCCGCAGGGCACAAGTTCCCTTACGCTCCAATCGCCGCGCGTGGGCGCCCCCACCAGCAACACCTCCGATCCGGCGCGCAACGCGGCCGCCAGCGCTTCGCTCGCGTCGGTGGTCTCCGCGTCCGTGAGCACCGCCCAGGGCACGGGGGGGGCCGTCCGTGCCCGGGTGCCAGGGGCGAACGTGCGGGGCACGGTCTCGCCTGCCCGGCAAACGCCGAGCACCGGCGCGCGGTTCGTGGTCACCAGGGAGGCCACCTGTGCCGCCGCGTCGAGGTCGTACCCGCCGGCGCCGCGCAGGTCGAGCACGATTCCGGACGCGCCCCGCGACATCCAGTTCGTCAGCATCGCCGTCAACGTCGCGCCGCTGTCCCGGTAAAGCCCACGCACCTTCAGGTAGCGCACTTCCTCCGTCCAGGACTCCGCCGCAGCCACAGGCGCCCCCGTCCCCCACCCTGCCGCCGCGTTTGTGGTCAGGAGTTCGGCGCGGGCATCGACCGCTTTCAGAGCCGCCGCCACCGCCGCGCGCTCAGCCGCCGCGCGATCGAAGCCCGCCTGGTAGGAGTCCATGCGCTCGAAGAGGCCTGACAGTGTGGCGGCCGGCGCCGACACAGCACCTGCTGTGCAAAAGCACGCCAGCAGGAACCTCAGTGCGAGTCGCCTGTCCGCCATGCCGGTCTCCGCGGGGGGTTAGGAAGCCCTCTTGCGCGACGCGCGCACGCGAGCGTCCCCTTGTTCGACCTTCTTGCGCAGGGTCGCCTTATGGCGAACCAGTTCCCGTGCCAGAACCGGATTGCCGAGCGCAAGGATCTGGACCGCCAGGACCGCGGCGTTCTCGGGTCCCGCACTGCCCAACGTCACGGTTGCGACGGGAATGCCGGCCGGCATCTGAACCGTGGCCAGCAGGGCGTCCAGACCGTTCAGCGCGCCGCCTTTCACGGGGATGCCGATCACCGGCAGCGTCGTGTGTGCCGCCAGCACGCCGGCGAGATGCGCGGCGCCGCCGGCAGCGGCGACGATAACCTTGAGGCCGCGCCGGGCCGCGCACTTTGCGAAAGCGGCGGCGGCATCCGGCGTGCGATGCGCCGAGAGCACCCGCACCTCGCACGAAACACCCATCCGCTCCAAGGTGCTCACCGCGCCCTGCACGAGCTCCCAATCCGAGTCGCTGCCCATAACGACGGCTACTTCCGGCGTCTGTCCGTGCTTCATCGTAAGTCATCCCTCTCTGGCTGCCAGGCGACCCAGTCGCTGCTAGCGCGTGTGCACTTGAAGCCGTGCCAGCGCACGGCTGCCGATGTCCGTCCGGTACTGAGCCTGGTCGAACGAAAGCCGCGACACGGCACGGTACGCGCACCGGATCGCGTCCCGGACATCACTCCCCATGGCCGTGACCCCGAGCACCCGGCCGCCGTCCGTCACAACACGCCCGTCCACCAGCCGCGTCCCGGCATGGAAGACGACAACGCCTGGATCCTGCGCCGCCACATCCAGGCCCTCGATCACCTTGCCCCTCGTGTACGTGCCGGGGTAACCGCCTGCGGCCATGACGACGCAAACCGACGATCCCGGCAGCCACCGCACCATGTCCCCGCACAGCCCTCCGTCCACCGTCGCCTCCAGCGCCGGCAGCAGATCGCTGTCCAGTCGCACCAGGACGGCCTGCGTCTCCGGGTCGCCGAATCGGCAGTTGAACTCCAGCACGCGCAGCCCTTTGGGGGTAATCATGATGCCCGCATAAAGCACGCCCTTGTAGGCGATCCCGCGCCGGCGCAACTCCTTGAGCGTGCGCCCGAACACTTCATCGCGAATGACAGGCCAGAGCGCATCCTGCACGACCGGCGCCGGGGAGTACGCGCCCATGCCCCCCGTATTCGGCCCCTCGTCGTTGTTGAAGACGCGCTTATGGTCCTGCGCGGAGGCCAGGGACACCACGTTCTCGCCGTCAACCAGCGCCAGGATGGACGCCTCCTCGCCCTCGAGGAATTCCTCGATGACGACGCTGCGACCGGCAGCCCCGAAGACCCGGTCCACCATGGCCGCACGCACGGCGGACTCCGCTTGCGCCAGCGTGTGACAGATCGTGACGCCCTTGCCGGAGGCCAACCCGTCAGCCTTCACGACGACGGGCAGCGGCACGCTGCGCACATAGGCGAGCGTCGACTCCACGCTCTGAAAACTTGCCGACCTGGCTGTCGGCACGCCGGCCGACTCCATGACCTCCTTGGCAAAGACCTTGCTCCCTTCGAGGCGGGCTGCGGCCGCCGAGGGTCCGAACACCCGCAGGCCCGCCGCCTGGAACGTATCCGTAATCCCAGCGCACAACGGCGCCTCCGGACCCACCACGGTCAACTCCGGCCGGTTGGCCTGGGCCCACTCCAGCAGCCCCCTGACGTTGTCCGCCGCCACAGGCACGTTCAGGGCCAGGGACGCAGTCCCTGCGTTGCCAGGCGCACAGAACAACTCCGGACGAGCGCTATCGCGCGCGAGGCGCCATGCCAGCGCGTGCTCCCGTCCGCCGCTTCCAATAATC
Organism: uncultured Victivallales bacterium; assembly: GCA_964402115.1. Taxonomy (GTDB): domain Bacteria; phylum Verrucomicrobiota; class Kiritimatiellia; order UBA8416; family CAYOBW01; genus CAYOBW01. The sequence continues at coordinate 4,641 of CAYOBW010000230.1, forward strand.
AAGACTTTCATGACACCCACCTCTCGGCAAACTTCCGCCGAAAGCCGGAGAGCATACCGAATCGCGGGGCGGAGTCAATCACCACACTTCAAAGGGAAGCGGTTTCCGGTGCAACGCCCGGTGTGACCTGCCGGAAGCCCATTCTGGATGCTGACTACTCAATGCTGGATTCTCTGAAATCGCACCCACGGGGGCAATTCAGGCTGGATTTTTGTCCGTGGATCAGGCAAAAAGCTTTTTTCGGCAGGCAGGAGAGGCAGGGGGCGAACACCGGACCGGGCGGGTTATGGTACGGGGTGCGTTGTGCGGCCCGGCGGGAGGCGGCGCGGGCGTGGGCATTTCGGTGGCGGCGAGGAGGCGAGCACTATGGAGACGAATCGGCGGCAGTTCATGCAGACCATCGCGGCGGCAGGCACGACCCTGTTGCTGGCACCCCGGGGGCGCGCGCAGGATGCAGCAGCCCAGCTCGGGGGCACGAAGGATCTCAATATCGCCCTCATCGGCGCCGGCGCGCAGGGCCAGGTCCTCATGGATTCCATCCTGCGTATTCCGAACATCCGCTTCAAGGCGGTGTGCGACATCTGGACCGAGTACAACCAGAAGTACGCGGCCAACAAGCTTAAGAAGCTCGGCCACGAGGTCAAGGCTTACGAGGACTATCAGGAACTGCTCGCCCAGGAGGCGAAGGGGCTGGATGCGGTCATCGTGGCCACGCCCGACTGGCTCCATGCCGAGCACGCCAACGCCTGCATGCGCGCGGGGCTGCACGTCTACTGCGAGAAGGAGATGTCCAATTCGCTCGAGCTGGCGAAGAGCATGGTGCTCACCTCCCGCGAGACGAAGAAGCTGCTGCAGATCGGTCACCAGCGGCGCAGCAACCCCCGTTACATCCACGCGTTCGAGAAGCTCATTCACGAGGTCAACCTGCTCGGCCGCATCACGCATGCCTACGGGCAGTGGAATCGTGCGAAGTCCGATGACATCGGCTGGCCGACCAAGTTCGCGATCACGGCCGAGAAGCTGTCGAAGTACGGCTACGCCTCCATGAGCCAGTTCCGCAACTGGCGCTGGTACAAGCGCTACGGCGGCGGTCCCATCGTCGACCTCGGCTCGCACCAGATCGATCTGTTCAGCTGGGTGTGGGATGCGCCGCCGCGCGCTGTATTCGCGGCCGGCGGCATCGATTTCTACGGCTCGCACGAGTGGTACGACAACGTCCTCTGCATCTACGAGTACGAGACCAAGCAGGGCGTGGCGCGCGCGTTCTACCAGGTGTTGACGACCAGCGGGCACGGCGGGTTCTACGAGACGTTCATGGGCGAGAACGGCTCGCTCGTCATCTCCGAAGTCCCCCAGAAGGGCAACGTCGTGGCGCGCGAAGCCCACGCGCCGGAGTGGGACCAGTATGCGAAACTCGGCTACCTCAAGCCGGTGACCGAGACGCCTGCCGCCGGCGGGACCAAGAATACGCTCGTCGACGTCCGCGTCACCGCGGAGGCAGGCAAGTGGCCGCTCCCGATCGAGCTCGCCAAGTTCGCCCACCAGCCGCACCTCGAGAACTTCTTCGACGCCGTGCGCGGCCAGGGCAAGCTCAACTGCCCGGGCGAAGTGGCCTACGAGACCGCCGTCGCCGTGCTGGCCGCCAACCGCGCCGTGGCCAGCGGCCAGCGCGTGGACTTCAAGCCGGAGGACTTCCGTGTGTAAAGCGGCGCGCTGGATCATCCTGGGCGCGGCCGGGCTTCTCCTGCAGGGGCTGCCGGCCGGCGCAAGTGCCAAACGTTTCCACGAGTGGGACGGGAGCCGGACGGTCCCCACCCACCGCATTCTCCTCCGCGACGAGGACGGGGAGAAGATCGTTCCGCAGGTCAGGCAGAGCCTGCCGATGTCCACGCGGGCCACGTGCGGCGCCTGCCACGACTACGAGCGGATCAGCCATGGCTGGCACTTCAACTACCTCGATCCGAACGCCCCGGCGGGCCGGCCGGGCGAGCCGTGGATGCTCGTCGATGCAGGTACCGGTACGCAGGTGCCCCTCTCGTACCGCGGCTGGCCGCGGACGTGGCAACCGGCCGCGCTCGGCCTGACCACCTGGGACTTCGTGCGCATGTTCGGCCGGCATCTGCCCGGCGGCGGCGCGGGCGCCGCCCCGGACGAGGCCACCGACACCGCGGCGCGCTGGGATGTTTCCGGCAAGCTGGAGATCAACTGCCTGGCTTGCCACAACGCCTCGACGCTGCACGATAACTCGGAGTGGGCCAAGCAGATTGCGCGCGAGAATTTCCGCTGGGCGGCAACGGCCGCCGCGGGGTTCGGCGAAGTGGGCGGCATGGCTTCGCGCTTGCGCGCGACGTGGAACGTCTACCAGGGGCCCAACCTCGACGATTCGGAATACGCCGTGGCGCCGTACGTCCGCTACGACCTGCAGGCGTTCGACAGGAAGTGCCGTGCCTTCGTGGATGTGCCGGCGCATCCGCTCGATCGCCAGTGCCAGTACTGCCACTCCGCCGCGGTCGTGGGCCAGCCACGCCAGGAGACGGACCCGGATGTGCACACCCGCGCGGGTATGGCCTGCACGGCCTGCCACCGCAACGGGATCGACCATGGCATCGCACGCGGCGCCGCCTGCCCCGGCGGCGAAGCGTCCAAGGGCGCGACCACCGCCCAGGCCGAGAGTGTCACGTGCCAGGGGTGCCACATCGGACGCGCCAAGCCCGACAGTCTGCTCGTGCGCGGCGGCCGCCTGGGAGCACCTGTCCCGGCACACAAGGGACTGCCGCCCATCCACCTGGAGAAACTCGCCTGCACGACCTGTCACGCGGGCACGTGGCCTGCTCCGCAGCCCGTGGCGGCGCGCACCTCCCGGGCCAACCGCCTCGGGATCTTCGGCGTAGCCACCTGGGCAACGGACGAGCCGGACATCGTCGAGCCCGTGTTCCTCAAGGACGCGGATGGCAAGGTCGCCCCGCATCGCATGACGTGGCCCGCCTTCTGGGCGCGCATCGAGGGCGACAAGGTGTCGCCCCTCAAGCCGGAGGACGTTCAACCGGCGGCCAAAGGCATCCTCGACGCGCAGTTGCAAGTCGCGCGCCTGTTGCGCGCCCTGCCGGTGGACACCAACGAGGTGGCCGTGCTCGCAGCCAACGGGCTTGTCCTGCGTGCCAACGCCGATGGCGGCCTCGAGCTTTTCGAGACCTGCACGGCAGGCGCCGTCACGGGCGTCACCTGGGCCGTGGTCCGCAATACCACGACGCTGGCGCCGCTGATGCCCGCGTTCGACGCAGCCGCGGAGAACCGCGACACGGCTCTCGA
>CAYOBW010000230.1:8049-11272 GCA_964402115.1 uncultured Victivallales bacterium
TTGGAGACCGTCGGCCAGGGCTTTGCGTTCACCGAGGAGCAGGCCGCCCTGACGCTCAAAGCCCTCGCGTCCGGCGACACGAAGAGCCGGTTCGGCTACGTATCGAGTGGCAAGCTCTTCACCCTCGATGCCGCCGGCGCACTGACCGCCGCGGAGCACCCCGCGGCCCAGCCCTGCGCCTGGCCGATTGCCCACGCCGTCAGGCCCGCCGCCCAGTCGCTGGGCGCCCGCAAGTGCACGGACTGCCACTCCGCGCAAGCGCCGTTCTTCTTTGCCACCGTAACCGCTGTGGGACCGCTCAAGACCGCGCGGGCCCACACGCAGCGGATGTATACGTTCGAGGGGCAGGACGGCAATTTCCAGCGGTTGTTCGGCCTGACGTTCCTCGTGCGCTCCTGCTTCAAGGCGGTGATGTTCACGGCTGCCGGCATCGTTGCGGCGCTGCTGTTGCTGTATGGGCTGCCAGCCCTTCACCGTTTGACGAAATACCTGGCTGCCAGAGACTAGGAGGCCTCCATGTTTCGCATCCTTGCCGTTGTCGCCGTGGCCGTGGCGCTCGCGGCCGCCTTGCGGTTGCGTCGCACACTCCCGCGGGTTGTTGTCGCCGGTCCTGTCGGCGGGCGATTCCCCCGCATCGAGCGGCTGACCGCCGTCGCGGTTTGGGCCAGCTTTGCAATCCTGGCGCTGAGCGGGTTCTGCGGGGCGGCGCTGCTCGCTCGCCCGTTGAGCGGGTACCTGGTGCTCATCCATGTCGCCGGCGGCGCCCTCTTCGGTGTCGGCATGGCAGCCCTGCTGCTGCTGCGGGGCGACGCCTACGGGCCGGACGCCCCCGGAAAGCCCGCGCGATTCGCGACCGTGCAGAAGGCCTGTTTCTGGATCATCGCCGCAAGCACGGTCGTGCTGATACTCAGCATCGCCCTCGCCATGCTCCGCATCGTCGGCACGGACGGCCAACATCTCGCGACGCTCCTGCACCGCTACAGCGCCCTGGCTGCGCTGGTCGCGGCCATCGTCTACGCCGGCGCCGCCCGCGCGAATCGATGAGCGGGCGTTCCGATAGCGGCGTGCCACCCTCCGCCCCCGCGCTGCACCGTTTCAGCCACGAGGCGATGACGACGACGTTCGATGTCTTCGTGGCGGGCGGGTTGCCGGACTATGCCCGGCAGGCGTCCCAGGCGGTGTTCGGGGTCATTGACCGACTGGAAGGCCTGCTCAGCCGCTACGACAGCGGCAGCGACATCTCGCGCGTCAATCACCTGCGCCCCGGCGAGAGCATCGCCATCGCGGCGGAGGTCTGCGAGTGCCTGGCCCTGGCCGCCTGGACCCACGCGCGCACGGACGGGCTCTTCGACATCTCCGTGGGTCCGGTCCTCGATTGGAGCCGGCAGCCACCGGCCGCACGCACCCCGGCCGCGCTTGAGACTGCGCGCCGCCGCGTGGGGCTCGGGCACCTCGTCCTCGATCCGGCCGCCGGCCGGGCGGGGCTGCACGCCGGCGCCCCGCCGGGAGGCCTGACCCTCGACCTCGGCGGCATCGGCAAGGGCTTCGCGCTCGATCGCGCCGCGGACTTGCTGGAGGACTGGGACATCCGCGATTACCTGCTCGTCGCCGGGGGGAGCACGGTGCTGGCCGCCGGGCGGGGGACGGCCGCCGAGGGCTGGGACGTCGGCGTGGGCGGCCCCTGGGGCGTCGCCGCCGGCATCGCGTCACGGCGTCTGCGGAACGAGGCGTTGAGCGGTTCGGGCACCGAAGTCAAGGGCGCGCATATCGTGGAACCGCAGTCCGGCCAGCCAGCCACCGCACATCTCGCGGCCTGGGCCGTTTGCCCGTCCGCGACGCTGGCGGATGCGCTTTCCACCGCCTTCATGCTCATGCCCACGAAACGCGTCGCCGCCTTCTGTGCAGCCCAACCGGAGATTGCGGCCTATGTGGTTGAACCGGACGGCCGCCTGCTGACGTACGGAAAGGGCTCGCCCCATGGATGCTGACAGCACCCGTCAAATCGTCCATCCGCCCGCGTGGAAGCTGTGGTTTGCCGAGCTGCGTGCCCCGTTCCTGCTCTCCACGAGCCTGCCTGTCCTGGTCGGCACGGCACTCGCCTACGCCCAGACCGGACGCTGGGACTGGTCCCTCTTCATTCCCGCCGTACTGGGCGTGGCGCTCTGCAACGCGATGGCCAACGTGTTCAACGACTACTACGACCATCTGAGCGGCGACGACGCCCTCAACCAGGACTTCGTGCGACCCTTTACGGGCGGCAGCCGCCTCATCCAGCAGGGCAAACTCTCGCCGCAGTCCGTTCGGCGCCTGGCCTGGGTTTGCGCCACCCTCGCCCTGCTCTGCGCCGCCTATCTCGTCTACCGCGGGGGCGTCGTCATCCTGCTCATCGGCCTCGTTGGCCTCGTCGGCGCGTATGCCTACTCCGCCCCGCCCCTCAGCCTGGCGAACCGCGGACTGGGGGAAATGGCCGTTGGACTCAACGCGGGCCTCCTGCCCCTGCTGGCCGCGTACTACCTTCAGACCGGCAAGCTCGCGTGGAGCGCCGTGCTTGTTGGACTGCCGCTTACGTTGCTCATCGTCGCGATTCTCTTCATCAACCAGTTTCCCGACTATCGCGCCGATCTCGCGGTTGGGAAACGCAACTGGGTGGTGCGGCTTGGAAGGCGGCAGGCGGTGCCGCTGTATGCCGTGCTCGTCACAATCTGGGCCGTGCCGGTTCTGGGCGCGGTCGTCTACCGTCTGGCGCCGCCACTCTCCCTCGCCGCGCTCGTGGCGCTGGTGCCGGCGGCGCAGGCGGTGCGCGTCACCATGGCGAACTACGAGACCCCCAGCCAGCTGGCGCCGGCCAGCGGCTTGACCATCGTCACGCACCTGCTCGTGGCTGTCGCGCAAACCGTAGCGCTGGTACTTGCCGGGCGCGCGCTTGCCCCGTAGCGACGAGGCTGCGTGGCAGCCCGCGCGCCCCGGGTGCAACTGCGTTTCGGGGCATTGAGCTGGCTGGTAGCCCCGCCTACTCCGAAGGCGAGGACGGGGGGCTGTCAGGAGTCAGGTCGCGTTCGCAACGCCACCGGGCGCTGGGCCTCGGAGAGGCCCGCGCCACGTGCGCCCGGCACTGGGTTGCACACCAAACCGCAAATGCGCCCGCCCGCTGCTTGCCCCGAATTGGCGCTTTCCCCCTGGGCCTTCATTGTGCTAATCCCCCCCGATGCAAACGCGTTTGCTT
>CAYOBW010000231.1:0-11239 GCA_964402115.1 uncultured Victivallales bacterium
TCCTCTGTCATCCTGAGCGCAGCGAAGGATCTCCCGCCGCCAGGCGGGCTGCCCGAGAGCGCGCGGCGAATACGCCGAGATCCTTCGCTACGCTCAGGATGACAAGCCCCTTTGGCAGGGGGGTGACTGCGGGGCGGGCCGGGAAGCCAATCCCCGCAAACTGGGACTGAAGTCGGGCAGGAGTCTGGACAACGTTCAGGCGTTGATCGCGCAGATTGAAGGGGAGGGACATCGGTGATTCTGGTGGATGCCAACATCCTCTTGTATGCGGAAGATCAACTCAGTCCGAGTCATGACGCGGCGCGCCTGGTGGGACGCTGAACTGTCGGGCAGTTCTCCTGTCTGTCTTTGTTGGACCGTCCTGGGCGCATTCATACGGATCGGAACCAGCCCGCGAGTGTTCGAGAACCCCCTTTCGCTGGATCAAGCACTGGCCCGCATTCAGAGTTGGATGGAACAACCGTGTACGCGGATCGTAAGTCCGACCGAGAGTCATTGGACGGTGTTCCAGAAAATGCTCCGCGATGGGCAGGCGGTTGCGAATCTTGTCACCGACGCACACTTGGCGGCATTGGCTGCGGAGCACGGTTGCGAACTCATTTCAACGGATTCAGATTTCTCGCGTTTCCCCGGCATCCGGTGGCGCAACCCCCTCAATTGAAGCAGACGGAGGCGAACCCGTGGCTTTGCGCAATCGTGCTGGACAAGGCTGTCCGCGAGGGGCTTAATGCATGGGCATGGCGTGCACGGCGACGGCCGCGCCGGCGTGGCGGAGGACCGGGGAACGAAAGGATGTGTGCGATGCGGCAAACGGGATGTCATTGGCTGGCGGTGGTGGCGTTGAGCGTGGGCGGACTGGCCGCAGCCCGCGCGGCGGACGCGGCGACAAATGCGCCCGCGGCGGCTGTGCAGACCAACGCCGCCGTGCTCCTGGAGCGCTTGCTGCGCGAAACGGTGGACACGCACTTCCAGGCCACGGAAAAAGCCGACCTGGCGGCCGTGACCCGCACCATTCACCCCGACTCGCCGGCTTACGAAATGACCCTGAAGACGACCGAGCAGATGCTGGGCGTTTATCGGCTCAAGGTCGAGCTGTTGGATTTTCACCTGATCGGTCGCGACGGCGTGTACGCGCTGGCCCGCGGCCGGCAGAAGACCACGCGCCTCAGCGGCCCGGCGGCATTCACGGACAACACCGTGGATTCCGTCTACGTCTTCCGGCAGGACGGCTCCACGTGGAAACTCTGGCAGCAGGCGGTCCTGGAGTCGGAATTCGTCAGGCCTTGAGCTTCAGTCGCCGCTCGATCGCGCGGGTGACGGTCTCGAGGACCTTCACGCGAGCGAAGTACTTGCAGTTCGACTCCACGATGGTCCACGGGGCGTTCGGGGGGCTGGTGCGGACAAGCATCTCCTCCACGGCCTCCTTGTAAGCCGGCCACTTGGCGCGGTTGCGCCAGTCCTCTTCGGTGATCTTCCAGCGCTTGTGCTCGGTCCGCTCCCGCAGCCGGAAACGGCGCAGCTGCTCGCGCGGATCGATCTGCAGCCAGAACTTCAGGAGCACGGTGCCGTAGTTGATGAGGTGCTGCTCCAGTTCGTTGATTTCGCGGTAGGCCCGCCGCCAATCGTCCTCGGCGCAGAAGCCCTCGACCCGCTCGACCAGGACGCGCCCGTACCACGAGCGGTCGAAGATCGTGATGTGCCCGGCCTTGGGCATGCGGGTCCAGAAGCGCCAAAGGTAGTGGTGCGCCCGCTCGATGTCATTGGGCGCCGCAATCGGCACCACCTCGTAACCGCGCGGGTCCAGTTTCTGCGTCAGCCGCCGGATGTTGCCGCCCTTGCCCGCGGCGTCGCACCCCTCGTAGGCAATCACGACGGGCACGCGTCGCCGGTAGATCTCGTGCTCGAGATAGCGCATGCGCTCCTGCAGCTGCTCCATGCGCGCCTCGTAGACCTCCGGGGCAAGGGTCTGCTTGAGGTCGAGGCGATCGATCAAGGAGGGCGCGAGGGACTCGGGCAGTGCGCGGCGCTTGGGGGCGGGTTTGGCGCGGGGCGCCGGGCGGGCCGGGGCACGGTTCAGCCGCTCTTCGAGGGCGGCTATGACGGTGCTGAAGATCTTGAGGGCGGCGAAGCGGCGGTCATGCGCCTCGACGACGGTCCAGGGGGCGAACTCCGACTCCGTGTCGGCCAGCGTGTCCTCGACGATCTTCCGGTAGGCCTTGTACTGCCGGTGGCGCGCGAGGTCCTCGCGGGTCACGCGCCAGGCCGTTACCTTGTCGCGGCGGAGGGCGTCGAACCGCTCTTGCTGTTCGGCTTTCGAGATGTGCAGGAAGAACTTGATGATGACGGTGCCATCGTCGCACAGCTGGCGTTCGAAGGCCTGGATGTCGCGGCAGGCCAGCTCCGCCGCGTGCGGGGTGATGCGCTTCTCGATCCGGTCCTCCATCACGCGAAAGTACCAGCTCCGGTCGAAGATCGTCAGCCGGCCGCGCGCGGGCGTGCGCTCCCAGAACCGCCAGAGGAAGGGGCGGTAGGCTTCCTCCTCGTTCGGGTTGTTGTGGGAGCTCAACACCGCGAAACCGCGCGGGTCAAGGGGCTGGATCAGGTCGTTGATCAGCGTGCCCTTGCCGGCCGCATTCCAGCCCTCGAAGACGACGATCCACGGCACGCGCTGTTCCAGCGCCTGGCGCTGCAGCGCGCCCAGCTTCAGGGACAGCTGCTCCGCCTGCTTCTTGAAATCGGGCTTCGGCACCTTGCGCGACAGATCCAAGTCCTTGAGCATGTTCTTTCCTCCCTGCGGGGGCGTCCGTCACCCCATGGCGACACACGCTACGCCGCCCGTCGTGCCGCGTCAAGCCCCGGCCGGCGATTCGCGTTTGAATGGCCGGCCGCCCCTTGTCTGCCGGCTGCCTACGGCGCGGGCTTCAGCCCCTCCCACTGCACGGTCCACGAACCGTCGTCCGGAAAGCCCGGCGCGTGGCGGCCGGGGGGCGGGACGCCTTCCCCGGATGGCAGCGGATCCCACCCGGCGGCCATGAGGGCGACGGCGTAGAGCAGGCCGCCGTTGCCCGGAAAGTAGGCGCCGGCCGGCCCGCCCGCGCAGATGCCGGCGTCGTCGTAGCGGTTCTTCCGGCTTTCGTGCAGCAGGGCGTCCATGGCCAGTCCCGCCTGCCCGGTGCGCGCGGCGGCCATGGCCAGCATCGGGAAGTCCCACCCCCAGCACGTATCCCACTTCCACGTCTCGAGCGTGCGCGGCACCGTGCGACGCGCGGTGGCGAGGTCCGCGCCGTCGCCGGGCAGCATGCCGGGCATCCCGATTTGCGACGGGTGCTCCCAGTTCCACTTCGTGAACGTGTCGGGCTGGTCCTCCTGCAGCAGGTAGCAGCCTTCGCCGACCGGCAGTGGGGCCAGTCCCGCGTAGACCGCGTCCCACTCCGGCTGCGGCGGCAGCCCGAGTTGCGCGCGCCAGTCGCGGGCCACACGCAGGCCCATTCGCCAGTAGGACAGCTCGAAGGCGGGGTTGCGCGTCGTCCGCGGGTCATTCTTCTCGGGCACGGTCTTGAGCGGCGGGCCGAGCACCCACCGGCCCGTTTGCGCATCGCGCACGGCGTAGGAGGCGAGGAAGTCCGCCGTCTCGAAGACGATGTCGCGCCAGCGCTCCAGCGTCGCGCGGCCGGGGTGCAGGCGCGCGTCGAGCAGCGCGTAGCAGATCGGGTGCGGTTGCTGCCAGATCAGCAGCGGGCCGACGCCGGACGGCGAATCGCGCCCCTCCGGCCCGACCATCTTGGGCCAGCGGGCCCCGCGGTAGCCCTGCGAGGCGGCGAGCGCGCGGGCGGCGGGCAGCGTGCGCGCGTACCAGCCCAGGCTTTTCGCGAAAAGCGGCCAGCGGTCCCACAGCGCGTAGTGCGCGCCGTGCCACCAGTGCATCTCGAGATGGAACTTGCCGTACCAGCCGCTGTTGTTGAGCAGCCCGCTCTCCTGCGGCGGCAGCGAGCCGGCCTCGTTGACGGCGAGCAGGTACTGCGAAAGTACGACGCGGCGCTCCAGTTCGCGCCAGCGCGGGTCGCGGCTGCCCGCGAGGTCGAGTGCGCCGCCGCTCTGCCAGAAGGCCGGCCAGTGGCGCGCGGCCGCGGCCCGCACCGCGTCGCCCGCGGGCAGCGCGCCCGCCTCCGCGCCCGGCGCGAACGCGCACACGAAGTCCAGGTTGGAGACGCCGGCGGCGGGCGCGAGCAGGTACCGGTGCGGGCCGTCCGGCGTCAGCGCGGCCGCGCCTGTCTAGGCCAACGCCACCCCGTAGCGGTCCGCGTCGAGCCGCCGCCCGAAATCGGCCCGGCCCGCGCCGGGCGTCGTCAGGCGGGTCGTGTGCGCCCCGGGCTGCGACCAGTTCGCGCCGTCGATGTTCGTGGGGTTGCCGTAGGGGAAGGCGAGCGCGACGGCGAGCCGGCCCTCGGCCGCGAGCGGGGACTCGATGCGCACGGCCACGGCGTCGCGCGCGGGATCGGCGCAGGTGGTGACGACGACGGGCCGGCCTTCGAGCGTGTAACGGCTGGTGAGCAGCCCGCGCCAGGGGTCGAGTTCCTGGCGGATGTCCGCCAGGTCGGCGGGTTTGAGAGCCGTGCCGTCGTGCTTTCGCACCGCCAGGGCGAGGCGGCCGAGGTTGAGCCGGTGAGGATTCTGCCGCAGCCAGTCGTACAGCGCCTCCTGGCCGGCGGCGTCCGTGGCGTAGCCGACCGGCCGGCCGTACGTGTCGTAGGGCTTGAGCTTGAAGTCCTCGACGCGCAGGCCGGCGGGCAGCGGCAGCGTATGCCACCCCCATTGCGCGAACGTGTTGCCGTGAAAGGTTTGCAGGCCCGTCACGTCGGCGCCGAAGGCGAATTCGCCATTGCCGACCTGCAGCGGGTTGCGCGTCTGCGCGTCCGTGCGCACGACGCGATGCCGGGCGACGAGCGCCTCCCTGTCGATGGGGGCTGCGCCGGCGCCGAGGGCGATAACCGCCACGGCGCCCGCAAGGGTGGTGAGCCGGGTCTGCATCTGAAGCGCTTCGGCCCTCGGGTTAGTTCGCCATGTCGATGGCGATGGTGTGGGCGCCCTTGAGCGCGCCATCGAGGAAAGGCTCAGCTTGCGTCTTGCCGTCCAGCTTGAAAGCGGTGAGGCGGGTGCCGTGGCCTTTCACCGCGATGTCCAGCGTGGCGTCGCGGTAGCGCAGGCCGGTCAGCGACAGGGCGGCGAAGCGCGCCGTCACGACCGGGGCGAAGCGCACGCCCTGCTCCTCGAAGCGCATGCCGCAGAGCCCGTGGTAGATCATCGACAGGAAGCCCGAGGCGCTCCAGAGCTGGCGCGGCGAGCCGTCGGGGGCCCCGTCTTCGGGCCGGTAGAACTCCATGAAGGTGTCCGACTTCTCCGAGAGCTTCACCAGCGCGTCCAGCTCGCGGCCGAAGACCGCCGCGTCCTTCAGCTCCGCGGCGGCCCGCGCCCAGTAGCCCTGCACGAACGGCCAGATCATCCCGTTGTGGTAGTAGTCGGCGTCGCCCTTCTTGTAGTCCATCCACTCCGGGTATTGCGGCCACTGGCAGGGGAAGCCCCAGGGCGTGGTCGGCGCGCGCGCCAGGATGCTCCGCGCCTTCGCCTCGTCCGCCACGCCGTACAGGATCGCCAGCGCCTCGCCCGCGCCTTCCATGTGGGTGTTCAGTTTGCCGTTTTCGTCGAGGTAGTAGGCGTAGTAGCCCGCGTCCGCCAGCCAGAGCCTGGCGTTGATCGCGTCCTTCAGCTTCCCGGCCTGCTCCTCGAGCGCGGCGACGTCCCGGCCCAGCGCGCGGCCGGCGGAGGAGGCGACGCGGTAGCCGTTGTAGTAAAGCAGGCAGGTGCTGAGCGCGGCGGTCTTGGCGATGCGGTCGCCCTTCATCGCATAGGAGCCGGGGTAGCCGCTGTTGGACTCCATGAAGGTGGAACAGCCGCCGAAGAGCCCCGAACCCGCGTGATAGGCGTCCCGCTCGGCGCGTTGCAGGCTGCGCAGCGTGCGCTCGTGGATCGGCTGCAGCAGGGCGCGGTCGCCCGTCACCAGGTACAGCGCCCAGGCGCCCGAGGCGCCGACGATCGCGTCGGTGAGGTTGGGCCAGCCGGCGAAATGCCCGCACTTGTCCTGGTACCAGCACTCGCCGATGCCCTCGACCGGCTGCGACAGCCCCAGCAGGGTCGTGCGCGAAACGTCCGGGTGCAGCAGCGCGCAGGCCAGTTCCACCGAGTACGACGTGTCGCGCGTCCAGACCTGCGCCCAGTTCTGGCCCGCCAGGAACTGGCCGTCCTTGACGTCCGCGGCGATGACGCCGAGCGCCTTGCGATAAGCCTGGTCCACGGCGGCGTCGCCCGAGACGAACACCCCGCCCGGATTCGCCGCCGTGGCCGCCTGCCCGCCCGCGCCCAGCCAGCCGCCGATCACTCCTGCCAAAACCCCGCACATGCCCCGGCTCCGGATTCTCATGCGAACCTCCCAGCCTGCCGGCGTCGGCCCCGCGCCGCGCCCGCGACACCCGTGGACATACCGCAGGCGTCCCCGGCGGACAAGGAGATTCAGCAACGGTTGCGGACCGGAGACGCTGTAGCCTCCGGCTTGCGCCGGCGCGCTTCGCGCTAGGGAGGAACAAGACGGCGGGCAATCTGGGCTTCTGCGCAGGCCGCGTTTGGGTTTGAAGCATCGCAGGTGACGAATGCCCTTGGAAACGGCAGGCGCTGCCGCTATCCTGCGCGTGGCAATTCGGAGGAGGCGGCCGACGCCTCGAGACAACTTCCGGCTTACGCTCACGATGAAGTCCTTACAGGCGAGAAGGGCTGACCTTTCACCGGGCGAGCCGGTCGTCCCGGACAGAGGGGCCTGCGCATGATTCTGCTGGACCTCATACATAACATCGCTCTGCTGGCTGCTCTGGCGGCCGCCTGTCAAGTCATCGAGGCCCGGTGGCGCATGCAGCGGCGCACGAGCCGGATCCTCTACGGTCTCCTGTTCGGTGCGGTGGGTTTGGTGGGCATGGTGACCCCGGTCCGGCTCCTGCCCGGGGTCATCTTCGACGGGCGCTCGATCGTGCTGAGCTTGGGCGGCGCTTTTGGCGGGCCGGTTGTGGCTCTCGTTTCCGCGCTCATGTGCGGGGCCTATCGGCTGTGGCTGGGCGGCGCGGGGACGGCCATGGGGCTGAGCGTGATCGTTGAATCCGCCGCGCTTGGCGTCGCCTTTCACTACTGGCGGAAAAGGGCCGCCCGCCCCATCGGCCTGCTGGAGCTCTGGGGCTTCGGCCTGCTGGTGCATGGGGTCATGCTGGGGCTGATGTGGCTGCTGCCCGGGGGCGCGCGCCATGAGGTCTGGCGCCAGCTGGGCCTTGCGATCATCGGTGTCTATCCGATCGCGACGATGCTCATCGCCCGGCTCTTCCTGGACTACGAGAAACAGAGGACTGACCGCACGGCGCTCCAGGAAAGCGAGGACAAGTTCAAGACCTTCTTCGAGCGCTCCAATGTCGGCACGTCCATGACCCGGCTGACGGGGGAAGTGCAGGTCAACCAGGCCCTCTGCGAAATGCTGGGATATTCGCAGGCTGAGCTCGAGCACCGGACCTGGCAATCGATGACGCATCCGGAGGACGTGGAACTGACTCAGCGGTTCATCGACACGCTGCACGCCGGCAAACAGGATTCAGCGCGGTTCACTAAGCGGTTTCTCCGTAAGGATGGTTCGGTGGTTTGGGTGGATCTCAGCTCAACCCTGCGCCGGGACGCAGCCGGCCTGCCCCTGTACTTGATGACGGCCATGGTCGACATCACCGATCACAGGCGGGCGGAAGAAGAGAAGGCCCGGCTGCAGGCGCAGCTCGTGCAGGCCCAGAAGCTGGAGTCGGTGGGCCGCCTGGCGGGCGGCGTGGCGCATGACTTCAACAACATGCTCATGGGCATCCTGAACTACGCCGAGATGTGCCGGGACAGGGTGGGGCCGGATCATCCCATTCGCGAGTGGCTCACGGAGATTACCCTGGACGCCGAGCGCTCCGCCAATCTCACCCGGCAGCTCCTCGCCTTCGCCCGCAAGCAGATCATCGCGCCCGAAGTGCTCGATATCAACGACGCCATCACGAATATGCTCAATCTCCTGCGGCGCCTGATGGGCGAGGATATCGCCGTCGACTGGCGGCCGGGCGCCCATGTCCGGCACGTGAAGATGGACCCTGGCCAGATCGATCAGATCCTGGCGAACCTGTGCATCAACGCCCGCGACGCCATCGGCGGAGTAGGTTCGGTCACTATCGAGACCAGCAACGTCACGCTCGACCACGCCGACACGTCCGCGAATGCGGATGCGCTTCCCGGCAGCTTCGTGCTGCTGACGGTCACCGACAGCGGTTGCGGCATGGAGCGTGAGACGCGTGAACACATTTTCGAACCGTTCTTCACCACCAAGGGCGTGGGCAAAGGCACCGGCCTGGGCCTGGCCACTGTGTACGGCATTGTCAGGCAGAACAGCGGCTTCATCGATGTCGACAGCGAGCCCGGCAAAGGCACGACCTTCAGGGTCTACCTGCCCCGCTTCGTTCCCGCGGAAGCCGTGCAGGCGGGCGCCGAAGCGCCGGCGGAGCCTCCCCGGGGCGCAGAGACGGTCCTGCTGGTCGAAGACGAGAAGTCCGTCCGTCTTGCCACGCGCCTATTCCTCGAAGATCTCGGCTACAACCTGCTGGTCGCGGAGCATCCGGAGGAAGCCCTGCGCCTGGCCTCGCAGCATGCCGGCACGATCCACCTCCTGATCACCGACGTGATCATGCCCGGCATGAGCGGCCGCGATCTGGCCAACCGGCTGTCGACGCTGCGCCCGGCGCTCAAGCTGCTCTTCATTTCCGGCTTTACGGCCGACGTCATCGCCCAGCGGGGCATCCTGGACGACGGCGTGAGCTTCCTGCCCAAGCCCTTCGGCCGCAACCAGCTCGCGCGAAAAGTGCGCGAGGTGTTGGACGTGGGCGGTTGACCCGCTCCTGTCGTTGTCCGTGCTGCCGCGCACGTAGGTCTTGCCGGCACGCTCGCAGGCGCACCGCGCCAGTCCCCGTCGTCCGTCCTGGCCGGGTGCGATTGTACTTCGTTGCCATCACACCTGTTCTGGTCCGGCGAATATCCCAGCAGTTCTCATTATGCGGCGTGACACGGGGGGAAGCGGGTGGATTGAGGGCGGAGGAGCGCCTGTAGAAGGGGTGGGCGAAAAAGATTTCAGAAAAGTTCTGGACTCAGTTTCGTTGTTCGGGTATAGCCGGTTCTCGTGAAGGCGGAACAGGTCATTCAAGGGCGACGGTTGAGCGCGGCGGACCTCGGGCTGGTACGGGACTGGCTGGCGAGGGAGCCGGGGTGGAACCGCAGCCGGTTGTCGCGAGAGTTGTGCGCACGCTGGAACTGGCGCAACGGGGCTGGGCGGCTGAAGGACATGGCGTGCCGCACGTTGCTGCTGAAGTTGGAGCGGCGCGGGCAGCTTCGGCTGCCGGCCCGGCAGCGGCCCAGTCCCAATGGCTTGCGCAATAGCCGGACGCAGGAGGTGCCCTGTGACCGCACGCCCATCGAGGGGGCGCTGAGCGATTTGCAGCCACTGCGGCTCGAGGCGCTGGGAGAAGGTCACCCGGATCAGAGGTTGTTCCGCTTTCTGCTGCAACGGCATCACTATCTGGGCCTGCGCAACTGCGTGGGCGAGAACCTCAAGTACCTGGCTCGCGACCGGCACGGCCGCCCCTTGGCGTGCCTGTTGTTCGGCGCGGCGGCCTGGAAGGCCAAAGCCCGCGACGCCTGGATCGGCTGGACGCCGGAACAACGCGAGCGCACGTTGCCACTTCTGGCCAACAATACGCGTTTTCTGGTCCTGCCCTGGGTGCGCGTGCCGCATCTGGCCAGTCACGTGCTGGGGCGTGTGGTCCATCGGCTCCACGCCGATTGGCAAGGGAAATACGGACAGGGCATCGAGTTGCTGGAAACCTTCGTGGATCGCGAGCGGTTCCGGGGAACTTGTTATCGGGCCGCGGGCTGGCTGCCGGTGGGCGCCACGGCCGGCCGCAGCCGCAACGACCGCGATCAGACGCTCGCGGTGCCGGTCAAGGACATCTACCTGCGACCGCTTTCCCCCGACTTCCGCCGGAGGCTCTGCGCATGAGCCTGCGGGGCTTTGACCAACTCATCGGCCTCATCCGCCAACGCTTGGGGGCGTTTCACGACCGGCGCACGGGCAAGAACAAGAAGTACACGATGGAGGATATCGCGCTGAGCGCCTTCGCGGTCTTCTACACCCAGTGCCCTTCGTTCCTGGCCGCTCAGAAGGCCATGCAGGAAAACAAGGGGCAGAGCAATGCGCAAACCCTCTTCCAGATCGAGAAAATCCCCTCCGACAATCATGTCCGCGACACGCTCGACGAGGTTCCGCCGGAGGCCCTCTACCCGATCTACGACGAGATCTTTGAGGGGCTGCGCGACCAAGGGGTGCTGGGGGCCTTCCAGACGCTGGGAGGCACGACGCCGATCGCCCTGGATGGCACCTGGTACTTCTCATCCCAGAACCTCTCTTGCGACCAATGCACAAAGATCGAACACAGCAACGGCACGATCACCTATTATCACAGTGCGATCACTCCGGTCATCGTCGCCCCCGGTCAGCGCCACGCCATCGCCCTGCGGCCGGAGTTCATCGCCCCTCAGGACGGCCACGATAAACAGGACTGCGAGACCGCCGCCGCCAAGCGTTGGCTGGACAAGGAGGCCGCGCGCTACCTGGCGGGCCTGAACCACAACGTCACGTATCTGGGCGACGACCTCTACGCCCATCAGCCGTTCTGCCGCCGCGTCCTGCTGCAACGCTCCCACTTCATCTTCACCTGCAAGCCCGATTCGCACACACACCTCTACCAGTGGATCGGACGCCTGGAGCAAGGTGGCGAACTGCGCACCGTCACGATGCGGGTCAAGGACGCCAAGGGCCACTGGGAAGAGCACGCCTATCGCTACGCCAACGGTGTTCCGCTGGTCGAGGGAGAAGGCGCACTCAAGGTCAACTGGTGCGAGGTGACCATCGCCGGCAAGCACCGCAAGAGTCCGTACCACAATGCCTGGGTGACGGACTGGAAAATCGACGACGCTAACGTTGCCGGCATCGTCGCCACGGGGCGTTGCCGGTGGAAAATCGAGAACGAAAACAACAACACCCTCAAAACCAAGGGCTACAACCTGGAGCACAACTTCGGCC
>CAYOBW010000232.1:0-3457 GCA_964402115.1 uncultured Victivallales bacterium
GTCCGCACGCGGTAATAACGGTTACCCGCCGGCGGCACGCCGATCAATGAAAAATCATCGCGAAGTTGCAGCGTCCCCGGCTGGCCGGCCGGATGGGTGTCGCCCAGGTCCACGGGGATGTCACCGAACACGCCGTTACAGCCGCCACGCGCGTCGCCGTCGCTGTACTGCACCCGGTAGCGCTGGCCCCCGACGCTGCCCCAGGCCACAACCACACCGGGGCCCGCCACGCTGAGCGCGTTGAGCCGCAGCACCGAGGCGGCGTTCGTCGGGTTGGTGCCCGCGCGGAACTCCTCCCCGTTGCTGAGCCGGTCCCCGTCCGGATCGGCGTCGGACGCAGCCTCCGCATTGGTGTAGCTGCCGAAATGCGCCGTCTGCCATGCGCCAAACGGCGTCAGCGCCGCCTGCAGCCCGACCTGACCCGGCGTGTCGGTGTCCAGCGTGTAAACCAGGGCGTCGGCAGGAACCGCACCCAGCGCGACGCCGAGGTTGGTCAGCCCGCCGGTGTAGGTGAACAGCGTGAACGTCCCGGGGCCGAAGCCCCCGGCATCCTCGATGTTCAGCGTGCCGCCGAGCGTCAGGTTGCCGAGGATGGCAAGCGGGTTGCCCGGCAGGCGACTGGCGATGTTCGCGCCGGCTTGCACCGTGAGGTTGCCGCGGATCGTTCCGGCGCCGCCGATTGTCGCGCCGGCGGCAACCGTGACCGGACTGGCGAGGACGCCGCTGACCACCAGGGCGCCGTTGCTGACAAGGGTGTCGGTCGTGAAGGTGTTACTGCCGGCCAGTGTGAGCGGGCCCGGGCCGGTCTTGATCAGGCTCCCGGGGCCGGAGATGGCTCCGGCGAAGCTGTCGGCTTCCGCGTTATCGACGGTGAGCACACCCGCGCCGAGGCGGATGGCGCCGGCGCCGGCGATGCTGGACACGGTCGCGCGGGCGCCGTTCACGTCCAGGGCGGCGCCGGCGGCGATGGACACCGCGGCATGCGCCGGCAGGGCGGATGCCTCACTGTACGCGGCCAGGATGGCGTTGTACCATTGGGTGGCCATCCAGTCGTAGCCGGTGCTGTTGGGGTGCACGCCATCGGCGCCGAGACCGCCGGACGGGAACCCCGTCCACAGATCGCACAGCCCGACCGGATAGCCCCGGGCGCGCAGCAGCGCGACCTCGGCATCCACGATGGTGTTGTAAGCGATGGTGGCCGCGCTGTAGGTCCCGGTGCGCGGCGTGGCGTCGGCCACGATGATGCGTACACCGGGCCGCAGGGTGAGCAGCTTGGTCAGCAGCGCGTGCAGCCGGTCCTGTACCCCGGTCATGTTCGGCACGTCGTTGGCGCCGAGCAGCAGGAGCACCAGGTCGGGGTGCAGCGCGCCGCGGCCGGTGTCGTGGCCGCCGTCGAGCCAGTAGCCGCCGTCTGGGTTGCGGGAGGCGCCGCCGTACGTGTTGTAGACCGTGAGGTCGAGCCCGTCGAGGTTAGCGGACGTGCAACTGAGCGTGTACGACGACAGGCCGTTGTGGTGCGTCTGGTCGAGCGGGCTTGTCGGCAGGCTGCCGGGGTTCTCGGATTTGACGCCAACGAACTGGACGTCCGAAGCGACGGGGCGGAGCAGGCTGTAGAGCGGCCCGCGGTAGCCCGCATTGCTGCCGCCGGAACCGTAGGTGATGGAGTCGCCCAGCGGCATGATCCGGAGGTTCGCGGGAAGCGCGCCGGGCGCGGGCGCGGCCAGCTGCAGGGTGCCGGCGTTGATGGCGACCGCGCCGCCGAAGCTGTTGTTGCCGGCGAGCACGAGGGTCCCCGCGCCCGTCTTGACCACCGCTCCGCCCGCGCCCGAAAGGCTGCCTTTCATGGTCAGCACGTCAGCGGCGGCGGCAACCTTCACGGTCAGCGTATGCGTGTCCAGCGCGATTGGGCCGGCAAACGTGGCGCCGCCCTGTCCCGGATAGCAACCGATGGTGCTGCCGGCGTTCAGGTTGATGCTCTGGCTCACCGTCATCTTGTTCAGGACGCGGAGCGCGGCGCCGGTCACGTCCCACGTCGCACCTGTCCCGCCGTTGAGGTTGATCACGCCGGCAGCCGTCACAAACGCGCCCCCGCCGCCGCCGAAGTTCAACTCGCCGCCGTTGGCGACGTTGATCACAGCCCCGGGACCGGGATAGTTGGCGGCACTGCTCCCGTAGGGGGCGGCGTTGGCGCCGATGTTGAGCGTGCCGGTGAAGCCGGAGATCGCGGCGGTGACACGCGTCCACGTCGTATGCGCGCCGGCGAGATTCCACGTGCCGGCGCCGGCGAGCGGAAGGTTCCACGTGCCGACGCCCGCCGTGACGTTCAGCACGCCCGCCCCGCCGAGGGTGATGCCGGAGGTGCGGGAAAGCTGCACGGTGCCGGCAATCCGCAGCACGCCGTCGCCAACGGTGGTCGCGCCGGTGAAGCGGTGGGCGCCGGCCAGGATTACCACGCCCCCGCCCACGATGCTCACGGCCGTCGCGCCGCCGATGCCGTTCGTGTCGGAGCTGGTCACGGTGTAGTGGCGCTGCCGGTTCTGGAAGAGCACGCTGCCGGTCGACACGCCGCCGGCGGCAAGCGCGACGTTGGTCTGCGTGACGCCCACGGCCGCGCCGCCATCCCAGTAGGCATCGGCGAAGGTCACCGCGCCCAGCGGGGCCTGGGCGGAGGCGAAGGTCACCGCGCTCAGGGGCGCGCTATAGAGGTTGGCGGCAAAGTTGCGCGTCGTCGCGGCGTCGCACACGGCGCCGGCGGTACCGAGCCAGCAACCGATGTTCGAGACGTCGCGGAGCTGGATGGCGTTCAGCTGCGCGGACGGCTGCGGCGTCCCGGTCCCCGCCAGGGTGAAGGACTGCGTCGAGCCGTCGGCCAGGAACAGGCCGGTGACGTGCTGGCCCACGCCGCCGAGGGCGTTGGCGCTGTTGTAGTCCAGGGTTTGGCTGTTGCCGTCGGCGCTGGCAATGTGCTCGGCGCGTCCGGCAGGATCGGGATTGGCGGCGCGGCCGTCATGGACCCAGAACTGCACGGCATACTGGTGACCGCCAGTCAGGTTGTTGAGCGTGACGGTGGCCGATCCGCCGAAGCCCGTGTACGCCGACCCCTGGAGGAGCGTCTTGTAGCCGGCCGTCAGGCCGCTCCACGGGCTGGCCGTGCCGCCGCTGAAGACGGAGTTATTGAGGCCCGTAAAGCCGCTGAACGTGACATGGCCCCCGCCCAGCGCCGTCAGGCTGCTTCCCGCACTGAAGCTCACACCGTTGAGCGTGGTGGCGCCGTTCGACTCGTCATAGGCGTACACGAGGCTGCCGGCCGTCTTCACGTCGGCATCGCCGACGACGGTCGCCGGCGGGAGAAAGATGATGGGCGCCGCCGGCGCGCCGGCAGCGGAGGCCGCCAGCACGGCGCCGGCCAGCACCTCCCGGGTATAATGCCGAACCCTCATCGTCAAAGCCTCCGCGC